>CADCDW010000005.1:7029-69310 GCA_902800325.1 uncultured Lachnospiraceae bacterium
ACTGATGGCGCAACGGGAACCGGTCAGTGGTGGTTACGCTGTCCGAGTGATTTTCAGGCTAATCAGGAATTTACATCTATAATAGATGTGTACGGTAATTTTAACGCAAGCCAAAAAGATATGGGTAATACCGTAAGACCTGCAATGTGGATCAGTATACCGCAATAATGAGGTTATGGTAAATGATTCCGATATCTGATTCCGAATAGTTGACATAGAAATAATTACAGAGATATAATATAGCTCGGTATAGGGTGTGACTTTTTGCATTCTAAAAAATAATATATTTATGGCAAGAAAAAAACATGATATTTTTTTACCACATCAATTATGAAAAAGCAGAATATTTTTGAGTTAAGCGAGATTTAGTCCGCCAGGAACGAAGAACCTGACGGACTGATTATAAGAAAAGCAAGATTTAGTCCGCCAGGAACGAAAAACCTGACGGACTATTTACGCAATAAACGTGTTTTAGTCTGTATCAAGTTTTATAATGTGACATATGAATAGGTAAAATTGTTGTAATAGATCACACATGAACTTTAAACAGATTATATGCTAAATCTCCATATGATTTATAGACAGGTTGCGTGAAGATATACTTGATATTTATCTTTATCTATTATTTAATGAGGCCTTTTTTATACTTATTCAATAATTTATGTTAGGTTAATCACGTGGTTTTTCTAGATGGCTACATCAAAGTTTCAAAAGAAGCAAAAACCGGTAACAAGAGAAGAAAAAACCGCAGAGTATGTTACCGGCTCAAAGGAAATTAAGGATTCAAAAGAAGCAAAACCGGTAACAAAAGAAGCAAAAACGAGGAGTATGTTACCGGCTCAAAGGAAATTAAGGATTCAAAAGAAGCAAAATCGGTAACAAAAGAAGCAAAAACGAGGAGTATGTTACCGGCTCAAAGGAAATTAAGGATTCAAAAGAAGCAAAACCGGTAACAAAAGAAGCAAAACCGCAGAGTATGTTACCGGCTCAAAGGAAATTAAAGCTAAATTATATCATACTTATTTTTGTTTTTTTACCTTTAAAAAAAAGCGATAATTAGTTTGATGCAACTCGCAATTTACCTATAAGCATGCAAGATTCTTCCGTTCTTATAGGTAATTTATTCGATAATCTGGCTGAAATAATGTATAAATTACCTATAAAAATACTATAAAGAGCTTTGATTATAGGTAAAAGTTCGGTTTACTTATCTGATTTGATTCCAAAATTACCTATAAGACCCTTATATATGGCGTACCTTATAGGGAAAGAAATTGTTTGAAATTGAATGGGTTAATATTTAAAATAGGATGCGGCTAACAGAACGCAAGAAAACACCCCTATTTATAGCCGTATTCAAGTAACTTCAGGAAAAATAAGCAGATTATGGCTAACAGAACACAAGAAAATGTCTCAATTTATAGCCATATGTTTAAAATCACAAGAAATAGGAAGTATATAACACATATACATCACATATACATCACATATGCATCATATATACAACATATATACATCACGAGAAGTCAGTCTCGTACATACCGCTCTATAATTGACCATTCCCCCTTTAAACCGAAGTTTATTCTGCATCTTCCGGTGTTGCTTCTGGGAGAGGTACGTCGGTTGAATTGATCATAGCGGCATCGATTTTTAAGAAATCACGTTCGCTGATGTAGTAGGTGTCGCCGTCAACTACGATTTCAACGGTTACTGTTACCGGGTCTGCGTAGGTCATATTTAATGCGGCATTGTTTAAGATTTCAAGCATGCCGGTTGAAAATTCAGTTTCGTATTGGACAAGGGTATAGTCGTTGTAGTCACCTCTTGCTACGCCTTCATTGAACTTATTGACGTAGTTGGTAACATCCTCAGAGGACTGTGCAAAAATATTAATTGGAGAGATTGTTACATCAACAAGGTAAACACTTCCGTCTTTGCGCGCAGGAGAAACCTTGTAATTAACCTTTCCGTAAATATTTTTGGCGAGAGCTATATAGTCATCCATCATTTCAGATGCATCAGAAATAGTTATGCCGTAATAAGTTAGGATATTGTTGGCAAGAAGCTCTGCGTTGGCCTCATAAAGGGCATCTGCATCCTCTTTGTTGGCACCGGTTGATTTAATGTATTCTTCAGATACACCCAGGTAATTAATTGCAATGAGACTCTTGACGTACTCCTGATATTTTTTTTCGGGCTTGCTGCCGCAAGAGCATAAGGAAGCCGTAAGCATCAGACAAAGTAATAAAGATAAATATTTCTTAAATTTAATATTCATAGAAAAAACCTCACATAATATAATGTAAATGCGCGTAACTGCACATATATCAAAAAAGAATAAATAATCTGCATTCGCCAATTCATTGTATCACAGAAAATAAATAAAAGCGATAGAAAAATATAATTAATCAGATTATTTAAAAAAATGAGTGCATATTGTCATTTCGTGTGATATAATCTTGTATATGATTTTAATCACATTAAGAATTGTTATGTAAAGGTGAAAGGGGAACAGTTAGTATGGAGTTACAGATAAAAACAGCGTCATTTGGTGGATATGATAAGAAAGCTACAGAGCTTTATATCGAAGATTTAACTAAAGAGCACGAGAAGGAAGTAGAAGAGTTAAAGGCAAATATATTAAAGCTTAGCGAGTCGGTTAAGAATCTTCATACTATGAGAGAAGTAAATTTAAATGAATCAAGCAGCACTATAGATAATCTTAAGCAGGTAAATGATGAGCTTCAGGTAGAGCTTACTCAGATGAAAGATCAGTTAGAGACATATAAATCAAGAGAAGAAGAGTCAGCTATGAGATATGAGTCAATTTCCAGAACTCTTCTTCAGGCAAGAGAAAGTGCTGATTCTCTTATGGCAGAGACGCAGAAAGAGTGTAAGACACTTACTGAGGAGACCAATGCAGAGTGTCAGAGACTTGCAGATGAGACCAACGCAGAGTGTGAGAGGCTCAGAAATGAAACTCAGTCAGCATGTGACCAGTTAAATGCCGAAACACAGAGTGCTTGTCAGGAGTTAAGAGAAACAACTTATGCTGATTGTGAAGAATTAAAGCGTACAGCAAAGGAAGAGACAGATACACTCAGGGAGGAAACAGAATATAACTGTCGTGTTCTTACCGAACAGACCAATGCCGAGTGTGAGGAGATGAAGAATCAGGCAAGAGTAGAGGCTTACAATACAAGGATGTCTATTAAGAAAGAGTGTGAGAGTGTAAGTGAGTATATGAATACACTTCTTAAGTCTGTTGAAAATGTAGTTACAGCATGTAATGAAACAAAGGCAGTTGCAGATCAGGCATTTCCTAATTTGGAAAGATAATTTATAGCGAAGATAATTTATCATGTGGCTGTTGCATATCATATGCAGCAGCCATTTTATAACAAAACCGATAAATATATATATTTAAAGAATATAACTTAAGGAAATATAATTTTAGAAAATATAACATTTAAGAAAAATAACTTAAGAAAAAATAACTTTAGAAAATATAACTTAAGGAAATATAACTTAAGAAAAAATAACTTTAGAAAATATAACTTAAGGAAATATAACTTAAGAAAATATAACTTTAGAAAATATAACTTAAGGAAATATAACTTAAGGAAATATAACTTAAGGAAATATAACTTAAGAAAATATAACTTTAAGAAATATACCTTTTAAGAAATATATATTTAAGGAATATATCTTTTTGAAACTGGTAATGGTTTAAATGTACAATTATGGGAGGAAGTAAAATGCTTTTTGAAAATAAGTATCTTTTAAAAGCTATAAGCAAATCGGGTTATGTTGTTATTGTAAAAGAATATATGCCGGATGATGATAAATTTGCTTTGAAATACATTTCTCCGAATTCTGCTATAATCGGTATGAATCATGAGATGATCAGCAAGGGCTTAAAGCTTACGGATGATTATATATTTCCGGAAGACAGGGATAAGGTTAAAGCAGTTGTAAGAGATGCGATAGAAAGCAAGGTAAAAGACTATGTCCATAGTTATCGAATGGTAGGGGATAATGGCGAATTATATAATGTTACCAATGAGATAAGTATATCAGAAGGAAAAGATGGCAATATAATATTGGAATGTTATATTTCCAAGGATGGAGAAAAGAAAGAAAAAAAGAAAAAAAATGAAGGACATGGAAAAAAGCACAAGAAGTCTGAAAATGCAGAGGAAGGCTACGAACTTATAAAAAATGATGAAAAGATGGAGGCTGCGCTTGCGGCATTTTCTGATATGACAGGGCTTTATTCGGCGTATGTCGACCTGGATGGAAAAATGATATATAATCCAACAGGCCCTGATGCTAATCTTGGAGTTTTTTATGATTCTTTGGAAAATCCAAAATCCAAAGAAGCGTTTTGTGAGCATAGAGATGATATATTTGAAACGGGCGAACCATCTGTAAGACCGATGATAGAACCGTGGCATGGCAACGTTTTTGGAGCGCCGATAAGACAAAATGGCAAGATAATCGCTATATGGATTATAGCATCTTATACCGAAGACGAAAATGAGAGGTTGAGAAAATTATTTCAGGATTTTTGCGATATAGCCGAGCTTATATCTGATTATGTTGAAAAAAAGCTTTCCGCAGAGATAGAGATTGCAAAGACAAAAGGAGTAGGCGCAAAGCTTCGCGAGGAACTTGCAGGTCAAAATATCATGACCAATGCGCTTTCGAAGATAAACAGTAATCTTTATAATTCAATCAATGAGGTTATCGAAGAGACACTGGGAGATGTATGTACGCACTTAAATCTTGGAGAAGCCTTTGTATATACACGTTCCAAGCACAATGTTAAAGAGTACAAGATAAGAAATTACTGTAATATAAGTGGCAGAGAACCGGATACGGATTTGCTGGAAACATTGTCTGCAAATATGTATATAGTAGAACAAAATATAAAAAACGGCGGAGGCATCCACCTTGTAGACAACGCCAATTATACAAGAGAAACCAAGCTTAGTATTATGAGATATAATCTGAAGGCAGTGGTTGCTTATCCTATATATGTAAAGGGTAAGCTCAATGGTGTGGTATTTTTTGCGGAAGATAGAAATGAGCGTGTTTTCTCAAAGGAAGAATTAAGATTTTTGAAGAGTATAACTCTTATTATTCAAAATATGATAGAAAACGCTGTAGGTGACGATAATGTCAGAAATGTGAATAAACATCTGATAGAAACATACAATAACTTTGATGTGGGAGTGTTTGTAAGAGATGCTTATTCAGGTGAGGTATTGTTCTCCAATAAAAAGATGAATGAGCTGGTGGGCTTTGAATTTGTCGGAACTGACAGCAGGATTCTGGTAAATGATTTACACGACAGGTTTGACGGTATAGCAACTATGAGAAAACCATTTATTAATAAGGAAAAGGTTGCTAACTGGAGGAGTTATATCCAAAAGCTGGATCAGATTATGGACATAACGGAAATTAAGATGGAATGGCTTGACGGAGAGCCTGCATCCTTGATTATAATGAGAAAAGCTAATGATTTATAAAATATTGACGATATATATGATAGCGGGAAAGGAGTAAACGATGGCAAGTTCAGATATAGGTATAGATTTAGGAACAGCCAGCGTACTAGTCTATGTAAAAGGCAAGGGCGTAGTTTTGAGTGAACCCTCAGTCGTAGCATACGACAGAGATGCAGATAGAATAAAAGCTATTGGCGAGGAGGCCAGGCTGATGTTGGGAAGGACCCCGGGTAATATAGTGGCTGTAAGACCACTTAGACACGGGGTTATTTCTGATTCTACGATTACCGAAAAGATGCTTAAATACTTTATCCAGAAAGCTGTTGGAAAAAGCTTTTTTGGAAGACGGCCAAGGATAAGCGTCTGCGTACCTTCGGGAGTAACCGAGGTAGAAAAGAAAGCAGTAGAATATGCTACTTATCAGGCAGGTGCAAGAGATGTATATATAATTGAGGAGCCGGTTGCTGCGGCGATCGGAGCAGGCATAGACATCTCCAGACCTTGCGGCAATATGATAGTGGATATAGGAGGCGGAACCTCTGATATAGCGGTTATTTCACTTGAAGGAACAGTTGTCGGAACATCGATAAAGGTTGCCGGAGATGATTTTGACGAAGCGATAGTCAGATTTATGAGAAAAAGACATAATCTTCTTATCGGTGAAAGAACGGCTGAAGAAATAAAGATAAATATCGGAACCTGTTATAAGAGACCTGAGAATATAACTATGGAGATAAGAGGAAGAAATCTGGTTACAGGCCTGCCTAAGACAGTAACTGTTTCATCAGATGAGACAGAGGAGGCACTTAGAGAGGTTACGGCTCAGATTGTGGATGCCGTACATTCGGTGCTTGAAAGAACACCTCCGGAGCTTGCGGCGGATATAGCCGACAGAGGTATAGTTCTTACAGGGGGCGGATCACTCTTACATGGACTTGAGGAGCTTATAGAGGAAAATACCGGTATAACAACCATGACTGCTGAAGAACCGCTTACGGCAGTTGCTATAGGAACAGGTAAATATATCGAATTTTTAAGTGAGAAGAAGTAATTAGTGCAGCGTGGAGCGAGGGCGTGAGAAAAGTCAATATATGCCGGAGTTTCCCGAAACATTTTAAGGAGTGATAGTATGGTAAGAGGCCTTTATACAGCATGGACAGGACTTAGAAATGAAGAAAAACGTATGGATGTTGTTACAAACAACATGGCCAACGCAGACACAACCGGATTTAAAAAGATAGATGCCACATCCCAATCCTTTGCAAGACAGCTTGCTGTTAAAATTGATGACAACACAGAAGGACCCAATATAAAAAGAGGTATAGGCGGAGTTGCTCTCGGAACCAAGATTGGCGAGACTTTCTACGATATGTCACAAGGTGGATTTAGAGAAACCGGAGATGTTTATAATGTGGCCATAGGCGGCTCAGGCTTTTTTACCATAAGAATGACTGATAAAGAGGGTAATGCCCATATCAGATATACGCGTGACGGTGACTTTACAGTTACCAAAGAAGGATTTTTACAGACAAAGGACGGAGATTCCGTACTTGACGAAAATGGTAATCCTATACAGATACCAAATGCCAATTTTGTCGATGTGGCAATCAGCGAAACCGGAGATATATATGCCGACAACAATTATGTTGCAACCATAGGACTTACGGATTTTGAGAGCTATGACTTTTTGTCAAGCTATGGTGAAAATATGTATGAGGCGGTTGACGGGGCTACCGAGATACCTGCCAATGCATCGCTTACACAGGGATATCTTGAGATGTCCAATGTCAATATGGTAACTGAGATGGTAGATATGATAGCTATTACCAGAGCTTATGAAACCAACCAGAAGATGGTACAGACTATAGATGATATACTCGAAAAGACAGTAACAATCGGTCAGGTATAAGGTTAAGCTGTGGAAAAATAAGCCGATAAATTATTTAGATGATTATAAATTACAGTATTGATTCGGTTATATCGGATATAAATGGTCAGGAGGTACGGGATTATGATGCGTTCACTATGGACTGCTGCGTCAGGTATGAGAGCACAGCAGACAAATGTAGATACAATAGCCAATAATGTAGCAAACGTTAACACAGCAGGATATAAAACACAGCAGGCAAGTTTTAAATCACTTTTATATCAGAATCTTCAGTCGCAGTCAACCAACAACGCAGGTGACTTAAAACCGGTGGCTGCAGAAGTAGGACTTGGTTCGAGGACAGCAGCCATAACAAGTATGTTTACACAGGGTGAGCTTCTTGCGACAGAAGATCCATTTGCAGTAGCTATAGAAGGTGATGGTTTTTATCAGGTAAGAACACCTAACGGAGAATTGCAGTACACAAGAGACGGTAACTTCATAGTTTCACCTACTGCTAATGGCAATCTCCTCTGTACTTCAGATGGATATCCGGTGCTTGATACCAACGGACAAAATATCCTTCTTCCTTTAAACAGAGTGGCTACGGATGTACAGATAGATGATAACGGAAGATTTGGATTTGCAGGTGACGACGGAAATTTCCAGGCACTTTTAAACAATGGGCGTGAAGTAAGATTTGGATTATATCAGTTCAATAACCCTGCAGGTTTACATAAAGAAGGCAATAACAACTTCTCAGTGACTCTTGCCTCCGGTGAAGCGGTTGCAGAACAGGGCAATGCAACACTTACGCCGAGTAAGACACATCAGTTTTACAGAGAAGGTTCAAATGTAGATGTAGCCAATGAAATGGTCAACCTCATCGTAGCTCAGAGAGCTTATGAAATGAACTCAAAAGCAATTCAGGCAACTGATGAGATGATGCAGCAGGCAAATAATCTTAGATAATAATTTGTTTTGTTTTAAGTTCTTAGCGACATATTTTATGGTGTACGCATAGCTCGCTGTCGCTCACGCTATGCTTAACACCAAAAATATGTCACTAAGAACTATATAAGGAGAAAATATATGGATATAATAGGAACCACAGATTATTCTTCTATAATTAACAGTACACGTCAGTCAGACGTGGAAAAGACTTTTAAGCAAAAGGATAAGGTTCAGACCGATGAAGAGATGATGGAGGCCTGCAAACAGTTTGAAGCATATATGGTTGAGCAGGTTTATAAGTCTATGGAAAATACCATTATGAAGTCTGATGAAGAAGAAGGCGATTACGTCAAGATGTTTGGAGATATGAGGGTTCAGCAATATGCGCAGGCTGTAACCGATCAGGGCGGAGTAGGACTTGCCCGGCAGCTTTATGAGGCTATGAAAAGAAATATGCCTACCGTAGATGCATCGGAGATTGAAGCATCATCTGAAATTTCCATAAAAGATGCTGAGTCAGCGGCTGAAAATATAGCTGTTAAAGAGTGATGCAGAATAAAACTGTAAGATAAATCTAAGGGTTGACGCAACCGCCGGATGCAGTAGATTATAATAGAGATTAGAGACGGATTATGACCAGAGAAGGAATTATTGAGAAAGTAATTTATAAAAATGATGAAAATGGCTACGCCGTTTTTTCCGTCGAAGGAGAGGACGGCGAAGAAGTATTTGTAGGCACTCTTTTTGGTATAGGAGAGGGCCTTTATATTATTGCAGAGGGAGATTATGTAAACCATCCGCAATACGATATACAGTTTAAATTTACAAGCTGTGAGATAAAGATGCCGGAGGATACGCTTGGGATAGAAAGATATCTTGCATCGGGTATAGTAAAAGGTATTGGTGAGGTACTTGCCAAAAGAATTGTTAAAAAATTCAAAGCAGATACACTTAGGATAATTGAAGAAGAACCTGAAAGACTTGCGGAGATAAGCGGTATATCTGAAAGAAAAGCAAGAAGTATAGCCGTTTCATATCAGGATAAGAAAGAGTTTCAGCATGTAATCATATTTTTATCCGAATACGGAATATCAGTAAATCTTGCCATGAAGATATATAACGAATATGGCGACAGAGTTTATGAGATTTTACGTGGCAATCCGTATAAAATAGCTGAGGATATAACGGGTGTTGGATTTAGAACGGCAGATGAAATTGCAAGAAGGATGGGCGTAGAGAGAAATTCTGAGTTCAGAATACGCTCGGCTATAATATACGTTTTAAATACTGCTATCGGTGACGGACATATGTATCTTCCGAAAGATGAAGTGATAAGAAGAACACTCCTCCTTACAAGAGAAAATGACGGTATAAGCTATGAGGAAGAGTTTTCCTACGGCTATGCAGAGTATGAGAGCAATATAAGCGCTGCTACGGTTTTTGAAGAGGCGACCGAAATAATAGAAAACCAGTTGGTGGATCTTGTGATAGAAAGCAGGATAATAATAAAAAATGTAGATGGAACAGATGCAGTTTATCTTGCGTCCAATTACTATGTGGAGCTCAATACGGCCAGGATGCTTTTGGATAAAAAACTCAGGTTTGAGATACCGGAGCATGAGCTTCTTGCTGCGCTTTCCATGATTGAAAAAGATATGGATATGACACTTGACGAGGTTCAAAGAGATGCAGTAAAAACTGCCATAACAGCAGGTGTTGCTGTTATAACCGGAGGACCGGGAACAGGTAAAACCACAATTATAGATGCAATTATAAGATATTTTATAAAAAAAGGTATGGATATCAGGCTTTGTGCGCCTACAGGACGCGCAGCCAAGAGAATGACGGAATCTACCGGGCAGCCGGCAGAGACTATACACAGACTACTTGAGTTTTCGGGAATACCTGATGATAATGACAGAGAAGGTAAGGCTTTAACATTTGGAAAAAATGCTGATAATCCTCTGGAATGCGATGCGATTATAGTTGATGAAATGTCGATGGTTGACAGTTTTATTTTTTATTCGCTACTCAGCGCGGTTATGAATGGAACCAGGCTTATACTTGTCGGAGATATCAATCAGCTTCCGTCAGTTGGCGCAGGGAATGTATTAAAGGATATAATCAATTCCGATTGTTTTCCGGTTACAAGGCTTACCAAGATTTACAGGCAGGAAAGCGGAAGCGACATAGTTTACAATGCTCACAGGATAAATCAGGGTGAACACATAGATATAACCAATAAAAATAAAGATTTCTTTTTTATTCCAAGAAATAATGTAACGGCTATAACCAATGAAATTAAAGAGCTTATTACGAAAAATCTGCCGCCTTATCTGGGGATAACGCCTTTGGATATACAGGTGCTTACTCCTATGAAGAAAAATGAGGTTGGTGTAGAAAAGCTTAATATAAAGCTGCAAAGCTTCATCAATCCGGCGTCCTACGGGAAAGTTGAGATTGAAAGAAATGATGTCATTTTCAGAACCGGTGACAAGGTTATGCAGATAAAAAACAATTATAAGCTGGACTGGAAGATATATGGACAAAAAGGCTATGTAATAGAAGAAGGAGTGGGCGTATTTAACGGAGATATGGGCATTATAAGTGATATCAGCCACTTTGATGAAGAGGTAACGGTGCTGTTTGATGACGGAAGAACAGTGGTTTATCCATTTAACGGATTGTCAGAGCTGGAACATGCATTTGCCGTAACTATACATAAATCTCAGGGTAGCGAGTATCCGGTAGTTATCATACCTCTTTTAAGCGGACCGCCAAAGCTTCTAAACAGAAACCTTATATATACAGCTATAACCAGAGCCAAACGTATGGTTATCATAGTAGGAAATCTTAATCTTGTAAATCAGATGATAGACAATAAAGAAGAGCAAAAAAGATATACGACACTTATGGTAAGACTTCAGGAGGTTATGGAAGGCTTGTAGAATTCAGGAGATTATGGAGGGTCTGTAGACTTCAGGGGGTTATGGAGGACCTGTAGACTTCAGGGGGTTATGGAAGGCTTGTAATAAACGGATGACCGGGATTTCAGAAATAATTAAAACAGGAAATGATATATTTATATGAAAAGAAAAAAATACGCAACAAAAATCAAAAAAATAAAATTAATAATAAGTAGGTTAAGAACACTCTTTTTTCCGCCTGTCTGTCCTTTGTGCGAGGAGGTTTTAAGAGGAACAGAAACCAGGATATGTGACCTGTGCCGGACGAAAATCACATATCTTACCGAACCGGTATGTCTTAGGTGTGGCAAGGAGATTGATGATACGGAAAAAGAATATTGTGATGATTGTAAAAACAAGCCAAAGAGTTATATAAAAGGCTTTCCGGCCATGAGATACAGGGAGCCGGTCAGGAGAAGTATAGTAAATTTTAAGTATCATAATAAAAAGTCCTATGCCAAAAGCTTTGCATATGAGATAATAAAAGCGCATGGAAAAGATATAATGAAGGTATCTCCGGAAGTGCTTATACCTGTTCCGGTACACAAAAGCAAATTGGAAAAAAGAGGTTACAATCAGGCAGAGGTTTTGGCAAGAAGTATCGGGGCGTATTTAGATATACCGGTTGAAGGTACTGTCTTAAAAAGAACAATCAACACAACACCACAGAAGCTTCTTGATAATGAGGAAAGACAAAAAAATCTTGAAAGAGCTTTTATAACGGACAAAAAACAGTTACAATATAAGAAGGTTATGCTGGTAGACGATATATATACGACCGGTTCGACCATAGAAGCCTGCACCAAAGCACTCAGGGCAGCAGGAGTCAAAGAAGTATATTATACAAGTATATGTATAGGAAAAGACTAAGGTTTTTGGGGTTGCGAAAATTGCGTTGGCAATGAAGCAATCCGTATGTCATATGGTGTCAGAAGATAATTTTGACACAGCATCATAATATTTTATAGGAGGGCTATGCCATGGAAGTTATGAATTGTATGAGATGTAAAAGACTGTTTAACTGGGTTACAGGTGAAAAAATCTGTTCAAACTGCAAGAAGGAGCTTGAAGAAAAGTTTCAGGAGGTAAAGCAGTACATAAAGGATAATCCGGGCAATAATATCAACAAGGTTTCAGAAGAATGCGATGTACCCGTAAAACAGATTAAAAAATGGGTAAGAGAGGAAAGACTGTCATTTACCGATGACTCACTTGTAGGACTTACCTGCGAAAGATGCGGAGCCATGATACACAGCGGAAAATTCTGTGCACAGTGCGCCGGAACTTTGGAAAACTCGCTTAACGGACTCTATCAGGCAGCTCATCAGGCACCTAAGAAGTCAGGTGCGGGCAAGATGAGATTCCTTGAATAATCACGTTTTTGTTTTTTGAAAGATAAAATTACGACAGATAAGATAAATTACGGCGATTATACAGATATTACATGTGTTGGATAAAAAATTCATTTTAGAGGTTATATTATAAAAAATATGTCCGATAAAATTATTGAAGAAATTTTTACGGATAGATAATAATCTTATCCACAGGCTTACAATATATAAGCAATACGTTATTAGGAGGGATAGTTATGCGTATAGGTACATTAGGTAGTATTAATCAGATTTATAGCGCAACCGGGCTTAATAAATCCAAATATACTAACAGTACCGGAAATGCAAGCTTCAAGGATGAGGTCTTGTTTTCAAGCTTAGGCAAGGATATGCAGGTGGCTAAAAATGCTCTTATGTCTACACCTGATGTAAGAGAAAACTTAGTATCTGATATCAAGTCAAGGATGGATGCCGGCACATATGAAGTAAGTAATGAGGATTTTGCATCTAAGCTTATGAGTGCATTTGCAGGTAAGGCGATTTAAGCAGGCGCGATTTCTTTAAATAAGGATTAAATGCAGGCTTATAAGTCGCCTTAAGAAAATCAGGAAAAGGAGTTTTTATGGCAAGCTTAATTGAGAATCTAATTGAAGAACTTAATCAGGAGTATGCTATATATGAAGAACTCCTTGTGGTTTCGAGAGAAAAAACATCAGCTATCGTGTCCAACAGTTTGGACAGATTGAGAGAAACGACCGATAAGGAACAGCTTTATGTGGATGTTCTGACAGGTCTTGAAAACAAAAGAAGAAGTACTATGGGTAACATAGCTACGGTTATCAATAAGAGCAAGGCAGATATTAAGATAACGGATATCATAAGCTTTCTTGATGGCCAGACAGAGTTTCAGGAACCGCTTATGATAATAAATGAAAAGCTTGCCAGGATAGCTAAACAGCTTCGTGAGGTTAATGGTCATAATCAGAATCTTATACAGGAATCCCTGTCTATGATAGAGTATAATATTAATCTTATTCAGAATTTCAGCAGAGCACCTGAAACAGCAGAATATTCGAAGGATATGTTTAAAAAAGGCGGCTATTCGGGAGCAGGAGCTATAGAACAGCCGGGCAAGTTTGATACATCGCAGTAAATCGGAGATCGAAAAGTCACGGACTTTATGTTGCCGGGAGAAGCGGTAAGAATAATAATCGGGAAAGGAAGTTGAGCATATGGCAGGAACTATGGGAAGACTGTCGGTAGGTACAACAGCATTACAGACAAGTCAGTATGCGCTTAACGCAACAGCACACAACTTAACAAATACTCAGACTGACGGCTATAGCAGACAGCAGGTTATGCTCACTGACAGAACCTACAATACCATCGGTAATGATTATAAGGTTCAAAAGGCCGGACTTGGTGTTATAACAGCAGAAGTAAGGCAGGTAAGAGATACATTTGCAGATGCGGCATACAGAAGCGAGATAGGACGCATGAATTACTATAAGGCTGAGTATGAAGCAGTATCAGAGATAGAAAATTATTTTGGAAAATTAGACGTTGTTAATCAGAATGACAGCAACGATTTCAATACAGTTCTTAATGATTTCTGGGAATCGCTCCAGGAACTTCAAAAAGAACCAAACAGTATAGTAACCAGAAGTTCATTTATAGCAACTGCACAGCATTTCCTCGACAGATCCAAGGAGATAAGAAGCAGTCTTATAGAGTATCAGAGAAACTTAAATGTAGAGATTAAAGATCAGATAACACGTATAAATGAGCTTGCAAAGACAATTAGGGAATTAAACGAAAACATTCTTAGTGCGGAATCCTCCAAGCTGGAGAATGCAAATGACTATAGAGACGCGAGAAACTTAGCGGTAGATGAGCTGTGTGGTCTTGTCGATACAGAAGTTTTAAATAATGTCGACGGAACCATAGAGGTTTATATCGAGGGAAGATGTCTTGTTACAAGAGGAAAAACCTATGATATAGAGGCGGTTAAGGTTGCCGAGAGTGAAACATACCAGAACAATTACGGTTTCACATCAGATTCAACGGATTTTCTCATGCCGGTGTGGAAGGATGACCAGCATGCATTATTTAACATAGACAGAGTTCCGAATGCCAACAATAATACTGATATAGGTTCTTTAAAAGGGCTTATGATGTCGAGAGGTTACTTTGTAAGTAAATATACGGATGTACCCCAAAGACCTGATAAACCTCTTGAGGAGGATTATACTGATCCTGCACAGTATGCAGACGATATGGCACAGTACGAGGCGGACCATCAGCAGTACCTTATAGATTTGGATTATTTCAATACATATGTTGAGCCATACACCGTTACAAACCTTATGGCACAGTTTGATGTTCTTATCAATGCCATGGCGACAGGTATAAATGACATCCTGTGTCCTAACAAGGAGGTAACTCTTGCGGACGGAACGACGGTAAATATTTTTGATGAAGAAGCAGCCGGTATCGGTATGGGTATGGGCAATGAGTACGGCGGAACGGAATTATTTGTAAGGATAAACCAGCCAAGGTACACGGAGCAGACACTTACCCTTGCAGATGGAACAACAGGAACATTTAAGGTATATAATGAAGAAGATAAAGACAGCTTTTATTCACTATATACCATAGGCAATATGGATATAAATATGGAGCTTGCACAGAACCCTTCACTTCTTCCGCTTTCGAGAAATACGGGAGAAGAGGCACAGGATGTGGCAGATAATCTGCTTAGACTCTGGGACAAAAAATTTGCAACAGTAAGTCCGAACTCGTTGGTTGAGTGTAACTTCAAGGACTATTTTGCAGGTGCGATAGATGAGCTTTCAGACAGAGGCTATACTTATAACGCCATGGCCGAAACCCAGCAGCAGACAGTAAATGATTTGGATAACTTAAGGCAGCAGGTGGTTGGAGTTTCATCGGACGAAGAATTATCAAACCTTATAAAATTCCAGCACGCATACAATGCAGCTTCAAGATATATAACGACAGTAGCAGAGATGATAGAACATTTGATAAATACGCTTGGTATGTAACAGATAGGGGTGATTTAGATGCCATCAACATTCTTGGGATTAAATACAGGCTTGTCGGGATTGAACTATTTCCAGACAGCACTCAATACAACTTCACACAACGTATCCAATGCCAATACAAAGGGTTATTCCAGGCAGCAGGTTAATGCATCGGCATCACAGGCACTTAGTATCGCAGCATCTTATGGTATGATGGGTACCGGTGTTACTGCCAATAGCGTAGACAGGTTAAGAAACGAGTATTACGATACCAAGTATTGGAATACGACTTCAAAATACAGTGAGTACGCTGCCGAAGAAGAAAATTTAAAGCAGCTTGAAACCTATATGAATGAGATGACAGGCAATGCAGGTTACTCTGAGTGGTTAAACAGATTTTCAGATGCACTTCAGGATTTATCAGACAATCCTTCGGATTATACAGCAAGAATCGGATTTACCAATACCGTAGATTCATTTACCGATATGGTTAATGAGCTTGCAAACAACTTTCAGAACTCACAAAAATCCATAAATGATGAGATAGAGCTCGGTGTCAGTGAGATTAACTCACTTGCAAAGCAGATATATGAACTTACCCAGCAGATCATAACTATAGAGTTACGCGGCGGAAGTGCCAATGACCTTCGTGACCAGAGAGGCGTATGTATAGATACTCTCGCTGAGTATGTAGATGTGGACGTGGAAGAGCGCTCAATTATGTTCGGTACAGGTCTTGATGCTGTAGCATCGGATGCAAAGGCTATGAGTATAAGAATAAATGGTAACATACTTGTTGATGAGATGGGATATCATGAGCTCATGGTAGTACCAAGGGAAGAAAGAGTAAATCAGAGTGATGTAGACGGTTTGGTAGATATAGCATGGAAAAATGCCGATAGCACTCCGGGAGAAAAATTCCAGATAACAAGGACAACAGGTAAGCTTAACGGCTTATTTAACATAAGAGACGGTAACAATGGCGAGATATTTAAGGGAACCATAACTGCCAAGACTGATTCACCGGCGACAGTTTCCATAGAACTTCCAAGGTCGATAAATGTATATAAGTTAAATGTACCTACACAGGGCGTGATTAACTTAAACGGAAGAGAATATATATATGACGGCTGGACTGCAGAGTATGATGAAGATGACAACTTAAACAACTTTACATTCCAGAACATGACTATGATAGATAAAAGCGGGGCTGAGGTTACGGCAATTATACTTGATTCTGTTGTAGGAACAACCGCACAGATGGGCGAGTATAACGCAACCAAAGGTATACCATACTATCAGGCGAGATTAAATGAGATGGTAAGAACTTTCTCGGAATATATGAACAAGCATACAACTTCAGGTGTTGATTCTGAAGGAAATGACGGACTTGACATGTTTACTGCAGTTGATCCTTATGGCAAGGATTATATTTTAAAGGACACAATGCTTGGTTCGGGCACACTCAATTCAACAGATTCAAGCTACTACAAGCTTACGGCGCTTAATTGGGAGCTTAACTCCGACTGGCAAAATGATCCGGGTAAGGTAGTAGTATCTTACAAAGAAGACATAGAACAGGGTGATATCGAAAGGAGACCTATAGTTGACGCTATTACATACGGTCTTACAGATATGAAGATGTTCCAGCAAGGCTCGATATCTCAATATATGCAATCCGTAACTACAAATCTTGCTGTAGATATCTCCAAAATGAGTGCATTTACCAATAATCAGGATGATATAAAATATATCATCAATAACCAGAGACTTTCTATATCAGGTGTAGATTCAAATGAAGAGGCATCGGAGCTTGTAAAATTTGAGAACCTGTATAATCTTGCTTCCAAGGTTATATCAGTATTAAATGAAGTATATAACAAGCTTATCAACGATACGGGAAGATAGTAAGTAAGTTATAGGAAAAAGATATTGATGCCTAAGACGTATATAAAAGTCAAAAGATAGTTATCTCGGTGCATGGGAACGCCGATAAACTAATCAAGAGGCAGGCGCAAACGTGCAGGATAACAGGAGGTATTATTATGGGAATGAGAATAACAAACCAGATGATTTCAAATAATTCAGTCAGAAACCTCCAAAGAAGTATGACTGAGGTGGATAGAAGAACCAAGCAGATGACTTCGGGCAAGAAGATTTCACAGGCTTCAGAGGACCCGGTAGTAGCGGTAAGAGCATTAAAATTAAGAACTACCGTCAGTCAGCTTGAGCAGTATAAGGACAAAAACATACCTGATGCAAATTCGTGGTATGAAGTATCCAATACTTCACTTGACAATATCGTAAAGAGAATCAAGGATATCAATGAGTATTGTGTACAGGGTTCAACCGATTCGTTTGGCTCAACCGACAGAAGTGCTATAATCGATTCATTAAAAGAACTTCAGGATATGATATATGAGGAAGGAAACTCAACTTACGCAGGAAGATACATCTTCTCCGGCTACAAGACAGACAGACCTCTTACATTTACAAAGACCGATGACGTATCAAAATATTCATATGATATAACTGAGCACATAAACGGTAAAGACCTTGATAACAGAAAGGTTATAGTGGATTCGGTCAAGTATGAAGACGTAGATGATTATATCTCGGGAGCGAAGCCCTACGAGCAGCCCGATCCACAGCAGGTATACAGATTAAATCTTGCTTATGAAGGTATAGAAGAAAACAATAATAACGGAGATGCTGTACTTTCGCTTACAGCAAAGGATAGTGCAGGAAATGACATAGATCTTACAGGTTATACAATAAACGTAAAGACAACCGATGATGCGGACACATATTATGATGTGGCTCCGGGTGAGATTAATGTTATAAAAGAAACAGGTGAGATAATCTTTGGCGAAGATATATATAATGTGCTTAAAGCTGCCGATGATATCGAGGTAAAGTATGCAAAAACCAAGTTTGATGTGGATGATTTAAGACCGGAGCATTATTTTGACTGTACCCAGTATACCGAACAGGCTGACGGAAGTATCAAGACTGTTGATTATACACAGCCGGAAGGTGGCCAGGGAATCTACTATGAGGTCAACTTTAACCAGAGCATTAAAGTTAATCTTGAAGGTAAAGATCTTATTACTTCCAAGATAGGAAATTATATAAATGACCTTATATATACACTTCAGGATCTTAAAGATGCTGAGGATACACAGGCAAAGCTCAAAAAACTGCTGGAGGATACACAGTATTCATCAAATGATGCGGCAGTTGCCCAGATTAATAAGATGCTCAAGGATATAGATACGGAGATAGCTGTTAAGAAAGAAACCATGCAGAAGACCTTCTCGGGCAATATAACACATTTCCAGGATTATCTTGCAGAGATATCAGCTACACAGTCGGATATAGGAAGCCGTATGACAAAGCTTTCCATGGTAAAAACCAGGGTGGAAGAACAGTATGCTTCATTCAAAGAGCTTAAGTCTGCAAATGAAGATATGGAGACGGAGGAAATCGTTACTGACTTTAACGAAGCAAATCTTGTATATGAATCTGCGCTTGCGGCTACAAGTAACGTGATGGATAAGACTTTGCTTGATTATCTGTAAGATTCGTTGTATTATATATGTATTAACACTTTAATAGAGGCTTTGGATAATATATGGGTAATACCGAAGTAAAGATTTCGGGGATAAGTTTATAAGAAAGGTTTTGATTTTTCTGTTTGAACTTATGTGACGAAAAAAGTGTTCATAGAATGAGATGCGAGGAGGAAAAAGGGTATGGTAGCAGAAACTAAATTTTTTGGAACTATTGATGTTGAGGATGACAAGTTGATAGAATTCCCAAACGGAATTATCGGATTTGAAAACTTCAAGAAGTTTGCACTTATATTTGACAAGGATCAGGAAGAACGTTCCCCTATAAGCTGGCTTCAGTGTATGGATGAACCGCTTCTTGCACTTCCGGTAGTAAGTCCTTTGGATATACTCGGAGAGTACAATCCTATAATAGAAGATGAACTTACAAAGACAATAGGCAATCCTGCCGATGCAGATTTGCTCATACTTGTAAGTATGACTATACCTTCTGATCTTACCAAGGTTACTGCGAACCTCAAGGCACCATTTATAATAAATGCCAAGGATAGGAAGGCTATGCAGGTTATAGTTGAGAATCAGGACTATGACATCAGATTTAATGTATATGAGTTTGTAGAGAAGTTAAAAGCAAAGGCGGGTGAGTAGTATGCTGGCATTATCAAGAAAACAGGGCGAATCCATAATGATCGGAAATGATATCGAAATCAGCATACTCGAGATAAAGGGTGAGCAGATAAAGATAGGTATATCAGCTCCAAAGAGCATACCTGTATATAGAAAAGAAATCTATACACAGATACAGGAAGCTAACAAAGAAACAGTTAATTCTGTGGATATTGAGAGCTTGAAAAAGCTTTTATAATAAATGATAAAAGCAGCAATTTGATGGGTTTGTAACTGCATTTTAAGACCGCAAAAAACAGCGGTAAAATTATATAGACAAATTTTAAATAAAAGTGTAAACTTTTATATATATCTTGACGATATAAGATGTAACAGTAAATGATGATCAGCCTGAGATTACGGATATTCTCGGGCTTAGGCTCTCTATAGAATTATTGAAAATTCTATAGAAAATCACACGGAGGTGGATAGAAGATGGCAATTGAAGGAATTAGAAGTGCAGTGGGAACGAGTTATACACCTAGACAACCACAGCCAAGCGCTGACATAAAAGTTGCTGCGGCGGGCGGTAATCAGGTCAAGGTGGAAAATGCTATACCACAGGTAGAAGAAAAGAGTAAGAACTTTAATGATCCTGAGCAGGACAAAAAGAAAAAAGAGGATGAGGCTGCTGTCCAGACTGAGGGTAAAGAGGTTCCTACCGACAAAATCAGGTCTGCGGTTGATACTATCAACAAACAGATAGCTATGAGACACACAAACTGCAGCTTTAAGTATCATGATGACACCAATCGTATCTCAATTACAGTTAAGGATACAGACACAGACGAGGTTATCAGGGAGATTCCTGCCGAAAAGGCTCTGGATATGCTTGCAAAGGCGTGGGAGCTCGCAGGACTTATGGTAGACGAGAAGAGGTAATTTTGTATTAAGAAAGGAGTGAGATTATGGCTAGAGTAAGAATGACCGGTTTGGCATCGGGACTTGATACTGAGAGCATGGTTAAGGAATTGGTTAATGCAAGCTCAGTTAAGGTTGACAATGTCAAAAAGGATAAACAAAAGGCCGAGTGGAAAAAAGAAGCCTGGCAGGATCTTAATACAAAATTATATAATTTCTATAAGACTGACTTAAATACATTTAGGATGCCAAGTACCTACAACAAGAAAAAGACTACGCTTAGTGACGAAAGCAAGGTTTCCGTAACAGCCGGTTCAGGTACCACCAACGGTACGCATACTGTA
Organism: uncultured Lachnospiraceae bacterium; assembly: GCA_902800325.1. Lineage (GTDB taxonomy): Bacteria > Bacillota > Clostridia > Lachnospirales > Lachnospiraceae > Coprococcus_C. The sequence continues at coordinate 28,148 of CADCDW010000005.1, forward strand.
TCTGTTAAGCAGATAGCTTCATCTGCATACCTTACGGGTGCCAATATCAAGAGTGGAGATAAGACATATACAGCAACTAATGATGCTACTGCATCCACCAATTTCGCAGATATGAAGGATGCAAGCGGTAACAGCCTTGGACTTGAGGGACAGACCATAAGATTTACTGCAAATCAGGAGGGACTTCCTACATTAGAGTTCACTCTTGGCGGGACTGGTGAAAACAGTGTTGCCAATATAAGTGAACTCAATGCAAAACTTGCAGCAGACGATAATTTCAAAGGACTTCAGGCGAGCATACAGGATGGAAAGATAACATTTACCAATTCATCACTTACCAAGGCTGAGGACGGAACTGAATCAGGTAAATCATATATAATTGCGGCAGATGCTCTTGGTTCAAATGGTATAGTTGATTACAAGGCTGATGAGGAGACGGGAAAGGTTTCTTCACTTAGTGGTATAGGAGCAAAGGTTCAGAGCGAATTCTCCGCTACTGATATAAGTAAGAGTACGAAACTTTCTGACTTAGGCATAGCAGTCGGAACATCATTTAAGATTAACGATAAAGAGTTTGTTGTTGATGAAAAGACAACTATAGCAAGCTTTGCTGAGGAGATATCAAAGTTTGGTGTAAGTGCAAGCTTCGATGCAAACCAGGGAAGATTTTATATCAATTCAAAGGAAGCCGGTGAAGCTAATAATTTCTCACTTACATCGTCTGATGCCAATGCACTTGAAATACTTGGACTTGGCAGTAAGGCAACCAAGGTTGATGCTCAGGATGCAATTATTGAATATAACGGTGTTGAGTACAGAGGAAACTCTAATCAGTTTAATATCAACGGTATGACTATAACCGCAAAATCCGTTACAGGTAACTACAATAAAGAAACAGGCGAATTTACCAATGATTCACCTATAAGCATAAATGTAGGCAACGATACCGATGGTATATACAACAGTATCAAGAACTTTGTTAAAAAATATAATGAGCTTGTAGATGAGATGAGTAAGCTCTACAATGAGGAAAAGACGGATTATGATCCTCTTACCGAAGAAGAAAAAGCGGCTCTTTCGGACAATCAGATAGAAAAGTGGGAAGAAAAGGCTAAGTCCGGTCTCTTGAGGAGAGATTCAACTATAGGAAGTCTTCTTTCCAATATGAGAACCATACTTAACAAGGCGGTAACGGTTACCAATGATGATGGTTCAACTACACAGTATACACTTGCATCTCTTGGTATAGTTACGAGCAATGACTGGACTGAAAATGGTAAGCTTCATATACTTGGTGACGAGGATGATGCGACTTACTCTATGGAGACTAATAAACTCAAAGAGGCTCTTGACAGCAAATCGGATATTTTCTCCAAAGTATTTGCAGGCTCTGAAGGTTTTGGCTCTCAAATGAACAGTTATATGATGAAGGCCATGAAGAAAACCGAGACCAGTCATTCCCTTACATTTTATAACGATATTACCATGGATGAAGAACTGGAAGATTATGATGACAAGATAGATGAGTTAAATAAAAAGCTTTCAGATATGGAAGATAAGTATTATAATCAGTTTGCCAAGATGGAGTCGGCTATGGCCAAACTCCAGCAGCAACAGTCATATCTTGCATCGCTGATGGGAACAGCCTAAATCCCGGATATTATTTAATTAGAACATTTTTAAGCAGGGGGCAAAATATAAATGGCTAACAATGCAGCAAAGGCATATGGTAACAATAAGATAAATACGGCATCACAGGCAGAGCTTACGCTTATGCTGTATGAAGGAGCAGTGAAATTTGCGAACAGAGCCAAGGATGCTCTTGAGGTAAATGATTACGAAACGGTCAATACCAATATACAGAAATGCCGTAATATAATAGTTGAACTTTTGTCAACTCTTAATCATAAATATCCTGTTGCCAAGGATTTTGAGACACTTTACAACTATATATTTGCACTTTTGACTGAGGCAAATATAAAAAAGGATATGGAGTCACTGGAAAAAGCACTTGTTGAGCTTCGCGATATCAGAGATATCTGGAAAGAAATTATGACCAAAGCAAAAGGACCTCAGCTTGTTCTGGATACAAATTAAGGCGGTGTTATATGAACGAGACAGGTATGTATGTAGGAATTATGAGGGATTCACTCAAACGTAAGAAAGCTTACCTTGATGAGATCGCAGATATTACATCTAAACAAGGCGAGATAGCTGCCGCTGATAAGTTTGACGATGAGGCATTTGGCGAGACAGTAGAAAGAAAAGAAACCCTCATAAATAACATAAATGAGATTGACAAAGGCTTTACTTCGGTGTATGATAGAATAAGAGGTAATCTCATCGAGGAAAAAGAAACCTATAAGGCTGAACTTAAGAATATACAGGCATTAATTAATTCCTGTATGGATAAAGGCTCAGAGATAGAGGTCTTGGAGGAGAGAAACCGCCAGAAGTTGGAAGGGATATTTGCAAGCGAGAGAAAAAACCTAAGACAGGTAAAAAACTCCCGTTCCATTGCAAATAAATACTACAAAACTATGTCAAACGGCATTGTGAATGATGCTATGCTGTATGACAGAAAAAAATAGAAATACAGATAGAAAAATTTTTGTAAAATTTTTCAAAAAAAATTAAATATTGGGGTTAACTTTGTACATATTGCTCCGATATATATACTGTAAGGGTCAAGGAAGACCAAAAATCAAAGGTTATTACGCCTCGGCGTGTAACATAGATTAATATTAACGGCGGCATGACCGCTAGTACATGTTGCAAGGACGCAACATTATATTCAAGGAGGAATTATTATGGTAGTACAACACAACATGCAGGCAGTAAACACTAACAGAATGTTAGGAGGAAATGTTAAGGCAGTAGCTAAGGCAACTGAGAAGTTATCATCAGGTTACGCTGTAAACAGAGCAGCAGATGATGCAGCAGGTCTTTCAATCAGTGAGAAGATGAGAAACCAGATTAGAGGTATTAATCAGGCTGTTAAGAACTCAGAAGATGGTGTATCACTTATCCAGACTGCAGAAGGTAACATGAACGAGATTCATAGCATCCTTCAGAGAATGGGCGAGCTTGCTACTAAGGCAGCTAACGACGTTAATGCATCAGAAGATCGTACTGCAATCGCAGACGAGATGACTCAGCTTAGAGAAGAGATTGATTCAATCGCTTCTAAGGCAGCATTCAACGGAACTAAGCTTCTTACTGGTTCATTCACTAGCAAGTATCTTCAGGTTGGTGCTAACGCAAAAGAAAACATGAAGATATCTATCAGCTCTATGACAGCTTCTAAGCTTGGTATTACTTCAGCATCTATGAAGATTAGTACTCATGCATTAGCATCAAGTGCTATGACTAAGATATCAGAAGCAATCAAGAAGGTATCTGGTGCAAGATCAAAACTTGGAGCTATCCAGAACAGACTTGACTACACTATCAACAATCTCAATAACTACAGCGAGAACTTAACTTCAGCTGAGTCACAGATTAGAGATACTGATATGGCTTCAGAGATGACTAACTACACTAAGAATAACATTCTCCAGCAGGCTGCACAGTCTATGCTTGCACAGGCAAATCAGTCTACTCAGGGTGTACTTTCATTATTAGGTTAATTAGTTTAATCTACAAGATATGGCTGACTCTTTATGGGTCAGCCTGTTTTGTTTTATACTATCTTTTACGGAGGGAATTATGGATTATCCACATAAGTATTTTGAAGATGAGGTCCGAGAGGGATTTTATGTAATGGGACAGATGAAAAGAGTATGGGCCGCACAGATAGAGGTCATGCACGAAGTTGATAAGATATGCAGGAGACATAATATAAAATGGTTTGCTGACTGTGGAACCTTACTTGGTGCAGTTAGACACAGGGGATATATACCATGGGATGACGATATGGATATATGTATGCTACGTGATGATTATAATCGGTTTGTAGAGATAGCATTGGATGAACTCCCTAAAGGGTATGCAATTCTTAAATTGGATGTAAAAGGTGATCCGTATTACCAATATATAACAAGAGTTACAAATGGTAGACAGTTTGAATTTGATAGGGATTATTTGGATAGGTACTATGACTGTCAATATCCTACAGGTGTTGACTTGTTCCCGTTAGAATATTTATCTCCTAATTCAGAATACGAAGCAGAAAGAAAAGTTATAGCCAGGGAAGTATTTGCATATGCCGATACGGTAACTGAGGAAAATGAAGATGATCCTGATTTTAAGGATCTTGTTTCAGAAGTAGAGCAACTATGTAATGTTACTATAGATGAGGAAATGCCTACTAAGCAAAGGATGTTTATAGCTGCAGAGACATTGTTTAAATTATATGGTTCACAAGGAGCCGAACACGTAGTGCTTATGCCATATTGGCTCAAGGACAGTAGTCATAAGTATCCTATAGAATCATTTAGAGAATCGATTATGTTGCCTTTTGAACATACGGAAATTCCTGTGCCTATAGAGTATGATAGGGTACTACGTATCGAATATGGCGATTATATGAAGCCTGTTAATGCGGGCGGTATGCACGATTATCCTTTTTTTGAAGCGTTGGAAAATATGCTGATAGATAGGATTGATAAGTATTATTTTAGATATAAATTTAAACCTGATGATTTGGAAAATTCTGAAAGAAAGTCCGGTGACTACACGAAGAAGCAAGTAGTAAATTATATACAGATGACTAATGAAGCGCACGATGCGATTATACTTATAGTTGCTCAAGGTGATACGAATACTGCATGTGATCTGCTTGCGGCATGTCAGGAAAGTACAATAAATATAGGTGAGTTGATCGAAAAAACCTATGGTGAAGGTTTTTCTGCAATTTCTATACTCGAAGAGTATTGTGAGTCTGTATATCAGCTTCATCAGGCTCTTTTAAGTGGCGAGTTTGGAAGCAAGGATGTAGAAGGTATAGCTTCATTTCTTGGCGACATATATGCCAGAATGCAGGAAGTGCTGGAAACAGATATTATAAATCGTAAAGAAATGGTATTTATACCTTATAGATCAGATTATTGGAGTTGCATGGAAGGGTTATGGAAAAAGGCAAAAGAAGAAGGTATATATGATGTATATGTTGTTCCTATACCATATTATAAGAAAACTGCCAGAAGTGAACTTTCTGATATGTATTATGATATAGATGAATATCCTGATTGTGTCGAGCTTGTGGATTACAAAAGCTACGATTTTATGAGACGTCATCCCGATATCATAGTTACACATTGTCCATTTGATCAATGTAATTACACCATAAGTTTAAGTGCAGAACATTATTCTAAAAACTTGAAAAAGTTTACAGAGAAGCTTATATACGTTTCTCCATATGTAATAAATGAGATTGGTCTTGATAAGACCGGTAAAGCATGGAAGACTTTAGATTTCTTTTGTGCAGTACCCGGAGTTGTTCATAGTGATGAGATATTGGTTCAATCAGCGCAGATGAGAGAAACCTATATTGAAAGACTTACTGATATGTCGGGTGAGGATTACAGGAGTGTATGGGAGGACAGAGTAAAAGTGCTGTCTGATAAGATAGGTGAAGCCTGTATAAGTGAAGAAGTGAAAGAAAAATCGGTTGATGAAAAGTCTGTTAAATTGGCAAATCTTTCTGATGAGTGGAGAAAGATAATTTATAAACCGGATGGAACATACAAAAAGATAGTTCTCTATAATGTCGGTATAGCTTATATGGCTCAGTACGGGGAAAAAGTTATAGATAAGATTATTAACTCTCTTGAAATTTTTAAAAATGCAAAGGGCGATATAGCTCTTATATGGTATGCTAATCCACATCTTATGAGGGTATTAAAAAGGGTAGACTTAAAGTTGAGAGATAAGTATAATAAGGTTGTAGAAAAATATAAATCTGAAGGTTGGGGCATATATGATGAGTCACGGAATTACAATGATCTTATAGATATAAGCGATGCATTTTACGGAGATCCGGGCAATATACCTCACGTGTTCAGACAAAAGAAAAAGCCGGCTATGATTGAGGCGATAGATATACTTAATTAATATTTCAATTGTTTTAGATATATTTTTTTGATTATCTAAATGGATGCAGATATAAAAATATATCGGGAGATATAATGACAAAGTTCTAATATTGAGATAGGAGAATTTGTATATGAATATCCTATATGTCGATTATGAGATGTATGGCAAGGAAGATATTATAGAAGCTTTTATGATGCTGGGGCACAATGTATATTCAACAGATGTTCCGGTTTTATATGAAAATGACAAGAATATGCTTCGTGAGAAACTTTGTGAAGATATGTCGGGAGCGAGTTGTGAGGTTTGTTTTACATCTAATTATCATCCGGAGGTTTCGGAGCTTGCAGATAAGCTTGGCATGAAGTATATATCATGGACTTATGACAGTCCACTTATAGCATTATATCATCCGTCTATACTTAATGAATGTAATTATGTATTTATTTTTGATAGTGCAGAGGTTGCAAAGCTAAAAAGTTATGGGGTTAAGCACGTTTATTATATGCCACTTGGCATCAATCCTGACAGGCTTGATAAGATAAGTATAAGCAGGAAGGATGAGGAGACATTTAAGGCTGATGTATCTCTTGTTGCCTCGCTTTATAATGAAAAGCATAATCTTTATGACAGGATGAGCGAAAGACTTGATGAGCATACAAAAGGTTACCTTGAGGGCGTTATGAATGCACAGGCAAATATGTTTGGAGTAAATATAATAGATGAGGTTTTTTCTCAAAATGCCGGGATTGTTGCAAAGATGTATAAAGCTATGCCGTACAGTATAGAAGAAGGATGCCTGGAGGGACTGCCTTATGTATATGCCAATTATTTTATATGTCGTAAAGTAGCTTATATGCAGCGTATGACATTTATCAGGGAGATTTCAAAAAGATTTGAGATGAAAGTATATACGCCGGGGGATTTATCTGATATAAAAACCGTAAAGGCTATGGGGACGGTTGATTATAAGACAGATATGAATAAGGTTTTTAAGCTTTCAAAGATTAATCTTAATGTTACGCTTCCGTCAATTCATACAGGTATACCTCTTAGGGCGATGGATATAATGGGTGCAGGAGGATTGCTCTTATCGAACTGGCAGAAGGATTTTGATGGATTATTTGAAAATGGTGTTGATTATGCTGCATTTACAAGTCTTGATGATGCATTATTTCAGATTGAATATTTTCTGGAACATGAGGATGAAAGAGTTTATATTGAAGAAAATGCAAGGCGGAAGATGAGAGATGGCTTTGACGTGGTAAGACTGCTTCAGCAGATGTCGGAGATAATTGAAACTGAATGATAATAAAGGCGGCAAAGAGGTAATGGGAGTGTTGCATACTTACTAAATATATGCAGATAGAAAAAGAGCATCTCCTAAAAGATGCTCTTCTGTTGACTGATGCTTAGCATCAGTCTGCTTTATTAGATTTTCCTTAATTTACGCATAGCGTAAACAATACTGATGATGAAATTAATCATCTTAGTAAACAGTATAGTATCATTTTTGGCTTTTGATGTCAATATTATACCTGTAAATTTTTGTTTATCGCTTTAATTACTTGTGCGAAACATTCTTCGGTTGCAATGCCGATTTTATGGCTGTCTATTCTTTTTCTGTCTATTTCTCTAATATGCATGACATTAATAAAACCATATATTCCATTTCTTGAGTCCTCAAGTTTTAACGGGATTTCATATTGCCCCAAATATTTGAGCTCAGAACCATTACGCCCATGCTTTTCAATGAAATATTTTTTTACACTTTTATCATAATGCAGAGGACTTTTTTGATGAGTAGTTACAGGAGCAATTATTGTTGTATTGCCTTTTCTGTTTCCTGTATTATTCTGCAATATTATAACGGGTCTTCTTCCATTTTGTTCGCTGCCTATGTTTTCGCCTAAGTTTGCGTAAAAAATTTCTCTTTGCGCAACAGTATATTTTCTTCCGGAATTGTTTATCTTATGCTTTAAATTTATCCATGATAGTCGGTCAATACTTTGTTGCAACTTCTTGTTATATATATCGTCATTATTTGTTCTGATGAATATACTTTTAGATAACCTTTTTAATTCTTTTAATAATCGATTTTCTAAAGCTTTGTTTTGGCTTTCCTTTGAAATGAATTGAATTCTTTTAATTATATTATTCAAAAAATCTTCAACAATGACAACTTTTTTTTCATCATACCTATTAGTGGTATTCACAAATTCTCTTAATTGACTTATGACTTGACTGTAAAGTTTATCTATCATATTGCACCTCCGACGTGTTTTTACATTATACTACAGATGGTTTCTATTATCAACGAATTTTTTGTTTGCCTTTTTGGGTTTAAAATACTTAATTTATGTGATATAATTCAATAGAATAATTAATTATGGGAAAAAGATCGGATTTATGAAAAATGACGACAATATATATGGTGTATTATGCCGTTTAAAAGATGAATGCAGTTAAAGTAAAATATTGCATTTTTATCGAAAAAAGACAAGGGGGATAAGGTTATGGATTTTGAATTAACAGCATCTATGATGTGCGCCAATTTTGGCAATCTGGAGCATGAGGTAAGAGAACTTGAAGTGGGTGGCATAGATTCATTTCATATAGATATAATGGATGGTCGATATGTGCCGAATTATGCTATGTCATTAAATGACATGAAATATATAGCAGGGGCGACAAAAAAACCTCTTGATGTTCATCTTATGATAGAACATCCTCAAACCCACATTGATATTTTTTTAAGAAATTTAAGAAAAGGAGATACTGTATATATACATCCCGAAGCAGAGTATCATCCGTCAACTACTCTTAAAGCGATTATCGATGCAGGTATGATACCGGGTATAGCTATCAATCCCGGTACAAGTATCGAGACGGTTATGGAGATGCTTCGTATAGTAGATAAGGTACTGGTTATGTCTGTCAATCCGGGAAATGCAGGTCAGATGTATCTTCCTTATGTAGGTAACAAGGTTGAAAGACTCCTTAAGATAAAGGAGGATATGAATTTCGAGGTATACTGGGACGGCGCTTGCAGTGCTGAGAAGATAAAGGAATTTGCACCTATGGGTGTAAAGGGCTTTGTGCTTGGTACGACTCTTTTGTTTGGCAAAGGAAGACCTTATGGGGATATACTTAAGGATGTAAGAGCGTTGGATATATAAAGATATGAAACGATAATCATGAAAAAGAGTAAATTCAAATGGAGAGAAATCTTCTGTGGGGGATGAATAGATGAAAGCATATGTGTTACATGGAATAAATGATATAAGATACGAAGAGGTTGAAAAGCCTACTGCCAAGGATAACGAGGTTATCGTTGCGGTTAAGGCGGTAGGGATTTGTGGCTCGGATATACCACGTATATATCAGACAGGGGCGCACGTTCATCCTCTTATACCGGGACATGAATTTTCCGGTCAGGTAGTAGAAGTTGGTTCCGGAGTTGATAAAAAGTGGCAGGATAAGGCTGTGGGAGTATTTCCTCTTATACCATGCGGAAAGTGTGTGCCATGTCAGAGAAAACAGTATGAAATGTGCAGACATTATAATTATCTGGGTTCGCGCTGTGATGGTGGAATGGCAGAATATGTGGCTGTGCCGGAGGATAATCTTATAGAATTGCCTGCTGGAGTTACCTATGAACAGGCTGCGATGCTCGAGCCGATGGCGGTTGCTGTTCACTGTATGAGAAGAGTAGCTCCGAAAAAGACTGAAAAAGTATTTGTATATGGTCTTGGCACAATCGGTCTTTTACTTGTTATGTTCTTAAAAGAATCAGGTATAGAAAATCTCTATGTAATCGGCAACAAAGAATTTCAAAAGAAGAATATTATTAAATTAGGTATAGATGAAGATAATTACTGCGACAGTAAGACAACGGATGTATCAGGCTGGATTATGGAGAAAACAGATGATATAGGCGCTGACTGTATATTTGAATGTATCGGTAAGAACGAAACTATATCAAAGTGTATAGAATGTGCTGCACCGGCAGGTAAGGTTATGCTGGTGGGTAATCCTTACTCCGATATGGCACTTGATAAGAATATTTATTGGAAGATACTTAGAAATCAGCTTACAGTTACAGGTACATGGAACTCGTCATTTACACATGAAAAGGATGACGACTGGCACTACGTGGTTGATAAACTTGATAATGGAGCGGTTAAGCCGGAGGAGTTTATATCACATAGGTTTAAACTCGATGAACTTGAACGTGGAATGGAGATAATGCGTGATAAGAGCGAGGACTATGTTAAGGTGATGGGCGTTTTGGGATAAGCTTTAGGTATGCAATAACAGATGATTCGAAAGAGTTATCCTACAATTTAATTTTACATTTGAAATGGCTTGGAAAGCGATTCAGGAAATGTTGCGAACAGAAGGCATTTCAGAAGCGAGCACAGGCTCGCCAAGGGATATATTAAAGCTTGCCTATGCACATGGTAATTGAAGATAGAGCAAAAAAAACGGGAAGAAAACAGATGGAGATATTAAAAGAGTTTAGAAGATCTCAAACCTTTGGTATGCTGTTTGATCCGGATTTTGAGCTGTGGATGAATGGACCTGATTATATTTCGGATGAATATGATATGGAGATAGAAAGAATGGTTAAAGGATAGCTTTATACCGGCATTTGGAAAGCTTGAGGTTGTGTTGAAAAAAGAGTAATGAAGAAAAAAAGACAGAAAGATGTAATGGTTAATTATAATAAAGAATATGCCGGATGAAGTATTAGGAAAGAATTATCGTAACGTAGATTTAATCGTGCTAAGGAGGCAAAGATATGCTTAAAACTGTAAATGGAGAGATATTTCATGCAAGTGCAACAACGGCAAAGGCTGTATATGAGGTTGCAGTTAACTTTTTTAAAGATGGACACGACAACGATTTGATAGCGATAGATGATTATTGTGATGAGCCTATATATGTGAGCAAAATAGATGTTATAAATGGAAAAATAGACGAGGATTGTTTTATACATTTTTCACAAAGAATGTTCAAAGATGCAAGGCGTAATAAACATATCATGGATGGTGGTATAGTTCCTGCTTTGAATGAATTTGGAGAACCGGTGTGTCTTCTTCAGAAAAAAGAAAAACATGGATATGTTCATTACTATGAAAAAGTGAAGGGTTTGATTGATACAAGAGTTTTTGAGCTCTATGATAATATAGTATTTCTAAGCATTACAGAACATGCATTTATACTTTTAAAGGATGCTTTAGCTGATTATAAAGGAAGAATATTCTGCATAGGAAGAGAGTGGTTGGACTTTGAGCGGCTTTTACCCGGACGCGATAACATTACATATGTTGTGAATGAAAGTGAGATGCCGACTGATTTAGTCCCTGAAAAAACTATGTACATGGATGAGTTTGCATCATTTATGGCAGGATATGAGGATAGATGTAAAGAAGGATATTTTTCTTATGATGAGATAATGACCTTGGTTTATTTCTTTTCTATACATAAATCTTATGGAGATGGATATCCTGACAAGTCTTTTTACATTATCAATCCGGTATTTCCTATGGAAGGTCTTATGTCTATTTGTGATAAGGTTCAATATCCTTATGCTTATGCAGAGGCAAATGGATTTATCCCCGTTATAAGACTAACTCAATCGGATGACTCAATGTACTCTGATTATAATGGAGAAGATATATGGTCAAAATTTTTTGTTCAGCCATATGGCGAGGAAACAGGTGAATGGGAGCAGGCTCAGTATGTCTGTGAGTTTCCGTTTAGCGTTATAACATTTAGTGACAGATGGCTTATGAGTAGAATCGTAGATATGAAGGTTCCGTCATTTATGAAAACTGATTATATAAATGATAAGGTTAAAGAAGAGATAGACAAGCAAAGAGAGGCACTTCCAAATCCAGAAAAAACTATAGGTGTTCTTATAAGAGGAACTGATTATACGACATCACATCTTCCGGGACATCCTATAATGGCATCTCCTGAGCAAGTTATGGAGAAGATAAAAGAGTATGAAGCAACAGGAAAGTATGATGAGATATATCTCGCAACGGAAGATGAGGATATACTTCAAAGGATGAAGGAACTCTGTGGCGACAGACTTAGATATATAGACCAAAAAAGATTTAGAATCAATCCGGGTGAGCTTTTATCGGATCAGAAAAAGGAAAGAGAAAATGAGGGATGGCTCAAGGGTAAGGAGTATCTTACCACATTGAAATTTTTGTCTGAATGTAAGGCATTTATAGCATCGGGCGGATGTTGCGGAACGACGTGCGCATTAAATTCGGGTAAAGATAATTTTGAGGAAAGCTATGTGTTTGATTTGGGATGCTATTAAGGATAAGTTTTATATGACAAAAACATCTAAAGTAAAGAGGTAGGGTGAAGATTGTCTTTCATCATATTTAGATATATAATATTATGAGGATATCAATAAAGGACAATAATAATTTATAGTAAATTTTGCTAAAATATCTGTTTTTGAAGCATCTACGAGAGGAAATAGTTTTAAATATGAATGAAGAAAAAATATATGTAACAAGATCATCGATGCCATCATATGAAGAGTATATAGAAGCGATAAAACCACTTTGGGATAGCCACTGGCTGACTAATATGGGACAATATCATCATAGACTAGAAGAAGAATTAAGAGACTATTTGAAAGTTCCGGAATTATCACTAATGGTAAACGGACATATGGCTTTAGAAATGGCAATTCAAGCATTTGGTTTTCCAAGAGGAAGCGAGGTTATCACTACTCCGTTTACATTTATATCTACCACACATGCAATAGTAAGAAACGGACTTCAACCAGTGTTCTGTGATGTAAAAATAGAAGACGGAACTATTGATGAAAATAAGATTGAGGATTTAATTAGTGAAAAGACGGTTGCTATAATTCCGGTGCATGTTTATGGGCATGTATGCAATGTGAATACTATACAGAAAATTGCAGATAAGTATAATCTAAAGGTTATTTATGATGCGGCTCATGCGTTTGGAGTAGATGTAGATGGTAAAGGAATAGGAAGTTTTGGGGATGCTTCTATATTTAGTTTTCATGCTACTAAAGTTTACAATACTATTGAAGGTGGAGCAGTTACATTTAAGGAACATTCGATATATGAGAAATTATATAATTTGAAAAATTTTGGAATACGTGGAGAAGAATTGGTCACTGAGGTTGGGGCAAATACTAAAATGAACGAATTTTGTGCAATTATGGGACTTTGTAATTTGAGAAAAATTGAGTCTTCAATGAAATCTCGGGAAATGGTTATAGACAAATACAGGGGACTTTTGAAGGAAATTGACGGAATCTGTATATTTGATGGAAATTCAACAGGAACAAAAAACTATTCGTATTTTCCTATTCTTGTCACGGATACATATCCTGGAGGCAGAAATGGGTTGTACAATAGGCTTAAAGATCATGGGATTTTTTCCAGAAAATACTTTTATCCAGTTACGTCGGATCAGGCTTGTTTTAAAAATAAATATAAGAATATTGATATTTCTAATGCAAGAAAACTATCCGAACAGGTTCTTGTGTTACCGCTGTATGAGGAATTATCTGGCGAACAGGTTGAGTTTATTTGTTCAATAATTAAGGGAGGTAGATAATGAAAAAATTAATGCTTCTTGGGGGAAGTCGTTATTTGCTTCCGGTTATAAAAAAAGCGCATGAACTTGGCATATATACAATTACTTGTGATTATTTGCCTGACAATATTGCACACAAATATTCGGATGAGTATTGTAATGTAAGTGTAGTTGATAAGGAAGCTGTGTTAGATGCGGCAAAAAAAATCGGAATTGACGGAATTATGTCTTTTGCATGTGACCCTGGAGTTGTTACCGCTGCATACGTAGCGGAGAAAATGGGACTTCCTTTTCAGTGTTCATATGAGACCGCATGCATATTACAAGACAAAGGAAGATTTCGGGAATTTTTGATAGACAATAGATTTAATTGTCCGAGGGCTAAAAGATATGAGGAAAAATATGGACCTTTTAATGATATAGATTACTTTAATTGGCCAATAATTATTAAACCTACCGATTCGGCAGGAAGTAAAGGGGTTTCGAAAGTAGATGAACCAAATGGTCTGAATATGGCAATTGAAAAAGCTATAAAAGAATCACATAGTGGGTCGTTTATAATAGAGGAGTTTTTGACGTTTAAAGGCTATCATTCAAGTACAGATGTATTCACTGTGAATGGAGTAGTCAAGTTTATTACTTTTTCAGATCAGCTTTTTGATCAAAATGCGGATAATCCATATACACCAACAAGGATTATTTGGCCATCAACTATGTCGGATAAAAATCAGAAGTACTTAGAGAATGAAATACAGCGTTTGGTAAAGCTTTTAGATATGAAAACGGGTATATATAATATTGAAACTTGCGTTGATATAGAAGATAAACCATATATTATGGAAGTGTCTCCGCGCGGAGGAGGTTGTAAGATTGCTGAAATTCAGAAAATGGCATATGACGTTGATTTGATAGAGGCTGAGATAAAAAGTGCGGTTGGGTTACAATTTAAAGAGATATCTAAAACGGAGTGCGATGGGGTTTGGTGCGAAATGGTAATTCATAATGAGGAAAAGGAGTGTGGACGTTTTTTGAGTTTAGAAATTGATTCTGAAATACAAAAAAAATATATAAAAATGATTGAACTTCAGGTGACAAAAGGTGATTTTGTTTATCCATTTACAGGAGCGAATATGGCTTTAGGGGATATGTTTTTAAGATTTGATTCTAGATACGAGCTTAATGAGGTGATGGATAATCAAAGGCATTGGTTGGATATAAAACTAGAAGGATGATTTATGAATGAGAGAAATAGGTGGATATTTTGAACTTGATTCTTATGGAGGAAGACATTATTATACGGATTCCATACCATTGAATTGTGGAAGGGGATGTATTAAATATCTGGTAGAGTTAAGAAAAATAAAGACTATATGGTTGCCGGATTATATGTGCAATTCTGTAGGGAAGGCATTTAAGGATATGGGGACAAAGACTTTCACGTATATGGTTAATGAGAATTTTCTTCCAGAATATGACTTTGAGCTTAATGAAGAAGAATGGTTGTTTTTAAATGATTATTATGGACAACTAAAGAATAAAGATATTGAGATTGCTCTTGGTCGATCAAATGGAAGACTAATAGTGGATGAAACACAAGGCTTTTTTAATACACCTTATGAAGGCGTTGATACTTTTTTTTCATGTAGAAAATGGTTTGGTGTTTCTGATGGAGCATTTCTGATTACAGGAGATGGGGAACGTTTAGAGAGAAAATTAGATAGAGATGAATCTCATAACAGAATGGAGTTTGTTCTTGGAAGATTTGAACGAACTGCATCGGAGTACTTTGAGAAGGCATCTTCTAACAATAGTTTTTTTGAAAATGAACCTGCAAAAAAAATGTCAGCTATAACTGATAATTTGCTTAGGGCTATTAATTATGGAGATGTAATAAATAAAAGAAGAGAAAATTGGGATTTGATGGATTATGAGCTAAATACAATTAATAATTTAGACTTAAATAAACCTCATGTTCCCTTTATGTATCCGTTGATGATAAAAAAAGGAGATGCTAGGTTTATTAGAAATGAACTGGTTAAAAAGAAAATTTATATTCCTGTTTTGTGGCCTGATGTGATTGAAAGAGTACATAATTGTACTGTAGCATATAAATTTGCTAGTGACATTTTACCTCTTCCGATTGATCAGAGGTATAGTAAAACCGATATAAAAAGAGTGGTAGAAAGCATTAGAGAAATAGTGGGGTAAAAAGAATGAATATATCTCAAACAAATAAAAGTTTGCGTCCTAATGACATTTTTAGTATAGATGATAAGATGTATATGTCATTAGTGGGCTGTGATAAATTTGCGTGTATAAATAAAAAAACGGATGAAATAGAATTTTTAAAGGATAATGCTAATGGCATTCATGCATATTCATATGTATCTATTGGTGCGAGCGAAAAATATGTGGTTTTTTGTCCTATGCATGGTGAAAAAATAGCGGTGTTTGATACTTCTACAAAAGAAATGATGTATATAGACCTTGCGAAACCATTATTTAAAAGAAAAGAGGCATATAGATCTACTATTAAGTTTAAGCAGGCATATGTTAAAGATAAAATGATGTTTATGTTTGGATATTTCTACCCTGCTATTATTTGTATAAATTTAAATAGTCTTGAGATTACATATGTTAAAGATTGGATTGACAAAGTTGAGCAATATATTTTAGATGGCGATGATAAAGGATATTTTGGAGATGGGATTTATGAGGATGGAGATTATTTAACAATTCCATTTGGATGTTGTGGTGCATTGTTGAAGTTTAATACAGTTACATTTGAATCGGAAATAGTTGAGTTAAATGGTGTCTGCGCAGGGTTTTCTTCAATGTTAATTGATGAGAATTATATTTGGCTTCAGGGGCGAAGAGAAGAATATGGTAATATATATCGTTGGAATCGATTGGATGAAACAATTATTAAAATTGATGCAATTGAGAATTTTGACGATACAAAAGATCATTTTCTTCCTGCATGGTCTATGTATGAATTTGATAAAGAATTATGGTTGATTCCAAGGGTGGCGAAAGGGATATATAAGATAAATAGAGAAAATATGACTGTTGAATCCGTTTTTAAAGATGTTGAACTTCAAGTTGGATTTAATGAATATGAGGAAAAAATAACAACATTCATGTCAAAACAATTTAAAGGTAAGGTTGTTTTTACGTCAATAGAAGGCTTCATATATATTTTAGATTTGGAATTACAGTCAATTCAAAAAAAAGAATATACATTATCTGATAATGAGTATAAAAATGTATTAAAGAATATATTTAAATATGGGATTGTTTTGGAATATCAACAGGGTCTTAAGGACTTCTTGAACTATATTGTATAGCAACAAAGAATATGTTTAAGAGAAAAACTATGTAGCAAGTTGAGTGACTGTATCGAAAATTTTATTGTTGCAATTGGTGATATTGGAGTTGCGTTTTATGACTTTAAGAGAAAGGCAGAATATGAAAACAATTAATAGATTGAAAAACGACTCAAAGAAAAATGTTTTTCTAGGAGTTCCTTTTCGGTATATTGGTCAAAAAGTTGATGATATTTGGTTTGATAGTAATATTTCAAATCGAGGTTTATGTGTTTGTTGCTCTATTTTGAATGATAATTTTGTTGGTATTGTAAGTCTTACTGATATTGATTCTATGGATCGTTCAGCTGAATTTAATATTATGTTTGATGAAGTAGGTTCACAGAATAAAAGTGTGTGGTCTTTGCTGTAAATAAAATGCTTAATTAAGCATTTAATAATTTAAACTTACAAAGAGTAATACTTACTGTGCTTGAAGAAAAATTAGGGAATTAGTATGTCTATAAAAACTGGTTTCATAAAAGAATGTGTAGCAAGAGAGATATATTATAAAAAAGGTGCGTATGTAAATGCATTTGTTTACAGCATGTCGAAATGTAAATATATTGCTAAGTATTTTGAATTGCATAATTTGGAAAGGTGGTATGCTTGATGAGTAAAACCAATGTGTTAATTTTTCCAGCAGGAGAAATCAACTCGGTAGAACTTCATGATGCGCTCTCACATAATGTTAATGTTGAATTGTTTGGTTGCTCGTCTCAAGATCGTCATGGAGGTTATATTTTCAAAAATTATAAATCTGGTATTCCTAATATTATGGATGACAATTTTTTAGAAAAGTTTAATGAATTAATTGAGGATTGGAATATAGATTTTATTTTTCCAACTCATGATACTGTTGCATTGTATTTAGCCGAAAAACAAAACCATATTCATGCGAAGGTAATAGTTGCTCCTACTAAAACAGCAGAGATTTGTAGAGATAAAAATAAGACATATGATCATTTTGCCGATTGTAAATTCTGTCCACGAAGATACAAGAATTTCGATACTTTACCAGTGTTTATTAAGCCGAGGTTTGGTCAGGGCGCAAAAGGAGCAAAGTGCGTTAAAAATAAGAATGAAATACCATTGGATTTTGTGATGTCAGATTATGTTATTACTGAGTTTTTGCCAGGTGAAGAAATGACTGTTGATTGTGTTACAGATAGCAAAGGTAAACTTTGTGCGTGTTTGCCAAGAGTTCGCAATCGCCTTCTTGCAGGGGTTTGTGTTGCAGGAGTATCAATGGAGCCATCTGATGAGATAATACAAATTGCAAAAGAGATTAATAAGAGGTTGGATTTTTTTGGACTGTGGTATTTTCAAGTCAAGAGATCTATTTATGGATCATTTAAGTTGATGGAAATATCTGTTAGGTGTGCAGGAACTATGTGTTTATCTCGTGCAAGAGGTGTAAATCTTCCGCTTTTGAGTGTATATGTAGCACAGGGAAAGAACATATCAGTTTTTGAAAATCCTTTTACTGTAAGAATGGATCGGACGCTTATTTCTAGGTATTCTATTGATTATAAGTATGACACTGTGTATATAGACTATGATGACACAATAGTTAATAATGATAAAGTGTGCCTGACAGTTATAAAGTTTTTATATCAATGCAAGAATAATGGGATTAAAGTTGTTATGATTACACGCCATGAAGAATATTATGATGATTCAGTAATAGAAAGCTTATATAAGCATGCTATTCCAGAAACACTATTTGAGCGAATTATTAAATTGAGAGTTAATCAAAATAAATGTGATTATATAGAACCTAAAGGAGCTATTTTTGTGGATAACGCATATGGAGAGAGGAAGGCTGTTCATGACAGATACGGAATACCGGTTTTTGATATTGAAGGGATAGAGGTTCTTGATGATTGGCGTTGCTAAAATAAATTTTTTAGCCAAAACTGTTTTATATGTATTTAATATATGATACAAATAATAATATAAAATTGTGGATAAATAATTACGGGAATAGTTATTTGAATTATATTCATGTTGAAATTAATAATATGGAGGTAAAGTCTGCAAAAGACGATTTTATTTTTTATGAATGATAGAGTGATGGTCAGTGTGATATGTTTGACATATAACCATGAAAAATACATAGAACAGACGATTAAATCTATAGTATCCCAAATAACTGATTTTAAGTTTGAATTAATTATTCATGATGATAATTCGACTGACAGGACGACAAATATAGTTCGGGAGTATGAAAAAGAATATCCAGATATAATTAATGCGATATATGAGGAAGAAAATATGTATTCTAAGGGCTATGACGCTCTTAGAAACTTATGTATACCTGTTGCAAGAGGGAAATATATTGCATTTTGTGAAGGCGATGATTATTGGATAGATGATAAAAAAATACAGATACAATACGAAATTATGGAAAAATCTGCAGATGTTGACATGTGTTCGTGTAGTGCGATTGAATTGTGTAGTGATGGAGAAACACATGAAATTAGACCTTTTGATACGGATTGCATTTTGCCAATTGAAGATGTTATCGTTGGAGGAGGAGGATATCTTGCTACCAACACACTTTTTTTTCGAAAGGAATTATTGACATCATATATGCCTTTTGAAAGAATATTATCAATGGATTATGAGTTTCAGATAAAGGGAGCACTTCGTGGCGGAATATATTACATTGATAAAAATATGACGGTTTACCGGAAATTTACAGAAAATTCTTGGACAAGAAAAATATGTGAAGATACTGAAAAACGAAAGTCACATATCGAAAAAGAAATATCTATGTTAAGACAGTTTGATATAGATACTGAAGGCAGATACCACGATTGCATAGAAAGAAGAATTGAGGCGTATACGCCATTTTATGATCAATTGATGAATCATAGGGAAGAATTCTTAAATGAATTAGCTTCATGTCGTGATGGAATCTGGATATGGGGAATGGGCTTGCGAGGAGATGCTGCTCAGAAATTTTGTAAAAATGAAAAGATTGTTATAGATGGAGTGTGCGATAAACAAAATACAGGTCTCGGAGAGAAAACGGAACATGGACAGGTTGTTGACAGTACAGAAAATTGCTTGAAAAAAAGTAAGGCTATATTAGCATCAAACAACATAATATATAATTATTTGATTGACGAGGGATATCCTGGAGTTTTAATAAATTTACAGAAGTATATGCCGTTGTCTTAAGAAAAATATTAAAAAGGGGAATGAGTGATAGTTAACTATAGTATTATCACGAAATAATGTATGACATTAAAAGAGTTAAAAAAATACAATAATATATGGATATATGGTGCAGGTAAAGTTGGTAGGAAAGTTAATAATATTTTGACTTTTTTAGGTATAGATGTCAATGGATTTGCTGTAAGTAAATTTGATGGTACATTTTGCATTGAAAGAGAAGTTGTTGAGATATCTTCAATTAATTCTCCTAATCAAGATACTTTGTTTATAATCGCTGTAGCAGATATATTTCATAAAGAAATAATCAATACATTGGAATCGAAAGGATATACAGAGTTTATACAGTGGAATAGTAGACATTTAAATGAATTATGGCGTTGTACGGAATATACATTTGAAGATAGAAGAAGAAATTTAGATAAATGTTGTTTTATTTTAGCAGGATATAAAGAATTTTTATGGGTAGACATTTTTGATAGAATAGAAAGATTTATACCGGAAGATATAGATGTATGCATTATTTCATCAGGACTTTGTAAAGAAGAATTATCAGATCGAGCAAAGAAGAACAACTGGTCCTATTTGGCAACCGATATTAATAGTGTTACTATTATTCAAAATGTAGCTATGGCATTGTATGAGGATTATAAATGGATTTATAAAATAGATGAGGACATGTTTGTAACGGAAGGAGCATTTGAAGGCCTGTTTAATTGTTACATAATGACAGAAAAGGAAAGCGGATATGATGTTGGAATAGTAGCTCCGATGATACCTGTAAATGGATACGGATATAAAAAAGTTTTGGATAAACTTGGTAAAGTAAAAGAATACGAAGAATTGTTCGGCAAGATTAGAATAGGCGGAAATCCGAAGAGCGCTATTGAAACGGATCCGAATGCTGCTGTTTTTATGTGGAAAAATACTCTTCAGATAGATGAATTAAACAAGTTGTTTAATAATGATAAAGGGTATTCTATCTGTGGGGTGCGATTTAGTATAGGGTTTATCTTAATGAAGCATAGTTTTTGGAATGGAATGCAAGGCTTTTTTGTTTCAGGAAATCCTGATATGGGAAGTGATGAAGAAGAAGTTTGTTCGAATTGTATCATAACTTCCCAGCCAATTATTGTTGCTGACAATGTAGTTGTTGGACATTTTTCATTTGGTAGACAGACAGAAATAATGAAAGAATATTATAATGATAATAGAGAGTGGTTTAGCATTAGGAACATTCATACAATTCATAAATAGTGTCATTTGAAAAAAGTTTTTCGATAAAATTATACTTGAAATTATTATAATTTCAAGTATAATTTTGTATATAAGCATAATGCCATTATAATTAAAAAGGAAAATATATGATTAAACTAATTGATAGAGAAAACGAATTAAAAACTTTACAATCCGAATACGATAAAAAAGGTTCATCTTTTGTTGTAATATACGGACGCAGAAGGATAGGTAAAACGACACTTATCAATAAATTTTGCGAGGATAAAAAGAGTATTCATTTCCTGGCAACCGAAGAAAGTGAAAGTGAAAATCTGCGTGAGTTTCAAAATGCTGTAGCTGAAGAATTGGATAATAATTTACTGAAAAGTGCAACAGTAAGCAGATGGGAAGATGTATTTGATGTTATAGCAGATGCAACGGACGATAAGAATAAAATTGTTGTTACAATGGATGAATTTCAATATATCGGTAAAGCTAATCCTGCATTTCCGTCTATTATGATGAAGATTTGGGATAAGTCCTTAAAAGATAAGAATATTATGCTTATAATATGTGGTTCGCTGATTAATATTCTTACATCGCAGGTTTTAAGCTATGACAGTCCTTTATATGGTAGAAGGACGGCGCAGCTCAATATGAAGCAGATACCATTTTCATATTATAAGGATTTTGTGCCGGGACTTTCTGAGGATGAGATGATTAAAAGATATGCTGTGACAGGTGGTGTACCGAAGTATATAGAGATTTTTTCTGATGAAAAAGATATTTATAAATCAATCAAAAAAAATATATTATCTAAAAATTCATTCCTTTATGCTGAGCCGGAGTTTTTACTTCAAAAAGAGGTGTCGGAAGTAGGCAGTTATTTTTCACTTTTAAAGACAATTGCGTTTGGAAATCATAAACTTAGCAGTATCGCTACAGTTATGAATGTAAAACAGACAAGCTTGTCGAAGTACCTAAATGTGCTTATTAATCTTGATCTTATAGAAAGACAGGTTCCTATAACCGAAGAAAATCCGGAAAAGAGCAAAAAAGGTCTATATTTTATCAAAGATAATTTTATAAAGTTTTGGTTTCAATTTATATATGCGAACAGAGGATTATTGGAAGCAGATAAGGAACAGTATGTAGAAGATAAAATAAAGAGGAATTTTATAGATAACCATGTTTTGTTTGTGTATGAGGATATATGTAGAGAAAAGATGTGGAGTATTATAAGTGACAAGATTTCTTTTAATCGTGTTGGAAGATGGTGGGATAAAGATACCGAGATAGACATTGTAGCATATGATTCTGATGGTAAAAATATAGTATTTGGTGAATGTAAATATACAGATAAACCAAAAGATATTGATATTTATTATGATTTAAAGAAAAAAAGTGTCAAGGTCGATTGGCGTAATTCAGATAGAGTTGAGCATTTTGTATTTTTCAGTAAGGCAGGATACACAGATAAGATGAGGAAGCTTGCCAAGGAAGAAAAGAACATTATCTTATATTGATAACAACCGTGGAATGTTGTATAAAAGGAGATTATATGGATAATTTAGTCATTTTTGGAGCACAAGGCTATGCTCTTGGCACCTGTAAAGCTATAAAAACTGTATATCCGGATAAAAATATATCCTGCTTCCTTGTTTCAAAGGTGGGAGGGCTAAATCCGGAAATGTTAGATGGTATTCCTGTGAGAGAATTGGCCTCTTTTTCCGATTCTTTATCTGATGAAGAAAAAAATAACACAGAGATTATTATAGCTACTCCGGAAAATATTCAGCCTGAGATAGAAAAAATACTTGAGGGTTACGGGCTTACTAATCATAGCAGATTGACTACGGCGATGTGGGAAGAGTTAATGTGGCATTATCATACTAAGCTTGGTAGATTTATACCACTTAGAGCTTTATCTGATGAATATATGCGTGGAA
The DNA here is from genome assembly GCA_902800325.1 of uncultured Lachnospiraceae bacterium. Classification (GTDB taxonomy): domain Bacteria; phylum Bacillota; class Clostridia; order Lachnospirales; family Lachnospiraceae; genus Coprococcus_C. The sequence continues at coordinate 51,507 of CADCDW010000005.1, forward strand.
GGGTTACGTCGGATAGAGAAAAATTAAATGAATGTATATCCGATGTAGATGGACGCGTAGGTAATATAGACATAAAGTCACTTGAATTGAATTTACATATTTATATGGCTAAGTTTTATAAAGATAAGGTATTAACGGAAAAGTTTGATCTTCCGGATTATATGATTCCTATACAGGTAGGTGCGGAACTTACAGATGTAAGGGTGGCCGATGTATTAGATAATCAGGGTGATAATATTTCTAAAAAGAATGTTAATTACTGCGAGATTACCGCACTTTATTGGATGTGGAAGAATGTGCTTGATGTAGATGAAGAAATTAATGAAGATGTTATAGGTGGGGCAGATTGCAAAAATGCTGTAAACTTGGATGTACAGTATTATGGACTGGCTCAGTATAGACGCATGTTCAGATTGTCAGATGAAGATATATTAAGAATAAAGGATAACGATGTTGATGTGGTTTTGCCATATCCTATGCCGTACGAACCGGATATAAATGCGCATCATAACCGCTACTTAAAGGATGCAGATTGGAATGCTATGCTCACTGCTTTGCGAGAGCTTTCGCCTAAATATTCTACGGCGTTTGAAGATATTTTAAAACAGCAATTTATGTATAACTACAATGTTATACTTGCAAAAAAAGAGGTTTTAAAAGATTATTGTGCATGGCTTTTTCCTATTCTTGAGCGTACAGAGGAACTTTCTGTTCCTAAGGGAAGTGAACGTGCTGACAGGTATATAGGGTATATGGCTGAAACTTTAGAGACACTTTATTTTATGTATAATCGTGATAGGCTTAGGATTGCTCATACGGGATGTAAGCTGTTTAGCTGAATAATAAATGATTCTATCATCAAATGAAAAACAAAGTCGTGCACTATGTTCGTTTAGTGCACGATTTTGTTTAATTCACAACAGTTATACCGTTTTTCCTGGCAAGCTCCAAAACCGCCTCTTTCGACAAGTCAGTATATTTTGTAATTTTGGCGAGTGGCTCTTTTCCATTAAGCATATTCATGGCAAAATTCTTTTTAGCTGTATCTTTTGTGCCTGCTACAGCTTCATTCACAGCTTCATTTACAGCTTCATTCACAGTCCTTTCGATATCATCTTTTAAAAGTTCTTTCAATGCTTCGCACATAACACCATCACCTCTTATTTTTTGATATAATTTTTGATTAGAAGGTACACTTACCTGCAGTACAGCATCTGCATTCATTTTATCATCTTTATCCTTTAAATCATTGATTCCTTTTACAAATCTTCGTACCTCAGCTTCTTCAGCATTTGGAGTAAGTATACGAAGTGCCGCATATTTTTCTTTTTCAAGACGTTTAGTTACGACTATCTGTAAGGGTATATTTATTATATCATATATATAGTATATTCCGGAATACTTTTTTTCAATTCTTGCAGATATTTTTTCCAGGCTTTTAAACAACTCTCTTGGATATGTATGACGGAATATGGATATGGTCATTTCATTTACCTTTATCTCATCCACGGTTTTACCATATCCTTTAAATAATCCGGTATATCCTATAGTTTTATATAAATCATCGATTGATAATTCATCTCGTGGGGATTTATATTCCACTATATTGTATTTTCGGAATATCTTACCGATAGGGTTATCAATTACAATATTATTATTCTTTTTTATTATAAGAAGATCCATTTTTGTAGGCTCTTTGGAAAGTTCATATTCTCTGTCAAAAGTTAAATCATGTTTATATTCTTTAAAGATGTATTCCATACATCCGTAAAAACCCGGATGCCATTTGATATTTCCAATGCTATCCATAGTATCACGCTCCCTTGCATATATTCAATTTTTATGGAAATTTAAGCAAGGATGGCATGAAATTGAAAACTCAGGCAAATTTAGAATATCACATAATATCTGCTTGCTTAAGTATATATTATCATAATAAAAACAAATGAACAGTTAAAAAAAATAACCATAGGGTACAATTTTCTGTTTTTTATTATTTACAACTTAATATTTTTTAATTAGTATATAATCAGATGTTTGTAGGAGGAGAGATTTTAATGCGATTCAAATTTAACATCCAGGAAAATTTAATACAAAAGGATAGTGTTTATAATAATGACATTTTTGGAGAGGGCAAATCTTTTCCGGTACTTACTATTGGCAAAGACAGCTATATAGAAGAAGCATGGGTTGAGAATGTCATTGATGAAAAGTATATATATAATATACAGGTTGGATGTTATTCTGCTATAGCACATGATGTTACATTCATTATAGATATGAACCATGATTATAGAAAACCGGCACTTGGAAGAATCACGGGTATTGCATATAGAAGACCCGAGTTTATGAAGCGCAAGGGTCAGATTATTATTATGAATGATTGTTGGATTGGTGAGAAGACGATTATTAATAGTGGGGTTACTGTTCACAATGGCGCTGTTGTGGCTGCCGGGGCAGTTGTTTCTAAAGATGTGCCGGCATATAGCATAGTTGCGGGTAATCCTGCCAAAGTTATAGGTTATCGTTTTGATGAGAAAACCATTAATATGCTAAAGCGGATTAAGTGGTGGAATTGGTCTTATGATAAGGTTTTGGAGCGTTCGCAGGATTTGTATGGCGATATAGATTCTTTTACCCAAAAGTATATCAATGAGGCAGGAGATTTATATAATGTGCCATTGCCAGAGATTAATCTGATAGAAAAATCCAATGCAGGTGAAGATAAAAGAATATTATATATACCGGATTTTGAACAGGATTATCCGACATATCCACATGTTATAGACGAGTTTGTAAGAGCATATTCTGATACCAATACAGAATTACTTCTTTACATTAAAGAAGATGAGTTTTTGGATGATAAGTTGAATCTTTTAAATGGTATTTTTGAAAAATATGAGAAGGATAACTGTTATGTGAATTTATATGTGGGAAATTTGTCTGATGAAAGAGGTTTATTTGCAATCTCTGACGGTTATATAACAAACAGAAGTATAGATAATGTATATCATATGGATATGGCTGACAGTTATGGATTAATAGTTTTTTCGGGAGTTGATTATCCGATATTTAATTCACCTAAAGTGAAATCTATGGTGAAAGCAGGATCAAATGATTCTAAAACGCCTATTGAAAATGACAAGTTTATATTTGATATTGTAAAAAAGCAAAATGAAATTATTAAAAAAGTCACTTCTGATTATGATAATATTGCAAATCATATAGCCAGGTTATCGGTAAATCAGGTTGCCATGAATAGTTCTGTTGACAATTTAAAGTACGAGCTTTTATATAATACCGAACGTCCTCAGTATCCAAGGATTCTTTCGGGAGATATGGCTATAGAAAAGATAATAAATGAAGGAAAGTCTATGTCCAGATTTGGAGACGGAGAGTTTGCGGTTATCGCCGGATTAGACAGACAGAAGTTTCAAAGAGCGGATGAAAAACTTGCAAAACGTTTGGTAGAGATTTTAAAGGCGAAACAGGATGACGTTCTTATCTGCCTGATGGATGTTTATGGAGATTTGTCAAAATATAATACAGAATGTAAATATAATATACGTGCATATATGTCAGAAGATATAAGGAAACAACATTATGCGCTTATTGATATGGAAAGAGATTATTATGATGCATATGTTACCAGACCTTACGCAAGTTACCTTGACAACAATACCGATGCGCCTAAAAAACGTTTTGATAATCTGAAGAGAATATGGAAAGACAAGAAGCTTTTGATCATCGAAGGAGAGAAGTCAAGATTAGGTGTGGGCAATGATTTACTTGCCGGAGCAGCTGATATAAAGCGTATACTTGGCCCGGCTGAGCATGCATTTGACAGGTATGATGATCTGTTTAATGAAGCAATTAGCTTCCTTGAAAACAATGATGATTATCTAACTTTAATAGCGATGGGAGCCACTGCGACAGTTCTTGCCTATGATATCGCGATGAAAGGTTTTCAGGCACTTGATATAGGGCATGTGGATATAGAATACGAGTGGATGCTTGCCGGGAAAGGAGTAAAGGTTCCTGTAAAAGGTAAGTATAACAATGAGGTAAGTGGTGGAGATGTGGTAGAGGATATCTATGATGACAGATATGAGAGCGAGATAATTAAAAGGGTTATATAGAAGAATGTGTTGTTGATATTTCCGTTAAGCATACTCATTGCCAAGTTCTTCTTGTGTTTTTTATTTGTGTCATTTACAGCTTAATTTACATTCCTATCGATATTGTATTTAAATTGCTCTTTTAATAATTCGAACATAATACCTTAATCTATTGTTTTTTATATAATTCCTGATCAGAAGGAACACTTACATGCAGTATAGTATCTACATTACATCTTACCGATAGGATTATCGATAACAATATTATTTTATTTTTTATTATTTACATCTTCACATTTTTTTATTAGTATATAATCGGATGTTATTTTAAAGATATGAAAAAATAAAGTCTGATATAATTAACAATAATAAATATTTTTTTATTTAAAAATCAGGCTATTGATGCATAATATAATAATATTTCGGAATTTTTATCAGCTTTTTCAAAATGCAGTTAGTGTATGCTTATAGTCGTATAGAAACAGAATATTGAAAACAATACATTCATAGTCTAAGGAGGAACAAGTATGAATTACGATTATCTTATAGTGGGCTCAGGTCTTTATGGAGCAGTTTTTGCAAGAAAGGCAACGGATGCCGGAAAGTCAGTGCTTGTCATAGACAAGCGATCTAACATCGGAGGAAATGTCTATACAGAGGACATCGAGGGTATTCATGTTCATAAGTATGGAGCACATATATTCCACACCAATATTAAAGAAGTTTGGGATTATGTAAATCAATTTGCTGAGTTTAACAGATTTACCAATTCTCCGGTTGCTAACTATAAGGGAGAACTTTTCTCACTTCCATTTAATATGTACACTTTTAATAAGATGTGGGGAGTAGTTACACCTGAGGAGGCTGCTGCAAAGATTGAAGAACAAAGAAAGGCAGCAGGTATAACCGAACCTAAGAATCTTGAGGAGCAGGCTATTTCGCTTGTTGGAACAGATATTTATGAAAAGCTTATCAAGGGTTATACCCAAAAGCAGTGGGGCAGACCATGTACGGAGCTTCCGGCATTTATAATTAAGAGGCTTCCGGTTCGTTTAACATTTGACAATAATTATTTCAATGCACTCTATCAGGGTATACCAAAGGGAGGATATACTAAGATGGTTGCCAATATGCTTGACGGTATAGAGGTCAGGCTTGGTGTGAATTATCTGGATAACAAAGATGAGTTTGATGCTATGGCGGATAAGGTTATATTTACCGGTCCGATAGATGAATATTTCGGATTCAAGCTGGGCTATCTTGAATATCGTTCCGTAAGATTTGAGAATGAGGTTTTGGATAAGCCTAATTTCCAGGGTAATGCAGCGGTTAATTATACCGATGCCGAAACTCCTTGGACAAGAATTATAGAGCATAAATGGTTTGAATTTGGTAAGGATGATGATGGAAATGACCTGCCAAAGACTGTCATAAGCAGGGAGTTCAGTTCCGAATGGAAGCCTGGAGATGAGCCTTACTATCCTGTAAATGATGAGAAAAACGGCAAGCTTTATCAGGAGTATAAGGCGCTTGGAGATAAAGAGGAAAAGGTTATCTTCGGTGGTCGACTTGGTGAGTATAAGTATTATGACATGGATGCCGTAATTAAAAGTGCTCTTGATATGGCTAAAAAAGAATTGGGCTAATAATATATTTCAATATTTTTCTGTAGAAAAATATACTTCGCAAAATATTTTTCTGTAGAAAAATATAGATAAATAAGGAGTATTTATGAACATAGCACTTGTTCTTTCAGGCGGAACGGGAACCCGTCTTGGAAGTGATATACCCAAGCAGTATATAAAAGTAAATAATAAAATGATAATAAGCTATTGTCTTGAAACCTTATTTAATAATGACAATATTGATTATATCCAGATTGTTGCGGATAAAATCTGGCATGGTGAGATAAAGCAGGAGTTGTCTCGAATATATGATGTCGGGCATATGCAGACTGGACAACAGGAGAGCACAGCAAGTTCTAAATTTAATTCAAAATTTAAAGGCTTTTCCGAACCGGGTGCCAACAGACAGCTTTCGATATATAACGGATTATCTGATATAAAAAAGTATGCGGCTGACGATTCTTTTGTACTGATTCATGATGCGGCAAGACCACTTTTAAAAAATGAACTTATAGATGCGTGCTTTGAAGCTGTTGAGGGAAAATGTAACAGTGATTGCGGCAGAAGTAATAATGATGGTTACGGAAGTAAGGACGAGAATGGTCATACGTTGGACGTTGCCTTATCTTTTGACGGTGTACTCCCTGTTCTTCCGATGAAAGATACAGTTTACATGAGTGAGGATGGAAATGGTATCTCATCACTTTTAGACAGGTCAAAGCTATACGCAGGTCAGGCGCCTGAACTATTTCTACTTGGAAAGTATTATGAGGCAAACAAGGCTCTTCTTCCGGATAAGATACTTACCATAAACGGTTCCACTGAACCTGCAATTATGGCAGGCATGAATATTGCCATGATACCGGGGGATGAAGACAATTTTAAGATTACCACAAAAACGGATTTAGAACGGTTTGAAGAGCTTACAGACTGATTTTTTGCGTATTTGAGTATGGTTCTGAATTGTAAAAAATGTGCAAATGACAACTGCCCCTAAAAGCAAATAATGAGAGGTAGATATGGATTTTACTGTTGATTTTTTCAGGGATGAAGTTAGAAATGGTTTTTATATACCGACAGCTATCAAGCAGGGATGGGCTGCCAGTCTTTTTGTGCTTGGGGAAATTGACCGTATATGTAAAAAACATGATATAGATTATTTTGCAGACTGGGGTACATTTTTAGGCGCGGTAAGGCATGGTGGATTTGTGCCTTGGGATGATGATTTGGATATCTGTATGAAGCGTGATGATTATGATAAGTTTCGTGCAGTGGCAGATATGGAGCTTCCCAAAGAGTTTGTTATACATGATTATGAAAGAAAAGAAGAACATCAGCTTTTTCTGGCAAGAGTCGTAAGCAACAATCAGATTTGCTTTGATGAGGAGCATCTAAAGCGATATCATAATTTTCCGTATATGGCATCTGTTGATATATTTATCCTTGATTATCTTTATAATGATGAGGAAAAAGAGCGGGAACGCTGCAAAGAGATTAAAAGGATTATAGCGGTCGCGGATGGAATACTTGAGGGCACACTCCGAAAGGATACTATTGACAGAGAGCTTGTTTTTTTTGAGCAAAAATATAATATCAGGATAGACAGAAAACTTGACAGCAGGCACATGATGATAGAACTTTACAAGCTTGCTGAAAAGCAGATGGCGCGTGCTCCGAAGGAAGGCGCTAATAGGGTTGGTCAGATTTTTCCCTGGATTCTTAAGGGAGGTAACGGCCATCCGAGAGAGTATTATGAAAATCCGGTTCGGATACCGTTTGAAAATACAACCATACCCGTTCCGGCAGAGTATAATGCTGCCCTTCGCAATCATTACGGTAATTATCTTATCTGCCGTAAGGTCTGGGGCGGACATGATTATCCGTATTTTGAAAAACAGCGTGAGAACCTTCAGGCAGTTGCTGATTTTAAGCTCCCGGAGTTTACATTTTCGGAAGATATGCTGATTCGACCGGATGCAAGACTTAATGAGGGTGATTCACTTAAGGGAATGGCTGCAGAATGTATAAAGCAGCTTGAGTTTATGACCGGGCAGATAGTAGAAGCAGGAACTGAAATTAACGGATTTAGTAAAGTGTATAGTGATAATGAGCAGGTATCATGTGATAGACATAATGAGCAGATATCAGATGATAGATATAATGATTTGTATGCATCTATTCTTGAAATTTTGCCCGAGTGTCAGCAGCTATCTGTTGATTTAGGTACCCTTATAGAAAATGTAAAGGGTGAGGATAGTGAAAGTGCAAGGCTTGTGACCATTGAGATTCAGAGGTATTGTGATGCACTTTTTGAGGTGTATAATCTGCTGATAAATGAACCCGAATCGGATGATGTAAACGAACAGACTGAATCCGGGGCGGATGATAGCATGCAGGAATTAACTAAAAAGTCTAAAGTAATTTTTGATAATATAAAACTAAAAGAATTGCTCTTGAAGAAGATGAAAGAGGTTGAGACACATTTTACTTCAATTTCTGAAGCTGTGACTGCGCGGATTATCAATCGCGAGGAGATGCTCATTTTAACTATAGGCCCGAGGGAGTGGCAGGGTTTCGAGAGACTTTATGATGAATTGGTTAAAGAAGATAAAGCAGATGTTTTTGTTGTACCGCTTCCGGTTTTATTTAAGGATTATTTTGGACAGATTGTTGCGAATGATGATGAAATAATCGCCAATACTCATTTGGATGACTATCCGGAAAATGTTAAGATTAGCCTGTGGACAGACTTTAATCTCGAACTTCATCATCCGGACAGGATATATATTCAAAGTCCGTACGATAGTGAAAATCCATGTCTTACGATTCCACCACAGTTTTATGCAAAGAAACTTAGAAATTACACTGACAGGCTTATATATATACCTCCCTTTAGAACGGATGAATTTGGTGAAAATGATTATACGGATCTTTGCAATCTCAAGCATTATGTGACTGCGCCGGGGGTGATTTATTCTGATGAGGTTGTGGTTCAATCGGAGAATATAAAAATGCAGTACATTAAGAAGCTTAAGGAATTTGCCGGTGAGGAAACTGGAGATGATTGGGAGGCTAAGATTAAGGTCGGACTTCCGTATGTCGATAAGAGCAAATTGAGTCTAAAAAATGAAAGTCAATACAATTATAGTAATGATGAAAATTCAATAGAGAATCACCCGGACGATGTAAAAGATAAGAAGGATATAAAGAAAAAGCTTTTTTATCTAATTGGGCTAAATGAATTGTCAGAACATCAGATAATAAATTTAAGCGCAGATAAACAGGCAACCGAAAAAGATTCTTTTGAAAAACCGGATTCCGATAAAAAGGACATTATAGAAAGCATCAAAAACCGACTCGATACATTTAGGGATAATGAGGATACAATTGGTATAACAGTCGGTTTATATCCACCGGATATCAACACTTGGAACAAGGTCGATTCAAGACTTACAAAGAGACTTACCGACCTGCTTTCCTCATATGGATATGAGTACACGCCGATAGAACCGGATTATATAATGCTTGAAGATATAGCGGCAGAATATGATGCGTATTATGGAAGTGCATCGCCGCTTGTCACGATTTTTACCTACGTCAAGAAACCGGTTATGATAGCGAACTATGATATATAGGAACATCATAATATATGTCAAAGCATCGTTACAGCAGAGGGATGAGTAGAAATAAAGAATAATTGGTACAAAAAAGAGTTGTTTGTGAGGTTTTTGCGAATAACTCTTTTTTGTTTGCGAATAATTAATTCAAATATAAGAATAATATATTGACAAATATAATGAAAAGTATAATATTATGATTAGGTGGCGGATAATAACGTATAAGGATGTGATATGTATGAAGGTTACTGATAAAAAAAGAGATATTATATTGTATATTTTAGAAAAAATAGAAAAAAAAGATAAAAGTATATCAAAATCTGTATCTGAAAAATTTGATATTAACCAAAATACAGTGCATACTTATATTAATGAATTAGTGGACGAAAATATTATTCGTAGAATAAAAAGAGGCTCATATGAACTTGTAAATATAAAAGATGACATTTTTTTTGATTTGAAAAAGGGCGAAATAAAATCTGACTTTTTTATTTATTCGCGATATTTAGAAAATTTTATAAAAGATACAGGGGAAAATGTTAAAAAGATATGGCAGTATGTATCAAGTGAAATGCTAAATAATGTTATGGAACATTCTGATGCAAAAAGGTTAAATGTTAGGATAGAAAAAAACTATTTAAAAACTAAATTAATATTTTGGGATGATGGAATAGGTATATTTAATAAGATAAAAAAATATTTTGATTTTGATGAGGTAGATGATGCAATTTATGAATTGTTTAAAGGTAAACTGACAACCGATAAAACAAATCATTCAGGTGAAGGCATTTTTTTAGTTCAAGAATTATGGATACATTTGTTATTGTTTCAAGTAATAAGGTGTTTTCAAGAGATAAATATGAAGATAGCGTAGTTATTAATATGCTTGAAGAAAAATTAGATGGGACATGCGTATTAATGGAGTTATCTAATTTTTCAAACAAAAAAATGAGTGATGTGTTTAGTGCATATACTGATGAAGTAGGTGATTTTACAAAAACAAGTATACCAATGAAAAATATATTTGATGCGTCTCCTATATCAAGGTCGCAGGCCAAAAGGGTGTGTAACAGATTGGATAATTTTAAAGAAGTTGTTTTTGATTTTTCAGATATTGAATGGATGGGACAAAGCTTTGCACATCAGGTTTTTGTTGTATTTTCAAATCAAAATCCAAAGATAAAGCTTATACCTATAAATATGAATGATGACGTAAAAAAAATGTATAATCATGTGATGATCGGTAAGGGTAAAGCAGATGAACAGTAGAAATGAAAAAATAGAAACAATAATAGCATATGGAGATGATGAAGCTGCCATAGCACAGGCATCGGACATATTAAGAAAAGGCGGCCTCGTTGCATTTCCGACCGAAACTGTATACGGACTTGGAGCAGATGCCTTAAATGCAGATGCGTCGGCAAAGATATATGCAGCCAAGGGCAGACCGAGCGATAATCCGCTTATAGTTCATATAGCTGATACCGAGGCGGTATATGAACTGGCAAGTAATGTGCCCCAAAAGGCAGTTATGCTTATGGAAGCTTTTTGGCCGGGACCGCTTACTATAATTCTTAATAAGAAAAAAATTGTACCTGATGGTACGACAGGTGGACTTGATACGGTCGCCATACGTATGCCGTCACATCCGGTTGCCATGAAGCTGATAAAAGAAAGCGGCGTATACATAGCAGCACCAAGCGCCAATACTTCCGGCAGACCTTCGCCTACGCTTGCGGAGCATGTTATAGAAGATATGAACGGTCGCATAGATATGATACTTGATGGAGGAGCGGTCGGTATAGGAATAGAGTCAACGATAGTTGATTTAACAGGAGAGATACCGACCATACTTCGACCGGGATATATAACTAAAAAAATGCTTGAGGACATAATCGGAGAAGTGATGATAGATAAAGCGATTATCGAGCCGGATCCTAACTTAAGACCGAAGGCACCGGGCATGAAATATACACACTATGCGCCTAAAGGCGAGGTTACGATAGTTGAGTATGAGCCTGCCGATATGAAAGAAGATTACCAATTTTCAGCAATTGATGTAAAAACTGAAAATGCTATAGATGATGAGATAAAAACAAACAACCAAAAAGTTATAGATAAGATAAATGCGCTTGTCGCTGAAAAAAACGCCCAAGGCTTTAAAACGGCAGTTATAGCAACAAAGGACAACGCACCTTATTATAAATGCGATAGTGTTCTTGTAGTTGGTGAAGCAGATAAAGGAGTGACAATTTCCGCAAATCTTTATGCAATTTTAAGAAAATGTGATACAATAGGGGCTGAGTATATATACAGTGAAGCACTTAATCAAAATGAACTAAGTGGAGCTATTATGAACCGCTTACTCAAAGCGGCCGGCCACAGAGTCATAAAGGTACATTGATTTAGCCGAATTGAAGACTATGATTATTTCATATAATATAGTTTATTATCCGACAGAGTAAAATCGAGCTATGTCGAGACTTTTTGACCTGTGATATTCGCAAAAGCAGGCAAGTTGTTAGTCTGGTTATTTACTTTTTGGTGTAATAGCTGTCTAAGTAAAAAACTACTAAGCGCTGCGTGAGCGACAGCGAGCTACGCATGTGCATTTTATACATAGTCAGTCGGAAAATGAAATTAGGAGGAAAAAGCATAGCGTGAGCGAAAGCGAGCCATGCGTGTACATTTTTGGCTCAGGCGGCAGAAAAACAGGAAATTAGGAGGAAAGATATGATAGCAATTGGTAGCGACCATGGCGGATATGGTTTGAAGTTAGAGGTTATAAAGCATCTTAAGGAAAGAGGCTTTGGGGTAAAGGATTTTGGATGTGACAGTGAAGAGTCCTGCGATTATCCTGTGTATGGAAAGGCAGTTGCCGAAGCAGTTGCAAAAGGTGAGTGTGAACTTGGAATCCTCATCTGTGGAACAGGTATAGGTATGTCTATAACAGCTAACAAGGTTAAGGGAGTAAGAGCTGCTCTTTGCAGTGATTGCTTTTCGGCAAAGGCAACTAAGGAACACAATAATGCTAATGTGCTTTGCATGGGTGCAAGAACCATAGGACCGGGACTTGCTCTTATGATAGTAGATTGTTTTGTGGACACGCCATTTTCAAATGATGAAAGACATGTAAGACGTATTTCTATGATTGAGTAATACATAGTATTTCCGGAGACAGGGATGTAACAGGGCGCCTGTCTATGATTTGCATATGTATATGAAACATGACATTGCAATAAAAAACAACATTAAATCTTTTGTAAGATAGATTTAAATATATAAAATCCCCGGAGAAACGTATATGTACTTATTTACCGTTTTGTTTGGTAAAAGTATATATCAGCTTCTCCGGGGATTGTTTTACTTAATTTGGGATTTTAAATAAAGAAAAATTCGAATTTGAAGTAGGACGTTATGCAACAGCGCTAAAAACGCTCTCTGTATGTCTTAAAAAGTATCATAACGAAAATGTAATAATACTTCCTTGATGAGTATGATGTATCTCTTGAAAATGCTTATTACAACGGTTTTTATGATGAGATGGTCGGATTTATACGTTCACTCTTTGAGTCAGCACTTAAGACTAATGATGCATTGTAGTTTGGTGTGGTTACTGGCTGTCTCAGGATAAGCAAGGAGAGCATATTTACAGGGCTTAATCATCTTAAGATAAATTCCATAATGGATAAAACTTTTTCCGAAGGTTTTGGCTTTACAGAGGAAGAAACTGAACAAATGCTTATTGATTATGGATTGACAGAAAACATTCCGGAGGTTAAAGAGTGGTACGATGGTTATCTGTTCGGCAATAAGGAAATTTATAATCCATGGAGTGTTATAAGCTATGTGGATTCAATCGTGAACGATAAGCGAAAGTTTCCAAGACCGTTTTGGGCAAACACATCCTCAAACCAGATAATCAAGGATATGATATGGCATGCGGATGAGGAGATGAAAAGAGAACTTGATATCCTGATAAAAGGTGGAACGATAGAAAAACAGATACATGAGGATATAACCTATGACGATATACACGAGTCAGAAGATAACCTGTGGAACTTTTTGTTTTTTACAGGATATATGAAGAAGGTATCTGAAAGACGAGAGGATAAGTATATATATCTTACAATGAAGATACCAAATGCTGAAATATCAAGTATATATGAAAGTCAGATAAGAAACTGGTTCGACAAACAGGTAAAAGGGGAAGATAGAAGTATACTTCATAAAGCAATACTTGATGGGGATACGGATGCCATAGCCGGTTATGTTGCAAAACTTCTTAAAAAGAGCATAAGTGTATTTGATAATGATGAAGCATTTTATCATGGTTTCTTCCTGTCGCTTTTATATGGAACTCCGGATTATCAGCCTCGCTCAAACAGGGAGGAAGGCCTCGCTCAAACAGGGAGGAAGGAGATGGACGGCCGGATATTGTGCTTTACCCTGAAAATCCAACCGACCCTGCAATCATCTTTGAGATAAAGACCCGAAAGAAATTTAATGAGATGGAGGCAGGCCTTCGTGAAGCATACGACCAGATAAGAGAAAAAAAGTATGAAGAAGGCGTACTTGAAGATGGATATATGGGAGTAAAATCCTATGGGATATGTTTCTGTAAAAAAAGCTGTATCGTGGGAGCGTATGAAAGATAAAATCTTACGGACAGGAACATAATAATATTTTTATTAAAAATTTTAATAATTATATGATTTGTGGCACATTTGTTACACCTTGTGTGTTATAATAACATCCGAGATGTTTATCAAAAATATCTGACAGAGATAATTTTTTAAAAAACATATCCGTAAAACGCGGATTTCACCAAAGGTAGTGTCCGAAATCCGGGATTTTATGAAAGGGAGAGTGTCTGTTTTTATGGGTACATTTTAGCTTACGAGATGGGCGCTTCGTTAAAATAAATTATTTCAAGGAGGTACTTACATTACATGAAGAAGAAAAGAAAGAAAACAGGAAGGAAGCTGCTCGGCTTCTTGCTCACGTTGGCGATGGTGTTTGGTACATTTACCGGGATCGTGCCGGGTACGGAAATTACTGCAAAGGCAGATACTTCAGATACGGGAGTAGAAGTTCTTATTGCAGACATTGATTGTGAGGACTATAAGGATGAGACAACAAGTTTTATTACCGATGATGGTATAGCCAATATCAGTTTTTCTGCAACGCCATCATTTCATGAATGGAATGGATGGTATAATCCGAATGGTGATCTAACGATCACGGTTACAGCCGCTAACGATGATTATCCCATTTCAAAATGTATGTTCCAATGTAATGCTGACGGGCGCGAAGACAGCACTGCCCCATTTGCAGTGACTATCTCATATGACGGCAACTGGAATAATACAACAGCAACCATCAATGACGAAACAGAGTTATCCGGGGGGTTAAAGCATATTGGTATTTTTAGTCGTATTACGCCGGACTATACTGTCTTAAAAGATGGTATGCTAATTAAGCCGGGAGAAAGTATAATCCCTGGTGACTATTATTATAAAACGGCTGAGCGCGTTAATACTGAATCCCCGGAAGAGCATGCTGATTTTAAGAAAAATACTTTGTATACTCTGGTAAAAGGAAGTATTGAGAGAAGACAGGTAGATCCTTCTTATGATCCTGACTTGTATGAAGATGTTTTTGTGGAAAGCAATAATGGCGACCATTATGCGTTTTTACAAGTTGCCAATGGAAAGTATATTTTTGATGGTTCCTGGGAGGTAACAAATCATGCTGATGGCTTGCTGGTTTCGCAGGGCAAAAGTGAAAGTATGTCTAATCCTGAGGAAAGAATCACAACCTACGCATTCAGTGTACACGAGAAAGTGTTTAATGATGTAATGGTTGACAGCACTATTGAAAACGGCAACATTGAGATAAAGGATTCAGAGGAAACTGCAATCAGTGAAGCTGAAGCTGGAAGTACCGTTACACTTGATGTGTCAGCAGATGAAGGATATAAGCTGAAAGAAATAAGCGCAAAATATCTTGAGGTTCAGAGCGTATCCGAGTTGATGGAGCTGATGGGATCTGGAAAGTGCTATGAAAATCCAAGCAATCTCGAAGAGAGTAATTATTTCGAAGTAGTGGATAACAGTATAAAAGTTTATGCTTGGATGCAAAGAGACTACTTGTATTCTTTACCTTCAACTGTAGAACTGGATAAGACCAGGAGCAGTGAGGGTATTTATACAGCGATAGGTACATATGATAATGCTCCTCTAACGTGGATTTTTAAAGTAAAGAATGGAAAGATCATATCAATTGGTTTTGAAAGAAACGGCGTAGATTGTGGTATTGTTAATATCGAAAGCACGGGTGCAATAGCTAAACCTACTTATGCTTCTGTTGACTTAACAACCGTAACTGAAGGTGAAAAGTACACATTTACAATGCCGGCGACAGATGTAACAGTCAATGCGGTTTTTGAAGAAGATAGTGCTCAGAACACATGGACAAGCGGTGATTGCACCGTGACATATGACTCCGACACCAAGACTATGACTGTTACGGGCAACGGTGCTATGGGTAGCTACGAATCTGAAGATCAGGTTCCATGGAAGGACGTTATTGAAGAAAGTGTAGAAAAAATAGTGATTGATGAGGGTGTTACATCCATCGGGGAAAATGTCTTCTATCATTGTGATAGCGTCAAAGAGATATACATTTCTTCTACTGTACGGAACATAAAAAATCAAGCCTTTTATAATTATTCCATGTATTCTTCTAATGTTTATTTTACTCGTCCCTCAGTTGATTGTGAGTTACAAATAGACGGTATGCCTTTTAACTTGGATTACTGGACATTAAATTATTCAGGTGACGGAAAATATGTTTTGTATGACAAAAATATAGATTTAGAAAAGCCGGTGGATCTATATATACAACTAAAATATTTACATGGAAGATACCGACATCCAGTATCACTTGCATTTCTGAGCACGGTGTTGTTACAGCGAGCGTTGGCGGCACTGATGTTATAACGGCAGAAGTAGGAGATGAGGTTACTCTGAAAGTTAAGCCTGATTTAGGTTATCAGTTAAAGTCTATAACAGCTACCTTTCCCAAAGACGGAGTCGAAACCTTCGATGATCTTGTTGGGCTGATGGGCGATGCGGTATTTAACGGTAATACATATGAGTTTGGCGAATATACCTGTAAGGTGGAAAATGGACAATTTGCAATATATAATGGAAATGATTTAGTTTCAAGAACTTCTGATATAACTGATTTTGAAGTGAGAGATAACGGACATACTATTGTTTTTAATAGCGGCAATCTTGGTTGGTATTTCGTACTTGATCGTGATACCGGGAATATTATAGTTATTTCTGTAAGTTATATATCTGATTGGAAGTCTGCATTTGTATCGGCAGACAACTCGGAATCCACAGGAACTTTACCGCCTAACGAGGTTTCACTGACCACGGTTAAGGAAGGCTCAGATTATAAATTTATAATGCCGAAGAGGGATGTTACCGTAAAGACTGAGTATGAGAAAGTAGCAGTTGTTACAAAAGCACCGGAAGCAAATACACTGACCTACAATGGCAAGGCGCAGAAACTTGTGACTGCCGGAACAGCAACAGGCGGCGAGTTGCAGTACGCCCTCGGCACGAAGGATGCTGCAACCGAAGAATATACCACATCCATCCCTACAGCAACCAACGCAGGAACCTATTATGTCTGGTATAAGGTTGTGGGAGATGAGAATCATAATGATGTTGAACCGGAATGTGTAAAAGTAACTATCGCAGAGGAGAAAAAACAGGATGAACCTGTAAAACCGAATGAACCTGATACACCTGATACACCTGCCAAGACTGTAGATATGTACCGTCTCTACAATCCAAACAGTGGAGAACATTTCTATACTTCAAATGCTGCCGAAAAGGATAACCTTGCAAGCTTAGGATGGAAATACGAAGGCATTGGCTGGAACGCTCCTGAAAAGTCAAATACACCTGTATACAGACTTTATAATCCAAATGCAGGAGATCATCACTATACTATGAGTGTTAAAGAACGTGACTGGCTCGCGTCATTGGGATGGAATTATGAAGGAATCGGTTGGTATTCTGATGACAGTAAATCCGTACCTGTATACAGACAGTATAATCCTAATGCGGAAACAGGAACACATAACTATACGATGAACAAGGCCGAAAATGATATGCTTGTAGGTCTTGGCTGGAATGCGGAAGGCATTGGATGGTACGGAGTGAAATAAACACTTATAATAATTAAATATAAAACATATATGATGTTTATCATATATGGTAGGTAAAAAAGGACAGGCAAGGTTTTGTGCCTGCCCTTTTTTACTTTATAGGAAAGTTCTCCTAGCGGAGAACTCTTGAACAAAAAATGCCTGCAAAAGCAGGCATAGAGAACAGACGGTATAGATTTTAGAAGATATAAAA
>CADCDW010000006.1 GCA_902800325.1 uncultured Lachnospiraceae bacterium
TGATTAAGCAGCTAATGAATAAAAGTACCCAGACGGGTAACTTTATATAAAGATTTTTTATGAGATAAGAATCGTGCCAACGATTACTTGACAGAAACTCCTGTAAACCAAAGTTTGACAGTGGGTGGAAAGATGTTATAATGGAAATATGAGTTAAATATAACGTAAGAGGATAGAGAAATGAGAGAGATAAATGTTCAACAAATTACAGATGCTGTTAAACAGATGTGTATAAGTGCAAATTTGTATCTGGCGGAGGATATGGAATGTGCACTTAAAAATGCAGCCGAAAAAGAGGATGGGAAGCTTGGAAAACAGATTCTCGGACAGCTTATGGAAAATCTTGATATTGCTAAGGAAGACAAGATACCGATATGTCAGGATACAGGGATGGCAGTATTTTTTGTAAATGTCGGACAGGAAGTACATATATCGGGTGGAAGTCTTACCGAGGCGATAAATGAAGGAGTAAGGCAGGGATATACAGAAGGGTATCTTAGAAAATCAGTTGTAAAGGACCCGCTTATAAGAGAAAATACCGGGGACAATACACCGGCGATTATACATTATGATATCGTGCAGGGAGATAGATTGGAGATAACGATTGCTCCAAAAGGCTTTGGCAGTGAAAATATGAGCAGAGTGTTTATGTTAAAGCCTGCAGATGGCGTAGAGGGTGTTAAAAAAGTGGTTAAAGAAGCAGTTATGGATGCAGGTCCAAATGCCTGTCCTCCATTTGTAGTTGGAGTAGGTATAGGTGGAGATTTTGAGCTGGTTGCCAAGCTTGCAAAAAAAGCACTAACCAGAAAAGCCGGTTCACATTCTGATAAAGAACATATAGCAAAATTGGAAGAAGAACTGTTTACGGAAATAAATAATACCGGTATAGGTCCGGGTGGTCTTGGGGGAAGGACAACCGCACTTGCCGTTAACATAGAAACATATCCAACACATATAGCCGGACTTCCTGTTGCGGTAAATATGTGTTGTCATGTAAACAGACATATGACTAAAATTATATAATACAATAAGGGGGAAGGAAAAAATGGAGAAAAAAAGAGGTTTTTTAGGTACAACAAAGTCAAGACTTATATTCAGTATGGCAGTGATATGTATCATACCGCTTGTAATTGCCATAGTTATAAGCTTTACAAATTCAAGAAAGGCATCAAAGATAGAGGCTGAGAAGTTAAACAAAAAACAGGTTGAGTATGTTGAGCAGAATATCAACGGAAAAATGACATCTAACCTGATAGCCATGCAACAGGTTGCAGTATCGAAGTCGACAAGAGATTTCATAAAGGATTCAGAGGATCAGTTTAAGTTTGGAGCAATGGTTGCAGAACTTCAATACATAGATGCAAGATTTGATGATGGCAATTCAACGGTTGTAACAGGAGCAGACGGAGGAAACCTTGCCCGTTCTAAAGGAGATTTTACCAATATATACGATAGAGAATATTTTCAACTTGCTATGAAAGGATATCCTAACCTTTCAGATGTAGCTATAAGTAAGACTACAGGTGCCAGGATAATTGTTCCGGCAGTTCCTATAATGGACGATGACGGATCAACAGTTATCGGTGTTTTGACACGTAATTATAATATAGGCTTTTTACATGAGCTTTTGGTTAGTGAGGCAGAAGAAGGTCAGATTATATGCATTATAGATAAATACGGTAATATGGTTGCTACTTCAGAGATGGAGCTTGAACCGGAAGATACCATAGATATGAGCAGTAGCAATGCATTTAAGAGAGTTTCTGAAGGAAAAGAAAGCGGCAGCTTTATAGAAAAGGTAGATGGGGAAAAGAGAATCACATCTTATATTATTGAACCGATATCGGGATGGGCTATAGTTGTTTCAACCAAGTACAATGTCATAATGAGGTCTTCAAATAATGCAACCATGATGATGTTGATAACCGGAATAGTTCTTGCGATTCTGGCAATTATAGTTGCAACCATAATAGGTAACGGTATAAACGGACCTCTTACTTCAATGGATGAATCCCTTAAACTATTAGCCAACGGTGAGTTTAAAGAAATAAATAAATATCAGAACCGTAGAGATGAGTTTGGTACAATGGTTCAAAATACCAATTCTGTTATCGGAAAACTGAAAGAAATAGTAGATTCAATAAGAAAAACAGCAGGAGAACTTGATAAGGATTCTACAAATGTCGCCAATACGGCCAATCAGATTACATATACTATGGAAGGTATCTCAAATGCTGTCCAAGGTATATCAACGGGTGCGGCTCAGCAGGCAAATGAAATACAACAGGCAAATGAAAGTATACAGGTTATTTCAGGAAATATCGAGGAGGTATCTGATGGAGCAACCGGTCTAGCGAGAACTGCCGAGATAATGGATTCAAATTCAAGAAATTCCGAAAAGGATCTGCAGGCGCTCGAGCAATCATCAAACCAGATGGCAGAGGCTATTGAAAGAATCATGAATGTTATAAATGAAACAAGTATGGCAGTTAACAGCATTTCCGGTAAGATTGCAGATATTGACAGTATTGCATCACAAACAAATCTGCTTGCGCTCAATGCTTCGATTGAAGCTGCCAGAGCAGGAGAAGCAGGAAGAGGATTTGTTGTTGTTGCGGAGGAGATAGGAAAACTTGCAACCGAATCAGCCAATTCGGCAAATGAAATAAAAATAGAGATGGATAAGCTTCTGGCACAGACCGAGGAAACTGTACGTGTGGCTGATGATGTAGCCAGTACCAATAAATATCAGTATGATATCATAAGCACTACAGTAAACAGTATCCAGAGTCTTATAGACGAAATTCAGACAACCGTAGATGGAGTAGGAAATATAAATAATAATGCCGCGTCATGTAATGATTCAAGAGTGGCAGTAGTAGATGCCATGACCAATATATCTGCCATATCCGAGGAAAATGCAGCCAGTACAGAAGAAACATCGGCTTCTATGGATCAGATAAATGCTACAGTGTCGATATTGGCAAAGGATGCGGACATATTGAAACAACATGCCGATATGCTTATGGAAAAAATGCAATTTTTTAAGCAGTAAATAATAGCGATGTACTTATGGGAAAAATGCAATTTTTTAAACAGTAAAAGATAATCGCATATGAAGTTTAATCTTCATATGCGAATTGTACTTATGCTTATTGCGGGGGTTTTAAGAAGGAGAGACAAAATATGGGTAAAATCAGGTTACTCTTTGAAGAGCAAAAAGCCGATATAAAGGAAATATTTTTAAAATACATTTCGACAATCATATCAGTGTTTTTGTTTTGTATTATTATGATTTTTGAGATGGATGATTTTTTCGATTCATCTGATGTACTTGAACAGGTTATTATGTTTTTTATCACATATGCCTGTGGAAGCTTTTTCATAGAAACAGCTCTAAAAAATAATAAAATCGTAATGTATGTGGTCGATGCATTTGTGTCTTTTATATTGACTTTATTTGCTTTTAATCTGGATGAATGGGTAAGTCAGAATGCTCTTGAAACATATGCAAAATTTTATATATTATATATACTGGTTTTGCTTGGAACTGCTCTTTATATAATTATAAAAAAAAGCGAGCTTTCATTTCAACGATATGTCAATACAGTAGTTCTTAATTTTATAAAATGGGGAGTTATATTTGTTGTATTTAATATAGGTATTGTTATAATACTTGGAATATTTAACAGCCTGATCGTAAAAATCGACGTATTTGACATAATGGCAAAATTTGAATTTTTACTCATGGGAATTTTGTATTTTCCTTATGCGCTTATATGTGTATTGGCAAAAAAAGAGGAAAAAAACAAGTTTTATAAAGTTGTTATAAAATATATCCTTATGTTGATGCTGCTTATCGCAATGTGTATAATATATCTTTATATATTGAAGATGGTATTTACATTAAGTGTACCCCAAAATGAAGTTTTTGAGATATGTGCAAGTGTATTTTGTCTGGGATTTTTTGTATCAACCATGGCTTATGCATATATAGATGAGGAAGAGACTTCAGGCATATTTGATAAGCTTATAAAATATCTTAAATATGGATTTATTCCTATGATACTTCTTGAAATATACGCAGTAGGTACAAGAATAATGTCTTACGGTATGACAGAAGACAGATATATAGGAGTAGTATTTATAATCGCTCAGGTTATATATCTTCTATGGGAGCCGATTGATAAGATTATATCAGGGTTTAAAAAATCCGAAGGCGATGAGACCGGCTACGGAAAAAACTATGAAAAGCTCATATTTGTGGCAATTATAATATATATATTTACTATGCTTGTGCCATTTACCAATATGGAATATGTATGCTTTTCTTCACAGAAGAATCGTATGGAGCATGCGATAGAAGAAGGCGATTATTCTACTGCAGTGAGTGCAATAAATAAGCTTAAATATAATAAATATGGCGAAAAATATCTCGATAAAAATTACAGTAAAGATGAAATAGAAAATATGTATTCTAATTATAATGATAATAAGGGAAGCGATGGAACTGATTATAGATACCATACTTATGTATCGCCAAATTATGAACAGTCGGATATAGAGATATCAGGCTACAACCGAATGTATACATTTAGCTACAATAAATATGATGAGTTTGATTTTCATAACGATACTTTGACCATCGACCCGACTACCCAAAAAGAAAATTTGGCGGTTAAGATAGATAATCCAAAGCAGATTATTGAAAATGCGCTCGAAGATTACGGATACAATGAAAATGGAGTCGTGGATTATTATGACAGTTCAAAAAAGGAAGCCAGAGAATACATTTATGGTGATAAGAAGATTGTTATAACCGGCATCAGTTTTTACTATTATGAAGACGGAAGAACTATAAATAATCTAAGTATGCGTGGATATGTATTGATGAAATAATAAGTACTTTGAAATGATTATCATGAATGATGGAGGATAAAATGTCAGATAATATATTAGTTGAAAATGATTTTGAAAAAAAAATAGTAGAGGTTCCATTTTCTAAAGAAGATGTCATAAAATTAAAAGCAGGTGAATATATATATCTTACGGGAACGATATATAGCGCAAGAGATGCTGCACATAAGAGGATGTACGACAGTATAAACGCTGCAGTTGAAAAAAATCAGAAGGCAGAAGATTATGACGGAAAGAAATTATATGAAGAAGGTATACTTCCATTTGATATAACAGACAATGTGATATATTATCTGGGTCCGACTCCGGCAAAGCCCGGACAGGTAATAGGTTCAGCCGGTCCGACGACCGGCACCAGAATGGATAAATACACACCTCTTTTACTAAGCAAGGGACTCTCAGGTATGATAGGAAAGGGAAAAAGAGGAAAGGCAGTCGTCGATTCAATTATATCAGATAAGGCAGTTTATTTTGCTGCTGTAGGCGGTGCGGGTGCACTTTTATCAAAATGTATAAAAGAGTCAGAGGTAATAGCTTATGATGATCTCGGCACTGAAGCCATAAGAAAGATGCGGGTTGAAGAGCTTCCGGTTATAGTTGTCATAGACTCGGAAGGCAACAATTTATATGAGACTGCTGTGGAAGAATATAATGCATCAAAATAACATAGGTCATCAGAATATCATGACAGTGGGACGTTTTTTGGTTGTCAGATATTTTTGATTAGTATTTTTAAGTTTTATAGATTTAATTATGATTGATATATTAAATATTTATGGTACTAAATATTAAATATTTAGGTTTTATGTATTAAATATTTTTTGGTTGACAATTAGTTATATATTTGATATTATATTTAAGCGTGTTAAATTCATTTGCTGAATTTAAGGAAGCGCGACAGCTTAATAGCACCATATATTTGGTAGGATTTAGGCATTTGGAGATGTACTCAAGTGGCTGAAGAGGCGCCCCTGCTAAGGGTGTAGGTCGTTCGCGCGGCGCGAGGGTTCAAATCCCTCCATCTCCGTTTGGGTAACACCAAAGGAATTTATTATTTAACCTTCCTCGATAGCTGGGTGGTAGGGTCACTGCGGCGAGTTCCCAGTTTTGATGGAGGATTGACAATTAAATATTATTCCTCGATAGCTGGGCGGTAGAGTCACTGCGGCGAGTTCCCGGTTTTGATGGAGGATTGACAATTAAATATTATTCCTCGATAGCTCAATGGTAGAGCACTCGGCTGTTAACCGAGTTGTTGTAGGTTCGAGCCCTACTCGGGGAGCTGAGCGAAAGCTCAATAAATGGCGCCATGGCCAAGTGGTAAGGCAAAGGTCTGCAACACCTCTATCACCAGTTCAAATCTGGTTGGCGCCTCTATCTTAAAACATTGGGAAACCTTATGAATAAAGGTTTCCCATTTTTCAGTTTCTCAAATTTTCGTGCATGATTCGTGTATTCCAGTAAAAAGATAGTTTAAGAAGAATTAAAAAATTAATCGTTTTGTGTTGGGTAATGATATTATTGAAAATAAAAACAATAAATGATATTATTTGTTTGTAAATAACTTTTTAAATACCGCTTATTTGGGAGGTTTGCTATGGGAGTTTATTTAAACCCGGGCTGTTATTCGTTTGAAGAGGCTCTTAATTCAGATATATATGTGGATAAGACAGAAATGCTTTTATATTTGAATTCTGTTATAAAAACAAATCAAAAATATCTTAGTGTGTCAAGACTGAGATGATTTGGAAAGTCTATGGCTGCTAATATGATTTGCGTTTATTATGGAAAATCAGAGAATAATTATGACTCATTTAAAGATAGAAAGCTTGCAAAGCATGATAATTGGGACTTTAATCTTGGAAAATATAATGTTATTCATATTGTAATGACTAAATTTTTTAAAAAGGATATGAATGTGTGTGAATCGCTTGACAAAATGCAGACAATGGTTATCAGAGATATATGTAAAGAATTCCCTGTGTTTGATGTATATGATAAAAAGGATCTGGGCTATGACAATGAAACCGGAGAGGTGTTCATTCCAAACAAAGAAATATTGGATGTCTTTAAAACCTCAACTGACGACAAAGATTGGGTTGATGCATTTGAAGAGTTTAAGATATCGCAGGAGATTGTATAATAAATATACGCAAAGATTGGATAAAACAAGAAAAACATATAAACATATTTGTTTTTGCGTGCTAATTGTGTATAATATTTATATAAATATTATGCAGAAAGGGTGGTTAAGATGTTAGCGGTAGGAGAAAAAAATGAGCTTGATTATATGTGTGGGATATCTGATGATGAATTGACTGAACGTTTCAAGGAATCAATAAGAATTGACAATGAAATAAGACGAATAAAAGGATTACCGATTGCCGGATATGATAAAGAAAAAGAAAAGGCATATATTGAATATCCTGATGGAAGGAGAGAATATGCATAACAAAGAACTTCAACCGGAGGTAATAGTGTTCGCCGGACCAAATGGTAGCGGTAAATCAACAATAACAAGAATGTCAAAAACGGTTTTTTTATACGTTGTATATATGTACTGACAGCTAAACCAGAGATAAATGTTGTTAGAGTTAAAATCCGAGAAAAATCAGGTGGACATGGTGTTCCTGAAGATAAAATAAAAATGAGATATGATAAGGCTTTAAAATTAGTGCCAGAATTAGTTAAAGTATGTGATATTTTGCATATATATGATAACACAGACTCACCATTTAGAATATTTAAAAAGCGAAAAGATGTTTTCTTTATGTGGGAAAATGATTATTGGAAAGATATAAGAGTATAGTTTAATAAAATGGGGATTTAAGGGAAAGGAATTTAAATGCAGAGATTGATTATTAAAAATTTCGGACCAATTAAAAATTGTGATATAGATGTTAAGGATTTTTTGGTATTGACCGGACCGCAGGCGTCAGGTAAAAGTACAGTTGCCAAAAGTGTGTTTTTCTTTAATTATTTAAAAGATATTCTTTTTCAACATGTAATAAAAACTAATCAGAGAAAATCCCTGTTTGAGACCAGATCATTGAAGGAATCATTTGTTTTTGAAGTAAGGAATGCATTTGTTCAATCATTTGGAGAAAATGTTGGAAATACTGACACATCAATAAAATTTGTATATGATAATGGTAGATTTGTGGAAGTTACTTTTAATGAATCAAATTCCGGTGAGTTAATAGTTGTGCCCAAATTAGATAATGAATTATCAAAAGCTATTGAGATGCTTGACAATGAAATTAAAGAAAATGGAATAAAGAATGCAGATGATATAAGAAAAAATATTTATTCTGATATTTTTAAAAATGATATGGAAATTCTGTATATCCCGGCTGGTAGAAGTTTGCTTACCCTTTTAAGTGCACAGATTGGATATTTGTATTCTGTAATGGACGATAGACAGAAGAGTACAATGGACTACTGTACACAAAATTATTTGGAGAGAGTATTACAAATAAAGTCTTATTTTGACAGAGACCCAAGTCAGTTATTAAAAAAAGAGATAAATAATAACAGTAATATTGATGAAGCCATCTTAAAAATGGCTATTGCTAAGATCAAAGAAATTTTAAAAGGCGAATATAAAAATTCTGATGGAGAAGAACTTTTAAAATTGTCTGATAATGAATTTATAAAACTTAACTATGCATCTTCAGGGCAGCAGGAAGCTGTTTGGATTACTAATATGTTATTTTATTACATGCTTGGAAACATGAAGACATATTTCATTATTGAGGAACCAGAGTCACATTTGTTTCCGGAAGCTCAAAAAGCAATAACTGAACTTATTTCAATAGCGAAAAATGATAAGAATAAGGTGCTTATTACAACGCATAGTCCATATATACTTGGTAGTATTAATAATCTTCTATATGCCGACAAGATTGGAAAATCTAAAAATAAGGAGATGGTAGAGGAATTAGTATCTCCTCATATGTGGCTGTCACATAGTGTTATGGGAGCATATTATCTAGCAAATGGTGTTCTTGAAAATATACTGGATGAGGAATATCAGGATATAAATCATGATGTAATAGATGGAGTATCCTCAGTTATAAACGAGACTTATGAGAAATTGACAGACTTGAATTTAGGCTTGGAGGATTAATTATGGAATTAAGGATAGAGGATTCAAGATGCAATAAAAATGATTCAAGAATTGTTTCGGAAGAAAAAGGAAGAAAGCATATTGCTAATAATATAAATGGAAAGTATGATGTGCGTCATTATAGATTGGATGATGAACTTGTAATCAGGCAATTATGTTGTGATTACCTTCTGGTAAATGATTCAACTAAGAAAGCATATTACATAGAATTAAAGGGACAGGATATACAGCATGCTGTAGATCAGGTAATAGCAGGAGAGGCTATTTGTAAAGATAGTCTTAAAGGATACACGTCATTTTTTAGAATCATTCCACATAAATCACCAACAACCAGACTAATGCCTGTCAATTTTCGTCACCTGCTGAATAATGTGGGCAAGAAGCGACTTATATGTAAGAATAATGTACTGGAAGAAAATTTGGATTAATGGTTTAATTCACAAGAAAGTATATAGGAAAGTTAATTTTGGGAACTCGGTTCTCAGAATAAAAATTTAATATTTTCAGGTTTAACGTTAGCGTTTTTGATAAAAAGACAAAATTGCTAACGTTAAACCTAATTGATTGCATCCTCACCCCACATACGCTATAATACAATATAACAAAACCTGTCGAAGCTTTGAAGTCAGAAAAGTGGTCGAAAAAGTGGCCAAAAACAACAGATTATGTCTGGGAAACCTTATTTTATAGGGTTTCCCAATTTTTATGGAGTGGTTTCTTTTTTAGTTTCAATATTATTTTGGGATTTAAGATGTAGAAAAAGTATTTAATTGCGGGCAAATAATGCTGGACTTGCATTTGAATGTAAGATTAGAGTATTTGACAGTATAAAGCGGATAAGGTTATACTATTTTTCACAAGGCATGAAGTGGATAATGACAGGGTAAAGGAAGGACTTGAATATGGATAACAGAGGATTTTGATTTAGAGAAAAAACAAAGTTTATAAAAACGAAAGAGGTACCATATGAAATACAGAGAAAATCGAAGAACTAAAGATAAAATCAGTGAGATTGGTATGGGCACTGCTTATATTGCAGAGGCTGAAAGGTCAGAAGCGGTAAAGACAGTCAGACATGCATATGAGAGTGGTATCAATTATTATGACCTTGCTGCAGGTGATGGAAGAGCTTTTGCTATATTTGGGGAAGCATTGTCAGATGTGCGGGATGAAGTAATGTATCAGATACATTTTGGAGCGGATTATTCCAAAGGTACTTATGGTTGGACACTTAATCTTGATACAGTAAAAAGGTCTGTAGATAAGCAACTGAAAGATTTAAATACCGACTATATCAATTATGGTTTTATACATTGCCAGGATGAATCAAAGGATTGGGAAACATACCAAAAGAACGGTATCCTTAAGTACCTTTTGGATATGAGAGATCAGGGGGTGGTAAAGCATATAGGAGCATCGTCCCATACACCGTCTGTTATACAGGAGATATTGGATACAGATATGATTGATATGCTGATGTTCTCGGTTAATCCGGCGTATGACTATAATCACGGCGATTATGCATATGGTGGTGTGGATGAGAGAGCAGATGTATATAAGAGATGTGAGAAGACGGGAGTTGGCATATCCGTTATGAAGCCTTTTTCCGGTGGTCAGCTTTTAAGTGCAAGGACTTCGCCATTTGGAGAGGCGCTTACCCAGTATCAATGTATAAAATATGTGCTTGATAAGCCGGGAATTCTTACTGTGCTGCCGGGCGCACAGAGTGTAGCGGAGATTGACTTTCTTTTGAAATATTATGAGCAGTCTGAGGAAGCACTTGATTATAGTATCATCGGAACATTTGCCCCACCGGAGGCAAGCGGTAAATGTGTTTATTGTAATCATTGTGAGCCATGTCCTGCCGGGATAGACATAGGTTCGGTAAACAAGTTCTACGATCTTGCCCGTATCGGCGATGATATGGCAAAGGCGCATTACCTGGCACTTGAGAAGAATGCTACCGATTGTGTCAGCTGCGGACATTGTAACAGCAGATGTCCATTTTCAGTGGATCAGATGAGCCGAATGCATGAGATAAAGAAGTATTTTGAAAATTAGTTCACGCTGTACCCCGGGACCTCCGGGACCGTCCGGTCCAAGAGGTAGATATCAGTATATCTCTTGCTGTTTAAAAATCTGTATGGTAGTATTAACTATAGAGGACAGGGAAACACTACGGGGAAATTTAAGGAATAGATCCAGCGAGAACGGATACGGTTAAGTATAAGGATATATATCAGAGAAAAAAACAATTAATTATATCATTAGGTATTAAATATATATCATAATATATCGGAGAGATGTATTGACAAATATTAATTATTAAGACAGGAGAATTATAATATGTCATTATTTAACAGGTTGTTTAAAAAAGACGAAAAAAAGGACGGTGGGAAAAATAATAATTCAGCTTCGCAAGCACAGGATAGGATTCAAATAAAGACATCTTTTGCTACATTTACATATATTAATTATCCAAATGAAGTTGGATATGAAGCGGATTTAGAGTGGTATGATATGCCGGAAGATGAAGAAGGACGTTTATCCTACCTTCCGGTTGGTTGTTATATAGATTGTAATACACCGGAAACAACAGATGCATCACTTTGTCTTGACCGTTTGACAAGACTGTTTGAGGACAAGTATGGAACAGATACCAGAGTAAAACTGGCGGTGGCTAATTATTTTGCAGATGAAAATGGATTGATTAAAACAAGTTATGGCGAAATGATTTCAAAGGAAGACTTGATGAATGAGCTTGAAATCCGTTTTATATCAGTATGCAGAGACGGGAAAACAACATATTCCTTGTATCATATGAGTCTTGATATCGATGGCGATGTTCATATAGTATTTAACGAAGATGGCTCTGTAGTTGTTATGGATGAAAAAGAATTTTATAATTTTGAGTAAAAATCTATAACGGAGCTTATAAATAGCGTTGCTGCACAGACCTCCCTTCCGGCTCTAAATGCAAACATCGAGGCTGCAAGAGCAGGAGATGCAGGACGGGTAAGAGCTTAACGAGTCTGCAGACGAACTAAAGGGCTACAGCGACAGGTCTTAATGTACGCACTAACGTATAACAATCAGGATACAGAATGAAAAATAGATAAAAAATACCTATAAATACCCTCTTTTCAAATTTGAACATATATTATGTTGCATGTTTTGAAGGAGGGTATTTTTAAGGATATAACGGAAGATTTTCTACATTTTTGAGGGATAATAAACGGAGGTTTTTGATATTGGAATTGTAGATAGTTGAAAAACCAACAGGAAGAATTTTGACAAATAAACATATATTACAATTAAACTTTTGACAAAAATTGTACTATTAGAGTTGTATTTTTGACAAGATATAATTAATTTATATAAAATGGATTTTACGCAGTATGAAGTTGTGGATAAGAGACTACGGTTATCGAATATCTATGATACAGTTCCGGCTGAATTACTGAAACAGAGTATGAAGAACTAATCCGATTAAGGGCTGAAAATGAATATATGAAAGCTGAAATAGAAGTGATAAAAAAGAGATCGCCTTGAGGATCAACGGAAGGTTATAGTCAAAGCAATGAAGGAATATAATAATCGGCTGAACGATCACAATAATGATTTGATATCAAAATCCAATTATGTAAAGAATGATGATGAATCGGCAGGACAGTATTGGGGACTGAAGCAAACTATTCCTGAGGCAGCGAAGGATGCAATGGAAAAGCTCGTTGGAATGAGACCTGCAAGTGCATCAGCTGTGACAAGTGTAGCGACCAATCAGGAGTTGATAGAGCTTCTTCAGCAGAAAGTTAAGGAAACAGACTTAACTGAGAAGGCAGGATTGGATGAGTTTAAGGCATTCTACCGGTCAGTGATGAAACCGGCATATGATGCTCAGTATCCGGACGAGATTCGATCGGATTCAAGAACTGCCATAGATATGGATTTGAATGGTTCTGAAGGCGTGTTAAAGCTGGTGGATTTTGCTAGACAGTGGCTTGGCGCTAATTGATAGCCAAACACCCCACACATATTTAGATCGTGTGTGTGGTTTTTTTTGGATTTATATTGATGCAATGCGTTAAAAGTGCTATTATAGTATTGATAGAAATGGGTGATACGATATGGATACAGCGAATGAGATAAAAAAATTACGAACAGATATGGGAATGAATCGCAAAGAATTTTGTGATTATTATAATATACCGTACAGGACTGTTACTGACTGGGAAGCAGGAAAACGTAAAATGCCAGAGTATGTCTTGGAACTTATGGAATTTAAGGCAGATGTTGAGCAGTTAAAAACTGCAAACACATGAGAAATATGATGTTAAGGAGGACTTCTGTTATGAGTATGAGAGATAAAGAAGTACTTAATATGCAGTTGGTATTAATACCGGTTTTAGCAGAAGCTTGGAAGAAAACATATTCTGAGTTATCGGATCTGCTCAAGAAATATGATGTATTGAGTTATATTGATGTTTGCTATGAAAATTACAATTCTACCGGGAATCAGGGCATTATCGATGATTTACAGGACTATATAGAAATGCAGGGAGGTAGAGTTAGTTGAAGCCTTTGTATCATGGAACGATATATGATTTTGAGGAGATAGATGTATCAGCCGGAAAAGGTTATAAGGATTTTGGCAAAGGATTCTATGCCACCGCAGTTCTTTCACATGCGGAGAGGCTTGCAATCAGAAACAAGAGCATCGCAGAGAAACGCCAAAGCTTTCTCAAAAACAAAAAGGGAATAAAGATACAGCCGATTGTAGCCTACAGATATAATCTTCTGTTTAGTGAAGAAACGGCTGGATTAAAGGTTAAGGTATTTGAAAAAGCTGATAAGGAGTGGTTGCGCTTTATCCTTCAAAACCGTAAATGTAATGGTTGTATGCATGATTATGATATTGTGATAGGCCCTACAGCGGATGCTGAAACAACTACAATTATCAATGAATACTATGATGAACTGGAAGAATCAGGGTATTCCGATGAAGTATGCGATAAGGTAATTGCGGAGTTAAAGCCGGAGAATTTACCTAAACAGTACTTTTTCAGAACCCCGGAGGCAGTGAACACCTTGAGCTTTGACAAGGTGAAAAGGCAGGTGATTGGATAATGATTACAGGTGCTGATCAGAAAAAGGCTATGCGAAATATAGCGGCATTTCTTGTTGAATACATTATGAACGATAAAGAGTGTTCTAGGAATGAAGCTGTCGAGTTTTTGATCAAGACAACAGTATATGCGGCTTTGATGGATGAGGATACGGATCTTTATCTGGAATCACGAGAAGCCGTATTGGATATATTAAAGGAGGAAGTAGCCGGAAATCCATACAGATTGCTTGAAGTTTAGAATTGTTTGGTACAGGGTGCTGCTAAAAAAGGTTTAATCATCGTATTTGTTTAGTGATCTTACGGTATGGAATGATATATGAATGATTATAGAACAGATAAATACAAATGCAATGACATAAATTATAGGGGAGATAGGAATTTGGATTTAACGGATGTTGTGGCAATTAGCTATGCACATGAGGGTATTAGTTTTAATGAGAAGGTAATTGGCTTTGCAAATTGCTTGAGAGAGAAACATGGATATAATGTAATAATTGATGAATTGCTAAGACAGCAAGAAACTGCAATTGATTTTAATGAAATGATGTCAAAACTCATTCCAAATGCAAATAAAGTAATTGTGATTTTAAATTCTTCTGAATATAAGCATCATACATGTATGATAGAGAAGCTATAATATAAGATATATACGCAAAGATAGGATAGAATAATAAGAAGTATTTTTCGGAGATTGCATATACGCAAATATATTGCCAACAATCGGCTAAAAAGATTGCGTATTATGCAATCTTTTTACATTTAAGCCCAAACAAGTGTTTATAATTTTCTGTAAAAGCAGAAAGAATGCCGGGCGTACACTGCTAAACATCATTCCCTATATTGAGGATAAACTTTTTCTCAAGGTAAACAAGGAGAAAACGTATGTGGCTCATATCACATAGGTTAAGTATCTCGGTTGCAAATTCTGCAATCACAAAGAATTTTAATTTCAAGGTCAAACTGCGCGTAAGCCAGGATTTTTGCCCTTTATGTTTTTTGGCTTTGAGGGATAATAAACGGACAGAGGTTTTGATATATTGGAATTGTAAATATTGGAAATAAGAAATAAGTAGTCTTTGGATTAAGCGAGGAGCGTGATTATTATGAAATACTTCTTTTATATAGCTTTCTTACCTTTTATAGTTATGATAATGATGTTTAGGTTGATGAAAAGTTTATTTATTCAGTTTCTTGTGGTTCTTGGCTTTGCAATCGGCGATTGGAGATAAGAGATGATAAGAAGGATAATGCTGTGGCTTAGACCTAATAAGAAATGCAGCGGGCTTTGTTTATTCTGCAAATATTACGAAGAGTGCAGCATGGATTTTGGAAAGGTAAGAGGGAAAAATACGATTGATTAGTGAAATAGTTCTTTTTGAAACAAAAGATAGGGAAGTGAAACTATCAGTTCCTGTTCAGGGTGAAACTGTATGGTTGACGCAGGATCAAATGCGAGAGGAAAGTCTGTAATTTTAATGAAAATAATATAAAGTTTTCTTTAGAAAAATAGTTTATATTTATCGTGGTTTATGATATAATATAAAAGTCGAATTTTATAAAAAAAGAGAATGGTTTAAGAAATAAAAAGACGGACGGATGAATGATAGTATGGAATATAGTGCAGGTAGCGTAAGCAAGCTATTTTGGTATATAGAAACAAAGGAAACAGTCAAGTTATTAAAAGATAAGAGCATAGATGAAGTAAAGAATATTGTCATTTCCGATAATCTCTATCAGCAGAAGTCAGAGGATAGATTGAATCGTGAGTTTAGTGTTATTAGCAAACGTATTATGAGTCTTCCGGAATCATTAAGGTATATGATATCCGATGCTGATATTATGACATCAAAGCTGATAGTGATTATATCAATCATGGCAACGGACAGGCTTTTCTTTGAACTTATGTATGAGGTTTTCAGAGAAAAGATAAGAATGGAAGAAGAGACACTTAAAGATTCAGACTTAAATGTTTTCTTTCGTAGTAAGCAGGAGCAAAGTG
Organism: uncultured Lachnospiraceae bacterium; assembly: GCA_902800325.1. Classification (GTDB taxonomy): domain Bacteria; phylum Bacillota; class Clostridia; order Lachnospirales; family Lachnospiraceae; genus Coprococcus_C. The sequence continues at coordinate 16,174 of CADCDW010000006.1, forward strand.
ATGTATGTGCCAAGTGGACAGATAGTGCTATCAAGAAATTAAAACAGACCTTTCAGAAATATATGCTTGAGGCACAGCTACTTAAGAATTCAGAAGTATCTAAGTCTGAAAAGGTAGTAATCAAGCCTTATATAGAGCAGGAACTTAGACAAGAACTGGTGGCAAATGATATGGAAAAATATTTATACGCACTGACAGGGCGCTAAGTGTACAGTGGACGTCTGTTCAGCGCGGACCGTAATGAAATGGAGAAGTAAGTAAATGGATTTAGGAGAAAGACTCGATAAGATATGGGACAGAATATCAGATGAAGATTTTCTTGCTAACAAGGGTGTGGCAAATGAAGTCCGATATTATGTATTTGACTATGAGCCATGTGATGAGCTTGTGGTAAGAGAAAAGATTAAGGCATTGGAAAAGCAGAACAACAAAGATGCTGACGGCTTCCAGATAGTAGAATTTGACTTGTATAAAATAATCATAGGTATCCTTGAAGAAAGAGGATATATAGATAAGTGTATAAAGTTTGAAGAAACTAAGGGGCAGGATTATTTATATAACGCTGTAGGAAAACTACTCAGACTTACAAATGATGATAATCTGATAGTCAATCATATAGTAAAAAACACACCTGATAAGTCGGTTGTCTTTCTGACCGGCGTAGGAAAAGCATTTCCTTTCGTCAGATCGCATAATGTACTTAACAATTTACATCAGGTACTTGATAAGGTTCCGGTTGTTATGTTTTATCCTGGGCGATGGAATGGGCAGACACTTGAACTGTTCGGAACTATCAATGATGGAAACTACTATAGAGCATTTCCGTTAGTGGATTAGGAGGATTACAAATGAAGATTCAAGATATGTTTTATAAGGGTATAGACAGAGATATAAAGGGAGTAATCAAGGTTGGACAAGCCGATGAAGAAAATGTATATCAGGAGCTTGAAGAATACGTTGTGACTTCTGAACTGTCAAAATATATGTCAAGATTCTTTGATGCATATAAGAGAGGCATTGATGGAAAGACTGATAAGATGGGTGTGTGGATTTCCGGTTTCTTTGGAAGTGGTAAGTCGCATTTCTTGAAGATTCTGTCTTACATACTTTCAAATAAAACTGTTACCGATGAGAACGGTTCTGAAAAGACTGCTGCAAGCTTCTTTATGGATGGTGTAAAGGTAGAGGATAAGAGCCTTGCAGACAAGATTGATAATATATCATCGCTTGCAGATGATACAGATGTAATTCTCTTCAATATAGATTCTAAGAGTGAATCCGACTCTAAGATGAATAAAGAAGCAATTAAAGATGTATTTATGAAAGTATTTAATGATCATCTTGGTTATTGTGGCTCGATCCCATTCCTTGCTGAGTTTGAAAGAAAACTTGATTTGGATGGCAGATATGAAGAGTTTAAAGAGAAGTTTGCAGAGGTAAATGGTTCTTCTTGGGAAGAGTCAAGAGAGGATTATTATTTTATTCAAGATGAGATTATTGAGTCGGTAGTATCTCTTGGTATTATGAGCGAAAGCGAAGCCAAGAACTGGGCAGAAAATGCACAGAGTTCATATAGCTTATCTATAGAAAAGTTTGCGGATTATGTAAGAAGATACTGTGAAAGCAAGGGAAGCAATCATCACATATTATTCCTTGTAGATGAGATAGGTCAGTATATAGCTGATGATAGTAAACTTATGGTTAATCTTCAGACTGTTGCTGAGGATTTAGGTACAGCCTGTAGAGGAAAGGCTTGGGTTATAGTAACAAGTCAGCAGGATATTGATTCTATTACCAAAACTATGAGTGATGATTTCTCTAAGATTCAGGGTAGATTTGATACAAGGATAGCTCTGTCATCTGCTAATGTTGATGAGGTTATTCGTAAGCGTATTCTATATAAAGATGATAAGGCTGTTGGTGTACTTAAAGCACTTTATAGTGAACATGGAGACACTCTTAAGCATATTATTACATTTAGCTCCGGAACACCAGATATGCCTCTATATAGGGATGCAGACGATTTTGTTGAAGTATATCCATTTATTCCATATCAGTTTAAACTGCTTGGAAATGTCCTTACATCAGTAAGACAGTATAGTTCAAGCGGAAAGCACCTCGCAGATGGCGAGCGTTCAATGCTGGCACTCTTTAAGGAGGCAGCTCAAAAATATAAGGATGAGGATGAAGGTGTTCTTATTCCATTCAATGCTTTTTACAGCGCATTAGACGATTTCATAGATCATACACATAGGATAGTTATTACTCAGGCTGCGAGAAATTCCAGACTGGACGCTTTTGATGTGGAGCTGCTTAAGGTTCTTTTTATGATAAAGCATGTAAACAATTTTGATGGCAATGTTGAGAATCTTACAACTCTAATGATTTCTTCAGTGTCAGAGGATACGCTTGAATTAAAGAAAAAGATTGAGAAGTCTCTCAGAGTATTGTGTGATGAACTCCTCGTACAGAAGAATGGGGATAAATATATATTCCTTACCAATGAAGAGCAGGAAGCAGAAAATGCTATCCGTTCTATCCATGTGGATCCTTCCGATGTGGTTAATTACACAGCAAGAGTTGTATTTGAAGAGTTGCTTGTATTCACAAATAATAAATATAAATACGATAACAGACATTCATTCTCATTTAATCAGCAGATAGATGACAGATTTTATAGAAATACGAATCAGACCGGAGCTATTGGACTTCATATTCTTACAGCTTACAGTGGTCAAGAAGATGAATATGCTCTTGGAGTAATGTCCACAAGAGAGAAGAGCGTAATCGTAAGATTGTCAGATACTTATCCATATCTTTCGGAAATCGAAGATATGCAGAAGATAGAAACATTCCTTAACAAGCCTGATTACACAAATCTTGTAGATTATGATGTGATTTCTGCTGCTAAGAGAAAAGAGAGAACAGAGAAGGCAAAGCGTATAAAGGATTATATAAAGTTTTCTCTTGATGGAGCTGATATATATGTGCATGGAGCTAAAATATCAACTAATTCCAAGGATGCATCTGCAAGGATAAATGAAGCTTTTGCTAAGCTTATACAATCTCAGTATAGCAAAATAAATGATATGAAGTCTGAACAAACTCAGGCTGATATTTTAGAGCTTCTTCGTGCCACTAAGACACAGCTTACATTAGACGGTATAGAAGAAGAGGATATAGATGTAGATGCTCTAAATGATTTAATAGCTACAGTACAGTATGCAAACAGAACTGGAGCTAAGTTATCAATAAAGCAGGCTTTTGATAAGTATATGATAGCTCCTTATGGTTATACAGAAGAGGATATAGAGTACCTTATAGCCAAGCTATATAAGAATGGTTCTATATCTCTTAAGATGAACAGCGTTATATATAGTCCTGCAAGTACACCGGCAGATGAGGCTTATAAGTATATAACCAAGAGAGAATACAGAGAAAAGATACTTCTTGAGATTAAGGCAGTTCCGAATCCTAAATGGGTGAAATCTGTAAAAGATGTTATTAAGGACTTCTTTAATAGAACCGTAATGACGGATGACACAGATTCTCTTATGCGTGATTTTAGAACTAACTGCACAAACAAGAAACAGAATCTTCTTGGAACGCTTGCAAAAGAATATGGAGAGGGTTCAGAACTTCCCGGTAAGCCGGTTATAGAAAAGGCAATCAGACTTATTGATGACGTGTATGGAATAAGTGATCCTATGACTTTCTATAAGAGGGTAGATGAACTGTTTGATGATTTTGATGAATTATCGGAAGACCTTATAGATCTTGAGAAGTTCCTTGGTGGTTCACAGAAAGCTATATATCTAAAAGCCTGCAAAGCTTATGCAATATTTGAAAAAAGTAAGAACTATATAGCTGATGCAGAAATAATTGAGAATGCTGAGCAGATAAGAAAGATAAAGCATGTAGAAAAGCCATATCGCCATATCTCCAAGATGGAAGAATATGCAAACAAGCTTGCGGCTGCTATCACAGAGCTACTTGATAAAGATGCAGAGGTTATCAGACCGGGTGTGGAAGCAGATCAGATAATTGCTAAGGAGTCTATTCCGGAAGGAAGACCTTATTCTGACAGACTTATTAAAGAAGTTGATACTAAGTTCGGAGACCTGATAAAGAAGCTTGAAACAACTAATGACATAGCAGCGTTAAATGGAATACCAAATGAGAGCAATGCCCTTCTTACTATATTCCTGAACAAGATTAACACTGAGGAAGACTTTTATCAGAAGAGTCAGCAAAAGCCTGAAAAAGAAGGGGATGATACGCATCCAGCTGATGTTCCTCCTGTAGTAAAGGTAACACCACCGAGAACAGTTTCGGTTACGATGAGGACACTTACAAGAAATAAGGCTTACACAATTAGAACAGAAGAGGATATAGACAGTTTTGTAGAAGAGGTAAGAAAAGAATTAAAGAGTAAGCTGGGCAAAGACACGATTATCAGACTTAGCTGATAGGAAATGGAGAAGTGGAATGGATAAAACTGCGATTAAAAACTTTGCAATAGATTCAAGAAAGATACTTAGAGAATCTGCTATCAAAAAAGCAGGTATGTATGGGATAACAATAGATGAATGCAGTAAGCCTATTCAGAAGGGTGCAGATTTCGAGGTATATAAGACGATAGCAGGAGATGAAATCCGTCTTTATAGTAAAGAACTTAAGATGCGTTCTAATCTTGTTAATGTGATAAATGAAAAAGGCTTTGAGCAGGTTATTGAAGAAACTGCATATACTTGGTTTAACCGACTTATTGCAATCAGGTTCATGGAAGTAAATGATTATCTTCCTACAAGGGTTAGAGTTTTATCCTCAGAGACCGGAAGCTCTACACCAGATATTGTTACTCATGCTCTTGATGTGGATTTGAATCTGTCTGCTGATGAGATAGATAAGATTCAAGCTGCAAAGGATGATAATAGGTTTGATGATGCATTTCAGCTTCTCTTTGTAAAACAGTGTAATGAATTAAATAAGATACTACCAGGACTTTTTGAGAAAACAGACGATTATATGGAACTGTTGCTTGATATATCTTATACAAGTGATGGTGTTGTTCGTATGCTTGTGGATGATGTTTCGGAAGATGATTTTAATGTTGATAAAGAAGGTCAAGTTGAAATAATAGGCTGGCTTTATCAATATTATAATACTGAACCTAAAACCAAAGTTATTAGTGCACTAAAAGGAGGAGCGATAAAAAAAGAAGATATCCCTGCAGCTACACAACTTTTTACTACTGATTGGGTAGTTAAATATATTGTCGATAACTCTATAGGAAGATATTGGGTTGAAAGAAATCCGAAGAGTTTTCTTGTAGATAAACTTGAATATTTTGTGAAACCCCAAAGCGGAGAGATTAATCATATAGATGAAAAGATTCAGCCGGAAGATATAAGTGTTTTAGATAACTGTATGGGGTCAGGGCATTTCCTTGTTTATTCAATAGAAGTATTGATGATGATTTACGAGGAGTGTGGATATAGTGAAAGGGATGCAATAAAGTCAATTCTGAAAAATAATTTATATGGATTGGATATTGATCAACGTGCATACCAGTTGTCTTATTTTGCGGTACTCATGAAGGCAAGACAGTATGATAGGAGAATATTAACAAGAGAAATATTTCCTTCTGTTTATTCTGTTGAAGAAAGTAATAGTATTGAAAAAACATCTTTTGAATGGATGAATGAAGAGAATAAGACTATTGCCAATTATTTATATGATACTTTTTACGATGCAAAAGAATATGGTTCTATATTAAAAGTTGAAAACAATGGATATAAGGACTTTATTACTTACTGTGAAGATTGGCTTAATGAGCATGATATTTCATTTGAAAACTATATGGCAGAACCAGATATAAAAAAACTAATTGCACTTGCGGGGCAGGCAAATATTATGAGTAAAAAATATGCTGCAGTAGTTACCAATCCACCATATATGAACAAATTTGATACAAAATTAAAAAAATATATTATTGATAATTACAAAGATTGTGCAAGTGATTTATATAGTGTCTTTATCGAGAATAATATCCAATTATGTAAAGATGATGGTTATTCTGGTTTTATGACTCCTTTTGTATGGATGTTTATACAAACTTATGAAAAATTAAGACAGAATATCATACAAAACAATAGAATTGTTACTCTTATTCAAATGGAGTACTCCGCATTTGAAGAGGCGACAGTTCCGATATGTTCGTTTGTTTTAGGTAAAAACATGGGTGATGGAAAAGGTGGATATTTTAGATTGACTGAGTTTAAAGGCGGGATGAATGTTCAGAAAGACAAAGTCTTAGAAGCAATAAAAGATCCTCAATGTGGCTATTATTTTGAATCAAAACAATGCGATTTTAATAGAATTGCAAGTTCACCTATCGCATTTTGGGCTTCAGAGAACTCGCTACGTGCTTTTGAACAAAAACCTATTAGTAATTACATGGAATGTAAGTCTGGGATAATGACTGGAAGTGATGAGTTTATTAGACTCTGGTTTGAACCTGATATAGGCAAGATTAAATTTAATTGTTCATCATATGTGGATATGGGAGATTATAAATGGTTTCCCCTTAATAGTGGTGGTGATTTTAGAAAATGGTATGGAAATAATGTAAAGATAGTTGATTTAAAAGATAACGGAGCTGGAATTCGTAATAAAGTAAAAAATTATAGATTAAGAGACCCTCAATTCTATTTTAAAAAAGGAATAACTTGGGGGAGAATCACATCATCTCAAATAGCTTTTAGAGAAGTGGTTGAAGGGAGTTTATTTGGTGACGCTGGACCAATAGGATTCATAGACCAAAATAGATATTATGTACTAGGCTTTTTGACAAGTAAAGTTGTTAATAATCTTTTGCAAATTAAGAATCCGACATTAAATTTCCAAGTTCACGATATCATGGATTTGCCTTTAGTAATGGACGATAATTATAAAACTGATGTCGAAGATTTGGTTAATAATTGTATCAATCTATCAAGAGATGATTGGAATTCTTTTGAAATTTCATGGGATTTCCTAAGACATCCATTGCTTTCGGTTATCCCTAAAAACAGAACACTGTTTAATGATATTGATAATATTGATTTAGTCGAATGTTTTAATCTCTGGTTGAATGAGAGTAATGAAAGATTTATTCAGCTAAAGAAGAATGAAGAAGAGCTTAATAGAATATTTATTGATATTTATGGACTGCAGGATGAATTGACATCAGAAGTCAAAGAAAAGGATGTGACTGTACGTAAAGCCGATTTTACAAGAGATATCAAGTCTTTAATATCATTTGCAGTAGGTTGCATGTTTGGTAGATATTCGCTTGATGAAACAGGACTTGTATATGCAGGTGGTGAGTTTGACTCATCTAAATATACAGCATTTGCAGCAGATGATGATGCTATTATTCCTATAACAGATGAAGAATATTTCGATGATGATATAGTAACAAGGTTTGTAGAGTTCATTCGTACTGTATATGGAAATAAGTCACTGGAAAGCAATTTAACCTATATAGCAAAAGCTCTTGGTAATAAAGGAAATACTTCAAGAGAAGTGATAAGAAACTACTTCTTGAATGACTTTTTTAAGGATCACTGTAGTACATATTCAGTTACTGGTTCTGGAAAGAGACCAATTTATTGGCTCTTTGATTCCGGAAAGCAAAATGGATTTAAGTGCCTTATATACATGCATAGATATACACCTGATACGGTAGGGCTAATTCGTTCAGTTTATTTAAAGAAAGCTCAGGATGCAATAGAAGCATCGTTGAAGAATGCCGAATATGCTATTGCCAATACCGAAAGTGCTGTAGATAGAGCTGCTAATACAAGAAAAAGAGATAAGTATATCAAGCAGCTTGCAGAGATAAAACCATATTATCAGGCGTTATCCCATGTTGCAATACAAAGGATAGATATTGATCTCGATGATGGAGTGAAGGTGAATTATGCGAAATTCCAAGGTGTTGAAGTTGGTGGAGAAGGAGAAAGGAAACAAACTATAGATTTATTGGCAAAGATATAACTGGAGGTGATGATGTATGAATGACGATAGAAATTTCGTTTGTCATTATACGACACATCAAGTTCTTGGAAGTATTTTAGAAAATGGAGAATTATGGCTATCGAATGTGAAAGCAATGAATGATAAGTCAGAAATGAGTCATTATATTAATTCTCTAATGTTGGAACTAAAAAATACTTTTTGTGATAGAGATAATGATATTGATGCTTTGTTTTCCAAATACGAAAATCAATTTAAAAATGAGAGTGTATATGCTCTTTCGTTTTCACAATTTAAAGATGATGCTGCACAGTGGGAAAGATATGCGAATAATGGACAAGGTGTATGCATTGTCTTTGATCGGGAAAAGCTGTCTGATTTAATTCGAGGAAAAGCTTTTCTTCAGGAAGTTATTTATGGACCAAAACAGGTAAATGACCCAATGTATGTGGAATTATTTACTTATCTTAATGAGGGACATACTTTTGATTCAGATAAAAATATAGATGATATTTTCAGAGATATTTGGATTTCTTCATCAGTTTATAAGCATGAATCATTTCAACGTGAGGGAGAGATTAGGCTTTGTCAAGTCCCGTTTTCGAATAATGAAATTTTTTATAAAATGGAAAATTGGGGCATTAGAGAATATCGTAAATTATCCTTGTTTGATGAAGAAGATGACAAAATACCAGATGGACTTATAAATCAGGTTATCGTTGGACCAAGATCGGTTTATGTTGATGGTATATTAGAAAAATACATTAATAATTACATTAAAGGTGTTGATGTTTTGTATTCACAATGTCCTTTAAGATGAAATATAGTAGGTGATAATTTATGGATTTACAAGAGATACAAAATAAAATAAATAATCTGTTAAATGGAGAAGGACGTAAGCTTGTTTTTTGGTATGACGAGGATGCAGAGTACATAGATGAGATTGACAGTATTCAGTTAGATGGCAATAGCAAGCTATGGAAGGTCACTGAGAATAACTGGTTTGAATCCTATCTTCAGCTAGAAGAAAGAGATACAGAGACTAATTATCTCCTGTATGCTTTTATCCCTTGCCTTGATGATAATTAAGCAAAAACTGTTGTTGTAGAGTGATTGATTATGGATATACTATAAATTTCTAATTTGAATAGAAGTGTGGATTGTAGCTATTGAAATTGTATGTTTTAGGAGGTTTGCCCATGAGTGAATTAAAGAAAAAAATCAACTATACAGTGGTCTGTGTAAATGAGTTTGCTAACAAATTTAATATTGCATCTAAAGAAGCATTTAACTATCTGTATGAGCATAAAGGGATAGAGTTTATAAAGGAGCACTATGATATTGAACATACTCTTAGTATAGATGATGCTGTTGAAGATTTGACTATGATTTGCAGAAACAATGGAGGTGGTTACTGATGCTATTATATCATGGAAGTAATACAGATATAAAAGAGATAAATCTTGCTATGTGCAGACCTTATAAGGATTTTGGACAGGGATTTTACCTCACGGTTATGAAAGAACAAGCTGAGAAAATGGCTAATCGTGTTGCACGTATCTATGGTGGTTTACCTGTCTTGAATGTATATGAGATTGATGACACTTTTATGCAGATGGAAGGTTTAAACATTAAGGATTTTGGTACGGAGACATCAGAAGAATGGGCAAGATTTGTTAGAAACAATAGAAGTAAGAAATTTACTGATTTTTCGAATTCTGAATGTAACTTTGACAATAAATATGACATAGTTATAGGACCGATTGCAGATGATGATATGGCACTTTTGTTCAGACAGTACGAGAATGGGGTTATCACATTTGAAAATATGCTCAGTGGCATGATTTATAAGAAAACTACCAATCAGTATTCTTTCCATACACAGAAGGCTATTAGTTTACTTAGAAAGGTGAGTGATTGATTTATGGGTAAAGAGCAGCAAATGATTGAATATATGGTGCAGGATCTTGTTGAAATGCTAACAGAGACCCAGAGTATAGAGTATGATGTTGCTATGCGTATTATATATGACTCGCAATTATATGAGAAGCTTATAGATATTGAGACTGGGCTGTATAGAGAAAGCCCGTCATATGTATATGGATTACTTCAGGATGAGCTTAATTTTGGACATATAGTTCAGGCAGAGGTGTGATTGTATGGATTTACAAGAAATACAAAGCAAAATCAATAAACTTCTAAACGGAGAAGGACGTAAGCTTGTTTTCTGGTATGACGAGGATGCGGAGTACATAGATGAAATCGACAGTATCCAGTTTGATGGCAATAGCAAGCTATGGAAGGTTACTGAAAATAACTGGTTTGAGACTAAACTTCAGATAGAAGAGAATGATACAGAGACAAACTATCTTCTGTATGCTCCTTTTCCACGCCCTGATGATAGAGTAAACCACTTAGCTGATATGTTCTATTATTCTGAGCATTTTTATTCAGATAAGCTGGTTCAGCTTATGGGAGATATGAATATTCCAAATGAATTCCAGGATGAGATTAAGAAGTATAAGAGATTCTGGAGTTCGGGCAATGTAAAGAAGTTTATGGCTTATGGTATTACAGATTATTCGGTAGATAATATTGACTTAGGAATAATGTGCGTACTTGCAGGCATAAAGGTATTAAGCATCGAGGAACTTGCCAAGGCTGTTCTTCTTGAAGGATTTGAGGACAATTCCATCATCAGTAAGATGGAGCATTATAAGATAGATTCAGTATTTTGGAATAAGCTTGAAAAGAGTTATGGATATAAGGATGCGTCTCCAAATATTAAATCATTCTTTGCAAGTGTTGTTATTACATATCTTGATACGATAGCACTTGGCAATATACCTAAAGTATGGAAACAGTTCCTGTCTGCTAAGGCAAATGACTGTGTTGTTTTTGTCAAAAACCTTATGAATAACGATGAGACGAAAGTATTCTATGATGAAGCAGCAGAACTTCTTGCCTCTGAAATAAAAGTATCGAAGCTCATAAAGGATATTCCTCTTGAAAATGTGGTTGCATCAGATGCATTTAAAGACTTTGATGATAACCTGATTGACTGGATTATATCCAAGATAGAGGATGGAATGCTTGATGAAAAGATTGCAGGCATGAGTATACCGGATATATGTGAGAGCAGAATGAAGAATTGCTATCACTATGCTGCACAGTATGAAGAGTGGTATCAGATGTTATATCACGGATACTCAGTTCTTAAGAATGTAGATTTACTTGAATATAAGCCTACTATAAAGGAAGTAGTTGAAGATTATACAAGCAATACATACCTTATAGATACTCATTACCGTAAGTTTTATTACTATCTTGATAGGATTGGAATGACTGAAAATATTGAGACTATAAGAGAACTTGTCGAGAATATATACACAAATAAATACTTAAATGATTTCTCCTATAAGTGGAATCAGAGTCTTACGGATGATGCATATAATACATATTCTGGAGATAGAGAAAGTGAATTCTTTGAAACATATGTAAGACCATTTATGAAAGAGGATGGTCGTTCCGGAAGAGTAATTGTAATCATATCTGATGGTATGAGATATGAGTGTGCAAGAGAGCTTTATGAGAATCTTGAGCTTGATCCTAAATGTGATGCAAGTATGAACCATATGCTTTCGGTGCTTCCTTCAGAAACTACGCTCGGAATGGCTTCGCTTCTTCCTAATAAGGAGATAAAAGTATCAGCAGAACTTGATATACATGTGGATGGTTCTCACTGTGGTAATGACTTAAAAGAAAGACAGAAGATACTTCAAAGTCATGTATCACGTTCGGCTTGCTATAAGTTCGATGCTGTTATGCAGGCTAAACAGTCTGAGATTAGAGATATGTTCCAAGATAAGGATGTTGTATATATCTATCAAGACCAGATAGATGCAAGAGGCGAAAAGCAACCAACAGAAAATGAAGTATTTAATGCATGTCAGGAAGCTATAGCTGAGATTCAGAAACTTATAAAGAATCTTACCGGATATGTATCCAATACCAGATTTCTTGTTACAGCAGATCATGGATTTATATATAAGAGAGATAAGCTTGTAGAAAGTGACAAGATAAAGACTGATAATAGTGATGTGTCCTTTGTCAATAAGAGATATCTGCTTTCAACTCAGGAGATGAGAGAAGCTGCTCTCATAAGTCGTAGCCTTGTATATCTTAGTGCGCTGAATAAGTTATATGTATCTACGCCGGTAGGGGCTGATATTATTAGTTCAAGAGGTGGCGGACAGAATTATGTACATGGTGGTTCATCACTCCAGGAAATGATTGTGCCGGTTATCAAGGTAAAAACAGCAAAAGGATATCAGGCAACAAAGAATGTAAATGTTGAACTATCCGCATTTAACTATAAAATCACAGAAGCAACATTTAAACTTGAGTTTATGCAGATGGAAGCAGTTACGGATGTAATAAAGCCAAAGTCTTTAGTTGCGTTCTTTACGGATGAGGATGGGCATAAGATTTCATTTGATGTTCCGATTATAGCAAAGGAGCGTTCAACAGATGCGAAGGACAGACTTATAGTAGAGAAGTTTACTCTTAAGAGTGGAAACTATGTAAGAGGTAAAGATTACTACCTTGTACTTGCTGAAATGGATGATGAAGAGAAGGTATATAAGAAGTACAAGTATGAGATAGATATCGTGTAGGCGATATACAGCGGGAGGTGCAAAAGACGTGACAGATGCATATATTATCAGCAAAATGAATGAATATATGTTTCAGTTATCTGAGAAGATGGGAGACTGGCTGAGTAATACACTGCCAAGGATAACTAATAACTGGTGGGATGATCTGGTAATGAATCATTTGAGTGTCCTACAGAGAGAAACAGTAATAGCTAACAATATTCATGACATAAAGGGACTTGACCTTGCTGCCATACTTAGGATATTAGATCGAAATTGGTTTGTGATAACGGGATATATATTCATTAACAACCGAGAGCGTAGATATATCCGTAAAATGCAGGAGGTTCGTAATAGCTGGGCACATATTACACCTAATGATATTACAAAGCAGAAGGTTAAGGATGATGTAAATGTAATCATTGAGCTTTTGGGTGCTTTTGGGGCAAAGTATGACGAAACCAGAAAACTTGATGAGTTTATATATGATGTTGAGGATGAAAAGGACATTCAGCAGGAAAAGCTTGAAACTCCGAGTGCATCAAAGGTTAAAGATGTAAATACTGTTAATACAGAAATAGGAGCCGGCAGCGTTGTTACTCTTGTGAGTGATGAGAGTAAGATAGGTGCTGTTATTGGTGTGTCCGGAGATAAGTTCTCTGTACTTATTGATGGTGCGGTTCGTACCTTCTATCGAGAGCAGATTAAGCTTAAGCAGGAATCAGAGGCGAAGGATTACTTAAGCTTAGAAAATGTTAAAGCAGCTCTTACCGCATATCAGATATATAATCCGGGTTCTACTAACCTTTATTCGCTTAATTCGGCAAGAATTGATTTTGTACCTTATCAGTTCAGACCAGCGCTTAAGATGATTAAATCAGACAGTCCAAGACTTCTTGTTGCTGATGATGTAGGCGTCGGTAAAACTATTGAAGCAGGTCTTATCTTAAAAGAGCTTGAAGCAAGATCAAGTGTCAATTCCGTACTTATCATATGTCCAAGACCACTTGTCGCTGAACGTAAGTGGGAACTTGAAATGAAGAGATTTGATGAGGACTTCACACAGTTGGATGGTAGTCAGCTCCTAGAAGCTATATCTGAGACAGATAGAGATGGCGAGTGGCCTGACAGACATAAAAAGACTATTATTCCTTATTCACTTTTTGGAGAAGATTCCGTAAAAGGAAAACAGTCCACATCAAATAAGAAAAATAAGTCTCTTGGACTGGAAGAACTGGATCCATTTCCAAGGTTCGATCTTGTTATTGTAGATGAGGCTCATAATATAAGAAATGCTAATACATGGGCTTACAAGGGTGTAGAGCTGTTCTGTAGAAATGCCGATGCAGTTGTATTCCTTACAGCGACACCTTTGCAGAATAGTAAGAATGACTTATATACATTGCTTAACTTACTCCGACCGGATGTTGTAATAGATAAAGATACATTTGCTACTATGTCTGAACCAAATGCTTACATAAATAGTCTGCTTCGTATTGTTAGAAATCAGGGCGAAAACTGGCAGGAAGAGGGGAAGCAGGAGATAGCCAACATTCTCACGACAGAATGGGGTAGAAATGTTATCCAGCAACATCCGAACTTTGAAACTATCTATAATTTCCTTGAGAAGCAGGAAGTAACAAGAGAGGAAAAGATAGATATTGTAACAAAGATAGAATCTCTTCATTCATTTAATACGATGATTAACCGTACAAGACGAAGAGATATTGAAGACTTCTGTATCAGAAGGACAATTACAGTTACGGCACCGTTTAATGGTGTTCAGAAAGATTTATATGATTCTCTTATAGAATTTGAGTCAAATGCTCTTGCGCAGCTTCATGGTAGCAGAAGTGTGAGGTTTATGATGTGTACTATCATGCGTCAGGCTGCAAGTTGTATATATGGACTCGCTCCATTCCTTAATGACCTGGTAGAAAGAAGGCTTGGGCAGATTCAGGAAGATGGAGAATTATATGAGTATGATTATGCCTTAAATAGTGATGAGGAAAACTCTCTCTTTGAACTTGCTGACGAGATAGCCGGGTTAGTTGAAAAACTTCCTGAGAATGATCCTAAGTTTGATAAGATGCTTGAAGTTATAAGACAGAAGCAGACAGAGGATAACAATAGGGTTATTATCTTTAGCTCCTTCCGTCACACGCTAAGATATATCAATAAAAAACTTGTTGAGAACGGCATAAGGGTAGGACAGGTAGATGGTTCTGTTTCGGATGAGGATAGATTTAGGATGAGACAGAGGTTCCTTCTTGAAAGAGACCATAAAGATGCGATTGATGTGCTCCTCTTCAGTGAGGTGGGTTGCGAAGGTTTGGATTATCAGTTCTGCGATACTATGATTAACTATGACCTTCCTTGGAATCCTATGAGAATCGAGCAGAGAATAGGTCGTATTGACAGACGTGGGCAGAAGAGCGATACCGTTAAGATATATAACATGATTACTGATGATACGATAGATTCTGTTATCTATAACAGATGTCTTAGTAAGATTGGCGTATTTGAGGACAGCATCGGTGACTGCTCTGAGATACTTGGAGATATTACTGATCAGATCATGGAGATTATGTTCAGTTCCGAACTTACGGAAGAAGAACGTCATATGAAGATTGAAAAGATGGCTGATAATGAGGTTATGAGAGTTCAAGAAATGAGAAAACTTGAACAGGATGAGAAGACTCTCTTTGGATTTGACCTATCTAATTATATAGCCGATAAGGATGTTCAGGAAGCTGAAAATGAATGGATTTCACCTGAAAGCATCAATAATATGGTTAATGTCTTTATGGATGATTTCCTTGGAAAAGGTGAGTATCTGAGAGGTAAGCAGGAGATTAAGACATTGAGGCTCTCGGCTGATAAGAGACAGATGCTTCTTAACAACCTGAAAGAACTTAAGATTGTCAATAACAATATAGCAAGTAAACTCTGGAACGCATATCTTAAATCGGATAAGCAGGCTTTATCTGTTACATTTGATAGTGCCACAGCCAAGGATAACAGAGATGTTGCATTCTTCACACAGATGCACCCATTTGTTGTTCAGGCAGCACAGTACGAAAGCAGTAAGTTCCCATGTGAGATAGGTATATCTGTGTCAAGTGAAGATATACCTGCAGGAGATTATGAATTTCTTATATATGCATGGAGATACGTTGGACTTCGACCGGATATTAAGCTTATGGCTATCAGTGAGAACGAATATGTCCAAAAGAATATATTATCAATCTTACAGTATGCTTCTGATGTAGGTGTAGATGCTCCTGCATATGAGAGTAAGTGGGATGATATGGACAAGCTTCACTATAAGAGATGGGTGGAGATAAAAGGAAAATATACAAATGATGTGAAAGAAGAGTGTGATTACCGTATAGAGCAGTTATCACAGTCATTCCACCAGAGAGAGCTTATTATTAGAGGAATGATACAAAATGCTACGGATGAAAAGATTATCCGTATGAGAACTTCGCAGCTTAATAAGCTCAAGGTTGATTATGAGAATCAGGAAAAAACAATGCAGGAAACTATATCAAAGGCTGACATACATACAAATCTACTCGTTAAAGGGATACTTCATGTAGAGTAGACTGTACAGGAGAAGGATTATGGGGAAGATAGATTACAAATCTATATATGATAATAACAAATTTGAGTGGCATGCTATGACGGAGCATCCTGAGAAGTACGAAGCACTTCTTGCAGGACATTACTCGGATAGTAATCACTTTGTATATGAATTATTGCAGAATGCTGAAGATGAGAATGCGACCAAGGTTGTAATTGAATATTATCCGGACAAACTTATCTTCTATCACAACGGTGATCCGTTTGATGAAGGAGATGTTATAGGTGTTTCATCTATGCTTATGGGAACGAAGGATAAATCTTCAGGTCAGACCATAGGCAGGTTTGGAATGGGATTTAAGTCTGTATTCAAATATACATATCAACCGGAGATTTATTCTGATAATGAGGCATTCAGGATTGAAAGTTATCTTTTGCCGGTTGAGCTTAAGGATAATTTTGCTCCCGATATGGAGAAAAGACTGTTAAATGATAGGATGAAGGGGAAAGGTGGGTTTATTCCGTTTACAGAAAGTGACCATATCACGAAGATTATTATACCATTCAAGAAAAAAGACGAAGATGGAAAACTATATTCTGTACCGGGAAAAGATGTACTTGATAAGCTCCAAAGTTTAAATGGAGAGATACTTTTATTCCTTTCTTCAATCAGGAATCTTTTTTGGATTGACAGAGCATCTAACAAATATGCAATGATTACCCTCAAAGAAGATGAGCTTGATGAAAGGCTTGTGACTTGCAGGATTGAGGGGAGTAGTCATAACGATAAAGAAGAGATTAGTAAGTATCTTCGATTTAAGAAGACATTTGACCATGAGAAGATGACGGATGCTGAGGTAAGTGTTGCATATAAGCTTAACAGCCGAGGTGATAATATAAATGAACTGAAAGATACGGATATGTGGGTTTATTTCCCTACGAGAGATAATACAAATCTTCCGTTTCTTATTCATGGTTCATTTGAAACAGCAGTATCAAGAGAAAAACTGATGACACCATCAGCTTTTAATGATGCGCTGTTTGATAAATTAGGGGATCTTATAGCAGAATCCATGATTACACTGAGGGATAAGAAGCTTATTACTCAGATGTTTATTCGTCGTACATTGATGCAGGCATTTAAGGATGAAGAAGAGAATAATACGATTCCGGGGCTTAAAGAGAAGGTTACAAACGTATTCCTAAAGGAAGCTATATTCCCTAATCGTTTGGGAGATTATGCTAGAGCAAAAGATTTGCGTATACCTGTTCCTCATGAGATAGGTACTTTTAGAGACAGACCACTTTTTGCTGAGAGTTTTGATAATGTACCAAGGTTTGTTTCTATTAATAATGAGAGAGAATCATACTTTATGGAATATTTCATCTGGCTTACAGATGATCTTAAGGTTAAGCAGTTCGGACTTATAGACTGGGCTTTTAATCTGAAGCGAATCGGTGGCAGAACTGTAGATAGCCACAGCAAGAATTTTGAGGATTTATTGGATTTTTACAGATTCTTAAATCATAATACAGAAAAATATTATGATTCAGGAGTTGAGTATTCAAGAGGCGGAGCTTATGTATCTACTATAAGAAGGCAATTACCTAAAGCTTGGGAGACACTTAGAGAAACACCTATAGTATTAAATGCAGATAACAAGATGGTTCCTGCATATGTTGATGGACAGGAAATGCTTTATTTGTCTTCATCAAGTAATTATAAGCAGATAGTATCATCAGCTATAGTTAAGCGCTCTGTGGCTGATAGCTGTAAGGATGTTATGATTGATGGATTCCATATTACAGAGTTTAATAACTTCCAGTTTGTTAAGGAAAAAATACTCAGAAAGTATGCATCTGACTCTGACAGAATTAACTTTGATAATGAAGATGATTTCATTCCTGAATACCTCGAAGATATGAAGCAGTTATTGCAGCTTATATCGTCAGTAGACAGTGAAAGTGAACTGAAAGAGATAAAAGAGCTTGCTAAAGATGCTTATATTATCAAGATAGAATCTGATGATGACGTATATGAATTTGATTGTCCCGATAATACAAGTTTACCGATTTCTAAAGAGGGGGTTAATCTAAAAGACTTTTTTGCACCCATCACACTATCGAATTTATCTTTATATAATCCTTTGCGTGAACAGAAATACTATTCAGGGTATAATTTTGTAGATATTAAGTTTTATAAGGAAAATGGCGTGTCTATAGATGTATTTGAAAAATTGGGTGTGATTGATACTCCTTTTATAGACGGCAAAAGACAACAGGAAGGGCACGGAGATTCTCATTGGATTGCAAAAGGAGAGTTTTGTCCTAATGCAGAAATAAACTTTGGGAAAATGAATATAGAATTCATAGTTGCAAAACCTAATGAGGATATTGCAAAAAAGAAGTCTGCGGCTTTGCTGAAACTTTTATTATTAAATGCTAGAAAACTTAAAGGATATGTAAGTTATAGAAAAACAAATCCCTATGAGAAAGAAGAAAAATCAAATTTATTAAATACACTCTTGTACGATAGTTGGATATATGGCAAGGATGAAAAACTATATAGAATAAATGAATTATCAAAATATGAGTTGGACGAAACAATATATGGACAACTACTACCAGTAAAAGAAGCATATAACATACTTGGATTTGTAGAAAAAGCTGCTGATACAACCGCCGATGCTTTTGCTATGGTTGACAGTATGCCAAGAAGAGAAAAAATAATTCTTCTTAATCAGTTAGCAAGAAGTCTTGGTAAGACCGTATCTGACAGTGACAGTTCATATGACCATGAAGACGAGATATTTGATGCAAATTCATGGATATCAAAAGATTTTCCAATACATAGGGTTAAGAGTATAGATAATCTTGTAAGGCATGTTAGGGAGGAGTTTTTCTGTGCAGATCCTATAACCTATAAGGAAGTATGGAGAAGTATAAGAGTCAGTAAATCGCCTAAGAATGCAAGAGCCTATGTTATTGGCATGTATACAAATGATGATAATATAACGCTTTGTCAAATATGCATGAATCCTGTTGATAATGTGGAGGCTGTTGAGATATCTAATTTTGGTATGGAACTTCCTCAGATGAATATGTGTCTTTGCCCTAATTGCGCAAGTTATTATAAGAAGTTAAGGGATATGAATAAAGAGGAGTTTAAGTCAAAAATCCGATATGCACTAAAAAATATAGATTCAAGAAGTGAAGCTGATACTTACGATATAAAAGTATCGGGAGATATGACATTACATTTTACACAGACACATATAACCGAAATTCAGACACTTTTACAGCTTATAGAGGATTATGGACTTCCAAAAGTTGATAGTGGTGATGCCTTTGATGATATAGGGGAGGAAACTCAAGGTTCATCGACAGTAACTGTATCAAAGAGAAATATGTTTGCAGATGATGAAGTTGCTGTTGCCAAAGAGAATATAAATGTGGTTGTTGAGGGAAGCTTTGTTACATATAAGAAACAAGATGGTTCTTTGTATGAAAATACAATTCAATCAAAAAAATTCCCGCTCCACAAAGCCTTTTTAGGAGCTAAACTTGGTGATGAGATAGTATTTATGGGAAAAAAGTATACGGTTACGGGAATACTGTAGAAAAACTTGTGATATATTAAAAATTAATAATATTACTTTTTTATAGAGTGCATTAAAGTAAATATAGTAAGAGAAAAACATATATAAATTTAAAAATTCACGATTTAAAAATTCACATTACGGTTGTGAATATTTCAGCAGATGAAAAATAGTGAAAAAATAGTGTAAATTTAATGGATATTTTAAGTCATTTTTGATATAATAATCTTGAGGTGATTTTACTTGATTAAAGCTAAGCTGACCAATGAGGTTCTCAAGTATATAACAGAAATTGAAAAAAACAGATATAGAGTTTCTACAGTAAAGGTGTCTCGATCTGTTGCGAGCAAGCTGCGTAAAAACTCAAAAAAGAAGAGTTCCTATGCATCAAACAAGATTGAAGGAAATCCGCTTTCTGAGAAACAGGTTGATGAAGTGATCGATCGAGATGAGAGAAAACATTTCTTAAAGCCCGAGCAAGAAGTAAGAAACTATTTTCTGGCACTAAATTATCTTGAGGAGAAGGCAAAAAGGAAAGAGCCGTTTTCTAAAAAATTGATTCTCGATGTGCAGCAATATGTAGAAAAGGGGGCATCAAAGGAAAAGATAGGATTTCGTGGTCCTATGCCACCCGGGGTGCTTTTTGCTGTGTATGATTCACAAACAGGAAATCCTGATTATATCCCGCCGGAGTATATAGATATCCCGGGATTATTGGATGAATTAGTAGAATATGTAAATACAACAGATGATCACCCACTTATAGTTGCGGCAATCGTTCATTATCAACTTGTTACAATCCACCCCTTTGAAGATGGTAACGGTAGAACTGCACGACTGCTTTCGGGTTATGTCCTTGATATTAACGGATATGGGTTTAATGGCATTGGTTCTTTGGAAGAGTATTTTGCTTATGATGTAAGTGAATACTACGAATCCATTCAAATGGGATTGCCGGCACTATATTATTCCGGTAGAAACGAGCCGCCTCATCCTGAAATATGGATAAATTATTTTCTTAGGATGGTTCAGCTTTATTCAAATAAGGTTTGCGAGCTATCAGAAGATTCGAGTTTCGAAGAAATAACAGGAAGTCTTTCTTACCTGAAGGAAAAAGAGAAAGAATTGCTATTGTTCCTTATGAAGAATTATAAAAGAGAATTCACTCCGATTGAAGTAAGCCGTAAATTTGATGTCACAAATAAAACAATAATAAATAGATTGTCAGTTCTTGCTAAGAATGGATTTGTTGAACCTATAATGGTAAATGAGCGTATCAGGTCATATAGGCTTAGTGATTTTACAAAAGAGCACGAAAAAGGATTAATAGAAGAAATTATTAAAAATATGTAGAAGAATCATGCTTGCAAAGATTTTATCCGAAAATATAATATAGTGAGTGTAGATAGTTGAGAGATTTTTCCGGTATAATTGAAGAAAGGATATGAAAATGAGTTTTTATTCAATAAAAATGTTTTAAAATAATAAATGATGACTGTGAATCGTATTTGCTGAGCTATTTTACAGATTTATATGAGCATCGTGATGAGAATTATGCAAATGGTCGCGATGTCAGAAATTACTTTGAAAAGGTTATCAGAACCCGGGCTAATAGACTAAGTCCGATTCTTGATACTCTGACGGTAGAGCAGTTTAGGACGATAGAGCTTACCGATCTTGAGAAGGCCAAGGAAATGAAGAGCAGTGATTGGTAAATTAATGCTGGGTAATTAAAAAACATTGATAATAAGAAAAGGAGATAAGTGATATGTATAATAAAGGGAATTATAGCGTTTTAGGATGCTATAATATAAGAACAGGTAAATATTATGTTTCTTTCCAACAAATAAATAAGCACCTTCATAAAGAGCATTATTTCAATATTATCGCGTAGATTAAAACGAATGAAAATAGTAACAAAAGACAAAATAATACTTGACTTTCATAAGTGAATAAGTATATTATAATCTTACAAAGAGAGCAGGTCTGCATTGGATATATGCGGTACACTGCTCTCAGTTTTATTTACAAATTCCCACAGGAGACCACCCACATGCTTACCAAACTAAAATACGGAAACACAAATACATTTTTAATCCATGGAAAATCCGGAAATATCCTAATTGATACCGATTATGCCGGTACACTTCCTATGTTTTACAAAGCTATAAAGGAGCATGACATTTCCGTAAAGGATATCGACTACATTCTTGCTACACATTTTCACCCTGATCATATTGGTCTGGTTAGTGAGCTTATGGAACAGGGCGTTAAATTGATTCTTATGGAATCACAGGCAGGAGCGGTTCATTTTTCCGATGGGATATTTGCAAAGGAACCGGGACTTAGATATAAGCCGATAGAAAAAGGTGCTGCGGTTTTGCTTTCATTTGAGGAGAGCAGGGCATTTCTTGGGAAGCTTGGTATAGACGGAGAGATAATCAGGACACCGAGCCATAGTGAGGACAGTGTGTCGGTTGTTCTTGATGAGGGGATATGCATTGTGGGGGATTTGGAACCGCTTGCATATCTTGAGGCTTATGAAGATAACATGGCGCTTAAAGCTGATTGGGATAAGGTGTTGTCATATAAGCCTGAGGTTGTTTATTATGCTCATGCGAATGAGAAGAGATTTTGATGAAGAATGAAAAGAAAATTAAAAAACTATTAAATAATACACCCAATGGGTGTATTAATTAGAAAGGTTCATATGGATTGTCCGCTGTGCGACAAAACCCATGAAGTTGAGGAAAGAAAACGTCTTGCTACCATTACTCTGAAAGGAGAAAAGGTAACTTATGAGGAGCGATTTTATTTTTGTTCAAATGTGGATGATGATGAAAATGAATTTGAAACCGGCTCAATGACAAATGAAAACCTTCTCAATTCTAGAAATGCATATCGGCTTAAATATGGATTGCTCACTTCTGATGAGATTGTTGCTATAAGAGAGAGCTATGGATTGTCTCAATGCTATTAAGCTAACATTACATAAAATACCCTCTTTACAAATCAGAACATATGTTCTATTATATATTTGAAAGAGGGTGTTTTTATGGACAAAAGGCGAAATGTTGATGTAATCTGTCAGCATTCTTCGGATGGATATATAATGCCGCTAAAGATAAGATTTGTGGACGAAGATGGACAGTGGCAGACATATGTTATAAAAGAATATAAAGATATATCCCATCAGGGTACGAGAACACTGCCGGATGGGATGTTTATAACGGACAATACAATTGCGTTTGAATGTAAGATCAGAGTATTTGACAATATAAAGAGAATAAGGTTATACTATTTTTCACAAGGTATGAAATGGATAATGACAGGTTAATCTAAAATTTAGGTTGATTATGACATTATTTGTGGAGACAGCGCATGAAGAAAAGACCCTTCAAGATGTTCCTGATAAGTCTTATGGTGAGGAAAAGGATGAAAAACATTATGAAGGAAATTATTAAGAAAATTATTAAGGGGATTATTAAGAAAGAAGGTTGATATTATGGCAGACAGAAGATTACATGCAGGAGATGTAGTAAAACATTTTAAAAGAGAGACATTATCTGATGAGGATAGAAAATCAAACGTATATCTTTATAAGATAGTCGGATTGGCAAAGCATTCGGAGACAAAAGAAATGCTTGTGATATACCAGTCACTTTATGGAGATTTTGCTATGTACGCCCGACCATATGACATGTTTATGAGTAAGGTGGATAAGGAAAAATATCCTGAAATAATTCAAGAATACAGGTTTGAAAAATATAATGAGGAGATGTAATAAAAAGTAAAAGGATGATAAAATATGAGTCAATTACTTATAAAGCAAAAAGTATTTTCCTGGACAGATACGTATGATGTATATGACCAATCAGGTAATCCGAAGTATTATGTTAAGGCGGATTTCTTTTCCATTGGACATAGGATTCGTGTGTATGACAAAGCAAGCGGGAGAGAGATTGGTCTGATACAAGAGAAAATTTTAAGATTATTTAAGGAGTTCGAAATAACGATAAATGGCTTTTCGCAAGGAATTATAAAAAAGCAGTTTTCATTTTTTCGTCCAAAATATAATATTGATTATAAGGGGTGGAGACTGGAAGGAGATTGGCTCCAGTGGAATTATGATATATATGAGGGTTCCGGACTTGTGGTTCATATATCAAAACAGCTTTTTAAGTGGGGAGATACCTATGTGATAGATATAATAAATGATATGGATGAGGTGCCTGCACTTATGATTGCGATAGCGATGGATGCAGCAAAATGTTCTGAAGATGAAAGCAGAAATTCGATGATGTAGGGGAGTTTGCATTATGTCAAAATTATATAAGGAAACTTCTGTTCGCGAGGATTATCGAAAACTTACGAAGCTTCTTATCAAAAAAAATATGACAATTACAACTATGGAGTCGGCGACATCAGGTCAGATAGCTTCGCTTATAACTGATACGGAGGGCTCATCGGCGGTATTTAAGGGCGCATTTATTACCTACTGCAATGAAGCTAAGATTATGCAGGGAGTGCCTGCTGACATTTTGGATCGATATACGGTCTATTCAAAGGAGACGGCAGAAGCTATGGCAAAAGCCTGTGCTGAAAGCTACAGAGCAGATATCGGAATAGGTGTAACAGGTACTATGGGTAATGTTGACCCTGCAAATCCGGAAGCTTCCAAGCCCGGACAGGTATATTTTGCTATATATATAAGAGGAGCGATCAGTTCATATTATATAGAACTTGAACCACAGCCGAACAGACTTGCGTATAAGCTGGCGGTTGCAAAGGAAATATATGATGAGTTGATTGAAAAAATATAAAAGGAAATATATGATGAGTTGATTGAAAAAATATAAATAGTAATAAAAAGATGAATTTAGCGTTCTATGCAATAAATAATAGAACGCTATTTTTTTATGCTTAAAATTACAGGATTTGGTTTGTGAATCCAAATAATTCGGTAAAAATAATTTTTTAATTATAAAAAAAATGATATAAAGACTCTGTTTAAAAATGTTAATATAAAGTGTATTTTTGTCTTTTAAAATATGAAAGACAATTTATGTATACAAAAAGAGGGAAAATGAAAAACTAAAAAAGGGGAGGAAAAAATGAGAGAATACCAGAAAAAACTCAAAAAAATGCTTGCTGTTTTGCTGGTTTTTTCCGTGATAATGTCAGTTATCAGACCACAGTTTGGTAAACTGGTCTTTGCAGAGGAAGCTGCTGAATCAGTTAGTGAAAACGGAACAATTGATGTTGGTACTCCGGGTGACGCAACTGCAGAAGTTGTGACAGATGAAGAAACAGTCACAAAAGACGCTGAGCAAACTACAGATGTCAAGGAACAGGCAGATGATAGTTTGGGTGTGTCAGATGTAAAGTCAGATGAAAATGCAGATGTAAAGTCAGATGAAAATGCGGGTGATGAGGCGGATGTCTCAAAAAAAGCAGGTAAAGACGAAGCCGATGAAAAAAAATCAGAGGATAAGGAAGACGCTTCTTTGATGGGAGAGGACATCAAGGAAGAAGATATCGAAGAAGAATTTGTTTCAGAGGCAGCAGTACTTTCAGTCAGAGTGCCTGAGAGCGGATGTGATGTAACTATAAATGCTCCTGAAGGAAGTTTACCATATCCTGCAGACGAGCTTACGGTAACTGTCAGAGAAATAATGCCGGGAACAATGGAATATGCATTATATCTTCAAGCTACAGTTTTTGCGCTCGAACAAAATAGTGCAAATGACATTTCCTTTGCAAGATTTTTTGATATCAATATTTTAAAGGATGGTGAGAAGGTTGAACCGCTTGCACCTGTTGAAGTTAAGATTGAGTATGATGATGCTCCCGGAATAGCAGATGAGGATGAACTTTCGATAGTTCACTTTGCCGAAGAAGGAACAGAGGTTATAACAGATATTGATTTAAACGAAGATGCAACCGAGATTGTGTATGAGCAGGGAAGTTTTTCTGTTACTGCGACTGTTACCGTTCCGATACAACCTCATTGGGAGGAGGTAACTGATAATGGTCAAACTAAAAGAGTACTTCGTGATAACAACCATGATTATGTTATAGTTGCAACCTGTGACGATAAAGTTTATACAGTTCAAAATGACGGATGTCTTAAAGAGATAACGGCCTCAAATTATGTGAAGGAAGGAACAGCAATCAAAGAGGTAACGGAAGATGCATCATTTATGTGGAAATATACTTCATATAACGATAAGTACTATATCCGATACGTATCAGATGGTTTTCAATACGATAGTAATAAGCTTGCAACAGAATATGCATATATGAGTATTGCACCGGGAGAATCAGCAGGTATTATAAGTTCTAAGCCAAAGCATAATAACGATGAAAATAAAACTGTTATTAAAGAAAACGGGCGAGTAATTTATGATAATTATCCGGAAGAATACTCTATAGTCTTTGCAGACAACGAAATCAAATCGGAATCAGGAAAATATTTAACATTAAATGCAGATAGGACAAAAATTCAGGGAAATGCAACCAATCCTGATGACGGGGTGAAGTTTTATCTTGCCAAGGCAAAGAATTTATATGATGAAAATTATTTAGATGAGCAACAGGGAGGTAAAGCAAGAAATCACATAGTTAATCATATAGATATATCTATATCAGATACTCTTGAAGTTGATATACCTCTTGCATATGGTGATTATTATGATAAGAACGGAAATATTGTTTTGACTGTTGACAGGGAGCATTACCCAAATGGATATAGCCTGCACATTTCGCAAAAGGTCAGCGTAAGTCAGGAGCAGTTAAGAAAAGCCAAGATTACGGCAAGCAAAAGGGCTGTTGATGCCAATGGAGATGTTGTTGCCGGAGAGCCACTTAATGACGTATTTTATATAACCGGTTATTCGGCAAATGCAGAAACAGCATATAGTACACCACAGGTTCGTATAGAAGGTGTTTTTAAGATTGCAGACATTGCTCCGGGAGATAATAGTGACCCGAATGTAAAGACCGACAGATTAAATAACAGAATCCTTTATACAGTCGAGGCGGTTGAGCCGGATGCCAAGTTTTATTATACAAATCCAAATAATCCGGAAGAACATTTATATGACGCTGATGGACAAGAGTTATATATAGAAGCAGATGTAACCATTAAGGATTCGTTTGATTACTTTGATTCACGTAATGAATGTCCGCCACTTCATGGAACAGAGTATTCGACGCACGAGGATTCAGAACATAATAAGTTGCCGTTTGATCCTTATTGGCAAGCCGGTGAAATGCATGGCTGGGGTATAAGCGGAATGGACTTCAAGCTTTCCGGTGATGCAACAGTAGACATAAGACCATACGCAATTGAGATTGAAAACAAAATAATAGATGAAGATGGTAATCCGATTATTCCGCTTGATAAAATAACAGGATTTAAGTTTGGAGTATACGTTGACCAATCAGGTGATCATAATAGCGTTGTCGGAAAAAATGTTGACGGTTATAAAGGAGATAATTTTGATTTATCTACATATAATTTGGAAACAATCAAGACTATAGATATCGATAATGATCCGGGCAAAAATGCGACAAATATTGTTTATGAATATGAATTACCTGAAGGTATGGTATACATAGATGAGGATAAGAGCACAGTTCCGGAGATTATCACAGATAAAGACGGAAATAAATGGGTTTATAAGAAGACATTTATAGAAACTGAGTATGTTTGGAGAAATAATGATCCAAACAATAATAAGAGACATTTCAGTAAGGATTATAACGAATCCGACCGTGCATTTAACAGCGTACCTGAGGTAGTAGGTACATACGGATCCGATTTCAATGAATTCCTTGAATTCTATGTAAGAAATGTCTACGAAAAAATCGAACCACCAACCAAGCAGGAGATTTCACCATATGAAGGAACAGGAGCCCTTGGTGGTGTAGATGTAGGAGATGAAATCGAATATGAGATTTCCTACAAAAATTATAAGAATCAGGCAGCAGATGTAGTGATTAAAGATAAGCTTGATAAAAATGTAGAGTTTGTAAGTGCATCAGATGATGGAACGTACGATAAAGAATCACACACAGTTACATGGACATTAAGAGATGTCGCTTCTGAAAAAGAAGGAAAAGTTACACTTAAGGTTAAGGTACTTGAGGGAGCCCTTGCTAAAAACGGTGGTCCGGGAAATGTAGTCAATGGTGGAGATACTTCAACTGTACAGGTTGGAAATGATGATGCATTTACACTTGATCTGGTTGAAAATCCGGTACCAAAGACTTCAACTAAAAAAGAAGTTCTTCCATATGAAGGAACAGGAACCCTCGGTGGAGTAAATGTTGGAGACAGCATCACCTATCAGATTGATTATAAGAACTATAAAAATGATGCGGCAGATATAGTTATCAAAGATAAGCTTGATGTCAATGTTGAGTTTATAAGTGCAACTTATGATGGAGTATATGATGCTGATACCAATACTGTAACATGGACGCTGAAAGATGTGCCGGCAGGCAGTGATGGCAATGTCAATCTTACAGTAAAGGTACTTGAGGGAGCGCTTGAGAATAATGGTGGTTCGGGTTATGTAGTCAACGGTGGAGAAACTTCAACCGTAAAGGTTGGAAACGATAAAGAATATTCACTTGATCTGGTAAAGAATCCTGTTCCAAAGCTTCCGGCTAAGAGAGAGATTGCACCTTACGAAGGAATAGGCGTACTCGGCGGCGTAAAAGTAGGCGACGAAATAACCTATGAAATTTTATATAAGAACTATAAGTCAGATGCAGCAGATATAGTTATCAAGGATAAGCTCGATAAAAATGTATCATATGTAAGCTCATCAGACAGTGGTGTATATGATGCGGCAACTCATACAGTAACATGGACGCTTAAGAACGTTCCGGCAGATAAGGAAGGCAAGGTAACACTTAAGGTAAAGGTACTTGAGGGAGCACTCGCATCTAAAGGCGGATCAGGAAAGGTAGTAAACGGTGGTGAGACATCAACCGTAAAAGTTGGAAATGACGCAGAAAAAACACTTGATCTTGTAGAAAACCCTGTACCTGAAGTACCGGCTAAAAAAGAAACAGCTCCTTATAAAGGAACAGGAACTTTAGGTGGAGTAAATGTCGGAGACAGCATAACCTACGAAATATCTTATAAGAATTACAAGAGTTTAGTAGCAGATGTAATTATCAAAGATAAGCTTGATGCCAATGTAGAGTATGTAAGTTCATCAGATAACGGAGTATATGATGCAGCGACGCATACAGTTACATGGACAATCAAAAATGTACCGGCAGGTAAAGACGGAAGTGTAAGTCTGACAGTAAAGGTACTTGAAGGTGCGCTTGCTTCCAAGGGTGGTCCGGGTAAGGTTGCCAATGGTGGTAAGACATCAACTGTCAAGATTGGAAATGATTATGAATATACATTAAATGTAGTTGAAAATCCGGTACCGGGAACTCCGACCGTAACGCCTCCGGAAACAACTACTACCACTTCAACCAATACTTCTGTTAAGACAGGAGACAAAGCTCCTGTAGCGATTATGGCAACACTGGTGATTGTATCATTGGCAGGTATAGTATTGTTTAGAAGAAAAAGAAAAATATAATAAATAAGCCCAAAGAGTGGCGACTTGGCTAACAATATCATTTATTTAAGATGATGTTGGAGTTTAGATGCCACTCTTTTTATGTATATGCGCATACATATGAAAAAATTTTAACGTATGCGTGGTGTGACGAGTATGGGTGAATATGCTTTTTTTCTTTACGTAATTAAGAAAAAAGATTGCATTTTTATCAACTCAGATATTTAAAAATTTCATCACTTGTGTTACAATAAATGCACTAGTACAGCGGTTTCCAAATACATGGACAATTTAGACGAGCAATATAGTCGATTTATTTGGGGACGGCTGCAATAGATACTATGGTAACTTTGATTTGCAGAAGAGGGTTGCACGATGTTTGGAGTATATTTTGGAAAATATCTGATGGATGAGGGGATTATTCCTGAAGAGTATTATTATGGATTGCTTGAAGCAACGAAAAATTCCAAAGTTAAAATGGGACTTCTGGCTGTTGAGGCAGGTCTTATGACTCAGGAAGAGGCAGCAGAAGTAAATCTTTTACAACAGCAGCAGGATAAGAAGTTTGGTGACATTGCTATCGAAAAAGGTTATCTTACTGAGGACGATGTAGCCGGTTTGTTGGACGAGCAGGGAGATTCATACTTGTTATATGTTCAGGCTGTTATGGAAAGCGGCTTGATGGATCTGGATGGATTCAAAGAACACCTGAGTGCATATAAAAAGGCAAAACATCTTAACAATATGGATCTTGATGCTATAAAGTCAGGAGATGTTGACAGAATCGTACCTGTATTTATGAAAGACGGCTCCATACCTATGCAGGTTAAGGAATATGTATACCTTACTTCAAGAAATATAGTTCGTTTTGTAGACAGATTTTTCCGTATGGATAAAATAGAAAAGCTTACGCGATATGAAGCAGAATGTATAGCCGCACAGAGTCTTAGAGGCGACAGCAGCTATCTTACTGCATTTGCCGGGACAAGAGAAGGCCTAAAGGCATTGGCAGATGGATTTGTGGAAAACATATCACCCGGAGTAAATGATTTGTCATATGATATTATGGACGTTTCTTGCGAGCTTTTGAATGTAAATAACGGATTGTACATAACAACACTTAGCAACAACAATATTAAAGAGGTATCTAATTCTCCTATTATGAAAGAAAACGGGGCAAAGATTACCTCGATTGGAGAGATATATAAGGTTCCACTTTTTATAGAGGGAACACCTATTGATTTGATAATCTGTTTTAATGACGGCTGGACTTTAGAGTGAAGTTAAAGGCAACTGAAAATCAGTACAAAAAAAGCGCTTGCATAAAGGCAGGCGCTTTTTTGTATTGATTTATGCCGCAAGATTATTTAAATCATGTATTGTCAGAACCGGATTCTTCGGCTTCATAATAAGAAACATAATTGCCTTCGTATTTTTTGCTTATGTAAGTCTGACTGTCGGCACGTTTGTATAGTTCTTCAAAAGAATACTTATCATTATTAGTATAAAAAGCTACGCCTATGCTTATATGAAAACGGCGTCCTTTTAACTCAGGTATACTTGCATTTTCTATAGTACCGATAAATCTTTGAATTATGCGCTCACCGGAATTTTTATTGTGCACATCCGGAACATAGATCGCAAATTCGTCTCCGCCAAGGCGTAGCAGTATATCGTTGGCGCGAAATGCTTTTTGCATGCATTTTGCAAGAGAAATAAGTACTTTATCACCCACGCTGTGACCATAGGTATCGTTAATCAACTTGAATTTATCGACATCGAGCAGTACAAACATACCTCCCTGACCATCGGCAATCAGGTCCTTAATCTTCTTTTCACCTGAACCACGATTATTTATACCGGTCATACGGTCAGTATCCGATAAGTACTGGAGTCTCTCCTGACGACGTTTTTCTTCATCTATCAGCTCGACCATCCAAAGTACTCTTATCGGCTTATTGTCTGCATTTCTTTCGGAAACAAGAAATCTGCCGCGACACCATATATCTCTGTCATTTAAATATTCTATGGTTATTGTGTTTGTTTTTGCCAGTCTTTCATCCAGATTATCAAGATTAATAAAATCCAAAAGATCTTTTCTTGAACGCTCAGATGAGAGTGATTCCATGACACTGTAGAGATTTTCCTTTGCATTTTCATGGGCATTGCCAAGTAAATTTTTTGCTTCGGCAGATGAATTGGTAATCTCTGAAAAAGTGTTTTCTACAAGGTTAATCTCATGCATGGAAGTATATATGTGTGACATGGATTCAAGCTGTTTATTAAGTTTTTTGGCAACTATATGTTTTGAAGCGATATTGTAAAGTATAATGGTTATAACAACAGCAATTATAATTATTACAAGTAAAGATGTAATAAGTATTGCATTGAGTGGTTTAAATATTTGTGTGCCGTTTACAACCGATATACAATACCAGTCATTTTGCACCTTTTCTGTAAAGATAAGATACGTAACTCCGTTATATTTAAGCTCAAACTGTGTTTTATTTGATTCGAAAATCTCTTCTGTAATGCTGCTTTCAAGCGAATTTGTCTCTTGCAGATAGTTTTTCCCCAGTTCATCAGGATTGCTGTGTGATACCACACCACCCCGCGAGTCAAGAACCATGGCAAAATCCTGACTGCTTTCTACAACATCCATGGTTATCGTCTGCATATCTTCCAAGCTTAAATCAAGAGATATAACACTTTCATCATCAGCAAGAAGCTTGCCTATAGTCATCATAACAAGACCTGTTTGGGAATCGAGGTAAGGATCGACAAGAACTATATCGCCGTTTGCTTCCTTTGATTGTATATACCATGGACGCTCGGTCGGAACATAATCTTCATCCGGTATCCAGCCGGAACCGTCAAGGTATTCACCATTTATATATCCGTAAAGACCTGTCGAATTCTTATTGATGATATCGATAATCATATTTGATTCGGTTTCAAGGTACGCAAGTATCTCTGCGGTAGATTTTCCTTCTGACATATATTTATCAATCTTGTACGCAGACTGGTTTACGGTATTGATACTGGTAAGAAGGTAATTGTCGATTTTTTGTGATGATTCTATAGCTTTGTGCATGTTGTCATCAATTATTTTTTCTTTTTTTGTTTTGTACAAAATTCCAAAGTTGACAGAAACCAAAGCTATGACTATTAAAAATATAAATGCCGCAGCGATTATATTTTTGGTGCCAATCGTACTAAGAACTTCTTTACCTGAAGTCTGATTATTCTTCAAATTATTCTCCCCCTTCGGATTAATATCATATGTTACACTGACTTTAGCGATATAATCCTATTATATAATTTTATGACGATAAAAGAGGATTGTCAATAAAAGGTTTTTTGTGTCTGCCGATATGCCTGCCAATATAAAAGACTTTTTATGTCTGCCGATATGCCTGCCAATATAAAAGACTTTTTATGTCTGCCGATAAGTTTTTGCCACTTGATAAGTTTTGCCATTTGATAAGTTTTGCCATTTGATAAGTTTTGCCATTTGATAAAATTTTGTCATTAGATATCGATTCTTGTGTATTATATCATTTTTTAATAGATATATTAGTGAAATATTTTTAAATAGATTAATAACAAAAAATGAATTAAACTTAAAATGTTTTCTTTTTAAATAAAAAGTGATAAAATAAAGCGATAGGTTATTTAGCAAGCATATATAAAATATGTATATGCGTTATTTTAGGATTAGGTCCGATAGATACTTTAGTCCAATATTTTTATATTTGTAGCAGTATAGAGGAGATAAATTTTGAATCAGGATAAAACAAGAGAAAAAATAGTCATAATATTAGGTATTTTGACAACATCCATGCTCCTTTTCGGCGTACTCTGTCTGTTTATTTTCAAAATGAAGTTTGTTGGAAATATATATGAAGAAACGATTGAATACGGTGAGGGATGGACATACACAGATGGTGAAAAATGTGATCTGCTGGCGCTTGATTTCAATAAATCCGGAGCCATAGAACGGTCTGCGGATTGGAAGGAGTTAAGCGGCACGTCATTATGCTTTGAGACTACAAATCTTATATTTAATATTTATCTGGATGATGAGCTTATATATGATTTTCATCCTAAGCTTGGCGGCCTTTATGGTAAGTATTACGGTGAATATCTTCATACAGTGAAGATTCCGACGTTTGACGAAGAAAAGGTTTTAAAGATTGAATATGAGGTACTTAGTACTGAAAGCAGATGGACACAGTTCAGATATATGGAAATAGGCAATTCGTGGAGTTATATTAAAAATGTGATTATCAATTATGCTCCGAGATTTGCCATATGTTTTCTTATATTTATGTTTGGATGTGTACTGGTAATATTTGGAGTGATTTTTGGAAAAACCAGTATGGGCTCGATAGAGACCGTATCTCTTGGAGTACTTGCTATGGCACTTAGCGTATGGACCAATGGCGGAACCCGGATATTTACGCTTATAACCGGTAATTCTGCGGCAGTCAGGGCGGTCGAACATTTTACGTTGGTTCTTTTGCCTATGCCGGCGCTGTCATTTACGGCATATCTGACCAGAAGTTTTAAGAATATTTTTATATGGACTTCAACTGCTTTAACCGGCATCAATCTTGCTTTGAATATTATATTGGTAGCTACCGGAGTAACGGACTATCATGAGATTTTGATTTATACACATATCAATATACTTATAGGATTTGTAATTATAATTTATCTTATTGTAAGTGCTCTTAAAAGAAAGGTGTTTGAAGGCAGGGGCGTCCTCCCGATGCTGGGTGCATTTATAGTTCTTATGTTTAGCGGCTTTCTTGATTTTGCCAATTACTATATGACAAAATCCACCGATGTAGCCAGATATACAAGAGTCGGATTGTTTATATTTGTCGCACTTCTCGGATTCCACGAGGTAAGAGAATCTATTCACGTAAGTGAAAAGAGTCTGGATGCTGATGAGAAAAACCGTCTCGCACACATAGACGGATTAACAGGTCTTTTGAATCGTCTTGCTTTTAGTGAGCGTGAGTCGGAGATAGCGAGAAAGAAAAACGGTATGTGCGTTTTTATCGAATTTGATGTCAATAATCTTAAAAAGGTCAATGATAATTATGGACATACCGAGGGTGATAAGCACATCATAGGTGCAGCAAATGCAATTACAAAAAGCTTTGGACAGTATGGAGACATATATCGTGTAGGTGGAGATGAATTTATAGGTATTATAGAAGGCTTTGAAGCAGAGGCAATGGCAGCAGCAGCTTCCGAAGAACTTATAAAGAATTACAATACCTACAATGAAAAGCATAATCCGCCGGTCAAGCTTGAAATTGCTTACGGCTATGCGGTTTATGACTATGACAGAGGAGACCCTGAGCAGGCAGAACGTATAGCGGATGATAAGATGTATGAATGTAAGCGCCTGCTTAAGCAAGAAGATGCCATCAACGAAGCTATGTCTAAGGCGGGGTATTAAACTCCGGTTTAGCGGGGTAAGGGTTGATTACATACCGCTCTATAATCGACACGCTTCGCGTGATGAATTACTCAATGATTTACTGTTATTTTATTTATTGGTGCCCTTTTTATTTTCATTATATAATTTATGATTGCCAAAATCACTTAGTTTACCTATAAAAACTCAAGGTGCGACCATCTTATAGGTAATATTTCCGTTGATCAGTCTTATATAATTTGTGATTTACCTATAAGCACTCAAGATGCGACCGTCTTATAGGTAA
>CADCDW010000007.1 GCA_902800325.1 uncultured Lachnospiraceae bacterium
TAAAGCGATTTCCTTTTTAGCGGAAACACGATTTCCAATAAAGCAGATTTGCGATTTCCATACGCCGGACAAGTGATGTATTTCACCCCGGATTATTCAACAATCGTTTTGTACTCATATTTTGTAAGGAAAGTGAAGAGGAATTATTATCGCAAAAATCAATAATTAAACTTGAAAACTTTGATGAAAAAAATATTAAAGAATTATACTATGAAAAATTTAATAATGTAATAAGTGATTCATTGCTTAAAAATATTATGTCCTATTCAAGAGGTAATATTGCAATGATTTCCTCGATTCTTGCTAATCAAGAAAGTGTAAAATTATTTACAGAAAGTGCACCTGCCCTATTTGAAATTGAACAGTATATTAATTCTGGAAACTATAGAGAGGCGCGACGTGTTGTTGATCATTTATCATCAGCAAAACGGAGTATAATTGATAAGGATGCTGAATCGAATTTTCGTATTGAATTTCTTGAAGCCGATTTGATGCATTTAGAAAATCGTTATAATGAAGCTTTAGAATCTATGGAAATCATGCGTTCTAAATATCTTTTTGATAATGAAAAACAAATAAAAATAATAGAAAAGATTTCTCATATAAAAAAACATATGGGAAATTTTAACGATGCAATAGCAGAACTGAGAGTTCTTCCGGATTCAATCAGTGTTTTTAAAGGTCTAAGTCTAAACCTATTAGCATATTGTCAATATGAAAAAGGTGAATACTTAGATGAAACAAATCGCTTGCTTCATAAAATAGAACGTGAAAAAATTGCAGAATATGACGAATATAAGGATAGTTATCATACATACAAAGCTGTGACCGCTACATACGAATTCAAGTATGATACAGCTCATAGTATGATTGATATTGCAATAAAGAAATATGAAAAGAATGATAGTAAATTTTTGAATAATTGTTATTTTATAAAGGCTGAAATATATAGGCATCAAAAAAAATATGAAATGGCATGTGCGTATTACCAAAAGTGTTTTGATGCATATCATTTTAATGGGGATTTTGACATCTATTCGCTGGCTTTTGTAATGGTTAAATATATTAATACAAGCAAAAAATATCAATACAAGTTTGATGAGATGTATTCCCTGGATGAAATAAAAGAAAAGTGCAATATATTAAAAATGGAATATAATAAAAAGTTAAGTATGTATTTGAGTCAATTACTAATTGAAAGAAAAAATAACAAACAAAAGCAAATTAACAAAATTAGCAGATACTTTGACACTTATGTTTTTCTTATACCATAAAGATATCATTAAGTATGTAACAAGGAGCCTTAAGCGATTGCAAGCATTGACATTTTTGATATATTTTTTTCTCATCCTCATCATTTTTTTGCAGTAAATATAACAGGTCTGCAACTTTGTCTAAATCAGTCTCAGTATAGTTGTACCTACTTATTTCTTGTACACCGATTCTGATTCCGGTATAGAGTTTAGATACTCGTTTGTTTAGGGTTATATTGTACTTCAATGCTC
Organism: uncultured Lachnospiraceae bacterium; assembly: GCA_902800325.1. GTDB lineage: Bacteria > Bacillota > Clostridia > Lachnospirales > Lachnospiraceae > Coprococcus_C. Next base: position 1,506 of record CADCDW010000007.1, read on the forward strand.
GTTTATATATTGTTTCTGTAAGTTGTTCATTAAACAAAAGAAATAATTGATGAGTATTAGTATATTTTTCAGCATTTATTTTTGCTACAGAAATATTCCTTTCTTCAAGTTTCTTTCCCAAAATATTAGCTGTATCCTGGATTTTTTTCTCATATTCAAAATTTGTTTCTAGCTGTTCTATAAGTGCAAGACATAGTGCTGCTATATTATTAGGTTGAATATTTCTTAGTAATGTTGGAGAAATAGTATAATCAAGCTTATCAATGTATTCTTTATAGCATGTCATAATTAACCCACATGTTGGACCAGGAAGTGTTTTATGAGTTCCCCCTATAAGTATAACTCTTTCACTATAATTTAATGGATTTGGAACTAAATTAGCAGCCATTAATCCCAATGTTTGAGAACCATCATATATCAATCCTGTGGTGTTGGGAAGTTTGATTTTTGAGAAATCAGGAACAGACAAAATATCTGATTGACAAAAAATCAGAAAATCAATTTTGTTTGACTTTAACATTTTATTAAGAGCATCATAATCAATTTGATATGATTTGAAATCATATGGTATACCAAGATATGTAATACCAAGATTATCTAAAATATTTGCAAGTGATGGATGACCTCCGGTTTCTTTTAAGGTTATTGCGACTGTTGAATTTTTATTAATTAATGACATAATAAGTATTGCCATACAATTCATCCCACTTAAAGTACGTGAATCAACATATGTTGCTCCATAGATTTCTGTGCACAATTCTTCTACAAGAGCAAGAAGAGGATAAATTTTATTACTACCTATATTGTCTTTATCAATAATACGTGTTTTATACCCTTGAATATATTTACCTTCAAATATTGAAGACATTCCTTGCCGTACAAAATCAGACATATATGTTTCAGCGGCGCAAAGTGGTATTTTCTTATTATTAAACTCTTCATATTCATCATATATTTTTTTTAATTTGTCTAAGTAGTAATTATTCATAGCAGGTATCCCGTTCCTTTTAACCGATAATCAACAATTATCATTCAAAATCAAATCATTATAAAAAATCACATATAGTATGAAAGTATTTAATAAAGATTTACTGATAAGACAAACAAGTTGCAATTCGAAGAGTATTTCATTAAGACTAATTTAATCAGAAAATTTTGTTATAAAAAGTCGTTATAATAGATTTTTTATATCATTTGTTACCAGTTTACCATCTTTAATTGCTTTGATTATCCCTGAACCGGTAACAAATTTTAATTTGCATAAAAAGTTAGATTGTGCTAACATCTTATATAATTAAGAAATAATTCAAATGATAATATAAATCAGAATTAAAAAAATAAGAATTATTACAAGATAGAACTATTTGGAGATGATATAATGCAACGTTATAATGTGACCGGTATGAGCTGTGCAGCGTGCAGCGCCAGAGTTGAAAAGGCTGTTTCCAAGGTAGAAGGCGTTGACTCAGTTGCAGTAAATCTATTAACCAATTCCATGACGGTTGAGGGCGATGTAAGTGCCGATACTGTTATAAGAGCCGTAGAGGATGCAGGTTATGGTGCCGGTTTAAAGGATGATGCCGGTGATGCTAATGGTAAAAATACAAATACTTCTGTAAATTCAAACGATAAAGCTAACGAAAACATAGAATTTAAGAATATAAGAAAGAGATTCTTTATCTCGCTTGTTTTTTTAATTGTGCTCATGTATTTTTCGATGGGACATATGATGTTTGGATTTCCACTGCCGGCATTTTTTGATGGAAATCATGTGGCTATGGGGCTTATACAGCTTCTTTTGGCAGTTATTATAATGGTTATCAATCAGAAGTTTTTTATAAGTGGATTTAAAGGCTTCAGACATCTTGCGCCCAATATGGACAGCCTTGTTGCACTTGGTTCGGGAGCTTCGTTTATATACAGCATGTGTGCGCTTTTTGCCATGACGGATGCGCAGGTTAGTGGAGATATGACTGCCGTAGAGCATTATATGGATGAGCTTTATTTTGAGTCTGCGGCGATGATACTGGTGCTTATTACACTTGGAAAAATGCTTGAAGCATATTCGAAGGGAAGAACTACGGATGCCATAAAAGGTCTTATGAAGCTTGCGCCGGATACTGCGACGGTTTTACGGGACGGCAAAGAGGTAACGATTTCTGCCAATGAGGTAATGGTAGGAGATACATTTGTCGTAAGACCGGGTGAGAGAATTCCGGTTGATGGAAGGATTGTATCGGGTAGTACAAGTATAGACGAAAGTGCCTTAACCGGCGAGAGTATACCGGTTGATAAAGAGGTTGGAAATGAGGTTAAGACCGCGACGATCAACCTTTCAGGTTTTGTAACATGCGAGGCAAAAAAAGTTGGCGAGGATACAACCCTGTCCCAGATAATAAGGATGGTCAGTGATGCAGCAGCTACCAAAGCACCGATTGCCAAAATTGCAGATAAAGTTTCCGGAGTATTTGTACCGATAGTTATAGGCATCGCGCTTATAACATATATAGTCTGGACTATAGCCGGATACGAAGTTGGTTTTTCACTGGCAAGAGCGGTTTCGGTGTTGGTTATAAGCTGCCCTTGTGCACTCGGACTCGCTACACCTGTTGCAATTATGGTCGGAAGTGGTCTGGGAGCTAAAAACGGCATCTTATTTAAAAATGCAACTGCACTTGAAAATGCCGGTAAGGCGGATGTGATACTTCTTGACAAGACAGGAACTATAACTAAGGGCATACCGGTTGTAACGGATGTGATTTCATTATCTGAATTAACAGGAAAGACTGAAATAGCCGGAAGCGATAGTTATAATAATAAAATAATTGATAAAAGTATTGATAAAAGTGGTGGCTATATAAATGATGATAAGAGATTACTCATAGAAAAGGCCTATGCCTTAGAGAAAAAGAGTGAGCATCCGCTTGCTAAAGCGATAGTTTCTTATTGCGAGAATCCGGACGATTCTAAAGCAGATAAAAAGGCAGATTCAAATGAAGCTTCGAAAGGCGGCTCAAAATCTGATCAAGGGACGTTTGTTTTAAATGATATAGAGATTGAAGAATTTGAAAACCACGCAGGCAACGGACTAAGTGGCAAAATAGCCGGGAAAGATATATACGCCGGAAATCGAAGATATATATCGGACAAGATAAAGTTAAGTAACGATGTCATCAAAAAGTTAGATGAACTTTCTTCTGAGGGTAAAACTCCGATGCTGTTTTGTGATGGGGATAAGCTGCTTGGAATAATTGCAGTTGCGGATGTTTTAAAAGATGACAGCATATCTGCTATAAATGAATTAAAGTCTATGGGCAAAACTGTCGTTATGGTTACGGGAGATAACAAAAAGACTGCTGATGCTATAGGCAAAAAAGCCGGAGTTGATGAGATAATTGCAGAGGTTATGCCGGAAAGCAAGGCTAAGGTTGTACTTGATTATATCAATCAGGGCAAGAAGGTCATTATGGTCGGTGACGGTATAAATGATGCACCGGCACTTACACAGGCAGATGTAGGTATTGCAATCGGTTCAGGAACGGACATAGCTATAGATTCTGCCGATGTTGTTTTGATGAAAAATGAGCTAAGTGATGTGACGGCAGCAGTAAGGCTAAGTAAAGCGACTATAAAAAATATACATGAAAACCTGTTTTGGGCATTTTTCTATAATATCATCGGTATTCCACTTGCTGCCGGTGTGTGGTATCCTTTGTTTGGCTGGCTTTTAAATCCGATGTTTGGAGCTGCGGCCATGAGTATGTCAAGTGTATGTGTGGTGACAAATGCACTCAGACTAAATCTGAAAAAGATTAAAAATAATCCATATGATGAAAAAGTTATAAATCAGGAAACAAAAAGTAAGATAATAAGCGAAGATAAATTATATAATAATGAAATAAAGGAGGAAAATAATATGCAGAAAACAATGACTATCGAAGGAATGATGTGTGCTCATTGTGAGGCAAGAGTAAAAAAAGCGCTTGAAGCGATAGACGGAGTAACTGAGGCTTTACCAAGCCATGAGAAAAATGAGGCAGTTGTTACATTTTCAAAGGAAGTATCTGATGATGTCTTAAAGAAAGCTGTCGAGGATCAGGATTATAAGGTTACAGGTATAAAATAATCTAAAAAAAGTAAAAATATTATTTAAAATACCCTCAAAAAAGTATACAAATAAAGCAAATTTGTGTTATCATATATTATGAGGTTGTTTGGCGGTTGATTATGTCGCAATAACCATATCAAATATAAAAAACGGGGGGATGCACCATGATTAGCAGATATATAACTGATGATGGTAAATTTAGAGAAATTGAAGATTATGAAAATGGTATGTGGATTAATCTTACAGCCCCCACTCAGGAGGAAAGTATCGAAATATCCAAACACTACGATATAGATTTGCCGGATATAAGAGCAGCTCTTGACGAAGAAGAATCTTCACGTGTGGATATCAATGACAATTATGTGCTTGTAATATTTGACATCCCGACAGTTGAGATACGTCATAATCAGGAAGCATATACTACTATACCTCTTGGTATTATATGGACAGATGATTCAATTATAACCATATGCTCTGTTGAGACTCCGGTTATAAAGCATTTTATAATGAATAAGCTTAAGGATTTTACCACCAAAAAGAAGGTAAGATTTACTTATCAGATTCTTTACCGTACCAGCATGCTGTATCAGTCATACCTTAGGGTTATTGACAGAAAGCGTCTTGAAATGGAAGAAAAGATGGGTGGAGTTATGGAGGATTCGGATATCATAATCTTACACGAGCTTGAATCCAACCTTGTATACTTTGATACATCTCTTCGTGCTAACCGTATGATTGTAGACAGATTGACCAGATACAGTGGTATAAAGAAATTTCCGGAGGATCATGAACTTTTAGATGATGTGATTGTCGAAAATCTACAGGCTATAGAGATGACACAGATTTACCGTGACATCATAAAAGGTACAAGGGAACTTATGTCGACAGTTATTGACAACCGTCTTAACAATATGATGAAATACCTTGCTGCGATAACGATTGTCATGTCTATACCTACTATCATATCCGGTTTGTACGGAATGAATGTTGCTGGAAGATGGATGCCGCTTTCAAGTACACCTTATGGCTTTTATATAATATGCGGTATTACGGCACTTATTTGCTTTATTGTAATGTGGGTTTTAAGAAAAAAGAAGATGTTGTGATTTGTTAGAACAGGATAAATGGTGATATTATGAAACAGTTGAAATTTAAGTTTGTAGTAGCTTCCAGCCTGATATATGGTTTTGGAAGTATTCCGAAGTCCAATTACATGATCAGACACCCGGAAAAGTATTCGGAAGAGGTGTGCCACAGACGTGCTGTTAAAATAATGCGTCATATGAAGCTAAAAGCTATGACCAGAACAAAATGTTATGGATTGGATAATTTACCCAAAGAGGGTGGATATATAATGTATTCAAATCATCAGGGAAAGTATGATGCTTTGGGTATACTCATAAAGCATAAGCCTACATGTGCGGTTTTATGGGAAGCCAAATCCGCAGACAGACTTTTGGCAAGACAGATATGCGGACTGCTGCGTGCCAAGACTATTGAGTTTGACAATCCGAGACAGCAGATAAAGGTCTTAAATGAGATAGCCGAAGAAGTGGCCGATGGCAGAAGATATCTTATATTCCCTGAGGGAGGATATACTAACAACAAAAACAACCTTCAGGAATTTAAACATGGATGTTTTACATGCTCGTTAAAATCAAAGACACCGATTATTCCGGTTGTTTTATATGATTCATGGAAATCTATGGATATCAATACCATAAGACCGGTGACTACTCAGGTTCATTTCCTTGAACCTATATACTACGAAGAATATGGGCACATGAAGAAAAAAGAGATAAGCGATATGGTTAAGGGGCTTATACAACAAAGAATAGATGATATAAAAAGCGGAGAGTTTAAAAAACAGCTTAAGCTTAAAAAAATAATAATTGTGAGGCAAAAGGAGCGTAGATATCTTACGCTCCTTTAAAATGCACAGAGCCGACGAAAGGAATGTGCCGGCTGAAGCTACCTGGCGGCTCGCGCACGAGTAGGGTGATTACATCTTCCCTACTCGATTGCGTTATAATAATATGATTGTATCTGTTTAACTATATTTGATCCAAAGCATCATATAAGCTGTCACAGGGGATATTTTTTCAAGTGTTTTAAGTCCCAGATTTTCATATAAAGAGGTACTTTCGTACTGAAGCCTATCCTCCATACCGACTATATATATAGGGATATTAAACGTTTTTGCCCTGTGACAGAAATCACGAAACTCTTTACTGTCGGTACTAAGTGTGCCTGAGTGATAGGTTTCCATAAGAATTGCTTTTGCATCAGTTTCAGAAAGGTCAGGGTAAATCTGTCCGGGAACGGCTCTTATATATTGTACCGGTGAGTTATCTGACAAAGATATCCCGGTAAAATCTGTATAGTTATCCAATGTGTGTTTTATATTATGCATTAAACTATCATGTGAAGACGAATTTGCTTCGAGCTGATATAGTTTATCTGAATAAGCCATATGAGGGAGCAGATTTAATCCGCTATATATGGTTTTATCATATGCAACATATATACCGGGATTTTTTCCGGACTTGATATAGCTGACCGCCTGAGAAAAATTATCAAGGCCGTTTGCCCTTTCATCTTCAAGTATATAATTACTTGAAACCATTAGTATAGGAATACTTATATTGGAAAAAATAATTCCGAGAGCAGCAGCAGTGTACTGGAGAGTATCGGTTCCATGGGTTATTATTATCCCACTGTAATCTTTATTCAAATTTTCATTTAAACATTTGATTAGTTTATTAATATACTTTCCATTTAAATTTTCGCTTAAAATAGTATAAGGTTCACAAGTGTCAAATTTGATATCATCAGCAGCATCGGAAAATGCTTTCCTGTACATTTCTATAATTTTATATTTTTTTGAATCCGAATTGACGGATATGTATCGGCCGTCTGAGGATGAGCCGATTGTACCGCCTGTAAGGATAACAAGTATTTTAGTCATTTATTATTCTCCTGATTTTATAGTATAATATCATTATATATAATTTGCCCATTAAATCAATTAAAAATAACTATTTCAATATTAAGCAAAATCTTATATAATTTTTATAAAGGTTTTATGATACGAAATTTGGAATTTGCTTAATCCGGGATAAAATAGATAGATAACATCTTAACCGGATGTTAAGAATATTAACTATAAAATCATTGTAACAGGAGAAAAGCGTATGAAAAAAAGAATAGGGGCGTTAATTACAGCTATAGTTCTTGGCTTATCATTGGCGGCGTGTGGCAATTCAGGTTACGGAGATACCAAGGATACAAAAAGAAAATTTGCAAATAATTATTCTGACAGGTTAAAGCTAAAAGAGGAATATGACAATAATTTTAATAATCTGATGGTAGCAACCGGCGAGGCGAGTGAGCTTATGCTTGTTTATATGGTCGGTTCGAATCTTGAATCCGAAGCGGGACTTGCGAGCCTTGATATTGAGGAAATGCAAAAAAGCGGATTTGACAATGAGAATGTCAGGATACTTATTTGTACCGGAGGTTCCAACTACTGGTGGAATGATGACATCTCAGCAGATGAAGTGGCTATATATGAAGTAAACTCAGGAACTGACAAGATTAATAAATTAAATGTTCTTCAGGGTGACAATATGGCTGACCCGCTCACCCTTACGGAGTTTCTTGATTATGCGTATGACAATTATGAGGCCAATTACTACAGCCTTGTTTTGTGGAATCATGGTGGTGGTGCCGTGCTTGGTTACGGAGGAGATGAAAGATATGACTATGATACGCTTACTATGAGCGAGATGGATCAGGCGTTTTCGACTGCCCATATGATGACGGAAGGTAAGAAGTTTGAATGGGTTGGATTTGATGCCTGCCTTATGGGTATGATAGAGATAGCTGAATTGTTTGAACCATATACGAACTATCTTATTGCATCGGAGGAAGTTATACCGGGCGATGGCTGGGATTATAAATTTGTTAATAAAATAGCTGACGGAACTGATTTTTCGGGAGTTGCGGCAGGAACAGCCATAATTGATACATATGCGAGCTATTATGATTCCTATATCTGGTACAAGCCGGAGTATACATTAGCCTGTCTTGATTTATCAAAAACAGAAGATGTAATGAACAGCTTTAATTCGCTTATATCGGTTACGGAAAATGATCTTATAAATGGAGAGTACTCCAATATAGCCAGACAAAGAGGCAATACTAAGGCATTTGGAATAATTGATGAGGAACTTTGCTATGATACTGTAGATGTTTATAATCTTGCGGAAAATATGTCTGAAACCCATGCCGCTGAGGCTTCGGCACTTAAAAATGCATTGGAAGAAATGGTTGTTTATTCTAAGACCAATGTTGAAAATGCACACGGATTGGCAGTTTATTTCCCATATAACAACAAGATGTATGCTGAAGAATGGGTAGATGAGTATAGCTTAAGTGGATTTAGTCAGACTTATATGCAGTTTGTGAAAAATTTTACGGAGACATTTTATGGTGCACCGCTTACCGTATGGGATTTAGACGGCGAGGATGCGGTTGTTGAAATAGCATCGGAAGAACCGGATGGTGGTGTAACCGGAGCAACTGCAAGTGAATACGAAGTTGGAAATATAGGAAGTATGGGAAGCTTTTCTATACAACTCACAGATGAACAGGTAGCAAATTTTGCCGGAGCCAGTCTTGAAATCTGGGAGATATATGAGAACTATGATGATGGTGGATATGGTCTTTGGATCGATTCCTCAGATGTCTATCTTTCTTCTGATAATGTACTCTCTTCGGGTATCCTTAACAAGCGTATCGTACTAAGGGACTCATCGGGAAATGAAGCTGATTGCTGCGCATTTGAGATAGAAAGAGGCGATGGCTATGCAGTTTATAAAGCACCTATAGTTGTGAGCTTTATGGATGATAATGGTGAATTTGATCCGGACAGATATTATGTTCCGTATAATTTGCACATAAGAATTGATGCGGAAAATCCGGGAGGAGTAATAACCGGTATCTATCCGCTTGAAGATGAAGATACCAATTCTCTTTTACCCAAAAACAGCGTTGTGCTTGAACAGGGTTGCTATATAGAACCGTATTCCTTTGGAAGAATTATCGAGTTCAATGATGATGGTACCGTGAAGCCGTTTGAAGAATGGAAAAATTATTCGGGATTATTTTATGGCTTTTATCTGGATGGAGATTTGACGGTTGATATGGTAGATATAGATCCTGATATTGAAAAAGTTTATGTATATAATATCTGGGATACTCAGGGAAATAGTTATCAGATAAATGTAATGCAATAAAAAATAATAAAATATATGTATAAAAATCCTTAATTTACAGATAATAGAAACAGACTAATGTAGATATAAGGAGATTTATGGATATGAAAGCAACAGGTATTATTCGTAGAATAGATGAGCTTGGACGTATAGTAGTTCCAAAGGAGATTAGAAGGGTTTTACGAATCCGTGAAGGTGACCCGATTGAGATTTTTACTGATAAGGACGGAGAAATTATTTTAAAAAAATATTCCCCGATAGGTGAGCTTTCAAGTTTTGCGCAGGAGTATGTGGAGGCTGCTGCTCAGATACTTGGCTGTGGCGTGTGCGTATGTGACAGGGATCAGATTATAGCAGTGGCAGGTATACCCAAAAAAGAACTGCTGGGTAAAAGTCTCCATAAGGACTTGGAAGAGGCTATAAATGACAGGGAAGCGATTCTTGCGAGAAAAGGTGAAAAGAAGTTTATAAAAATCCTCGGAAATGGCGATAATGAGTACTCCGGAGAGATAGTTCAGACTATTATAAGTGAGGGCGATGCTATAGGTGCAGTTATACTTTTAAGTAAGGACGACGGAGTAAATATCGGTGAAGCAGAGCAAAAGGCAGCAGTGATAGCAGCAAAATTCCTTGGAAAACAGATGGAAGGTTAAAAAATAGTGTTTTTGCTAAAAACTGCAAAAAAAGGACGTTTTTTGGTATCAATGTACTTGACAAATCGGCTCTAACAATGTATAAATATGCGTAGGGCATTTGTTAAAACGTATGCCACGAACAATAGGGGATTGTAAAAAACAATCAACGTTTGTATTTATAGGAGGAATTATTAAAATGAACAAGAACGAATTAGTTGCAAGCATTGCAGAGAAGACTGGTTTAAAGAAGACTGAGGCTGAGAAGGCACTTAAGGCTTTCACTGATACAGTTGCAGAGCAGTTAAAGAAGGGTGACAAGATCCAGTTAGTTGGATTTGGTACATTTGAAGTAGCTGAGAGACCTGCAAGAGAGGGTAGAAATCCTAGAACCGGCGCTACTATGAAGATTAAGGCTTCTAAGGCTCCTAAGTTCAAGGCTGGTAAGGCTTTAAAGGATTCCGTAAACTAATTAGCAGATAATAAAGTTGTGTAAAGGTCATCATGCGTTTGTATGATGACCTTTTTGTGTAGATAGTTGCGAGATGTGGATATCATTATCGAATCGGGCAGGGGACGGTTTTTCCTTTACTCGATTGTAGATAATGATCCGAGCGACAATATTCGTGCTTGCACGAAAATATTGTCATTCGGCGAATATCCATAAGGTTTAGAAAGAGGTGTTAATATGAGACTGGATAAATATTTAAAGGTTTCAAGACTTATAAAGAGACGTACCGTTGCCAATGAAGCCTGTGATGCCGGAAGAGTCTCCGTAAACGGAAAGGTTGTAAAGGCTTCGTATGATGTAAAGATAGGTGATATAATCGAGATTGGTTTCGGCAATAAAACCGTTAAGGCTGAGGTGACACGGATAACCGAGACAACCAAAAAAGAAGATGCCAAGGAAATGTATAACATACTTTAAATAAAAAAAGCATATTATATTCTATATAAGTTCCCTGAATTGGAGGATTATATGGGAGAAATTCAATATGCAAAAAATCACAGACTTTCTTTAGATAATAGAAAAAAAGCTACTATATATGGAATAACCAGGGTCGAATCCTTTGATACCGATGTGGTGGTGCTTGTTACTGAGGCAGGTGTACTTACGATTAAAGGTGATGATTTGCACGTTATAAGACTTGATGTTGATAAGGGTGAGCTGGAGATGGCAGGAACCATTGACAGCATGGTTTACTCAGAAAATCACAATGTTAAAAAAACAGCAGCAGGAATACTGGGGAGAATGTTTAAATAAATGTTTTATATAATTTATCTCCAGGGAAATATGTTTGTTGTAAGTCTTATAATGGGGATATGTATGGGAGCGGTATATGATGTGCTCCGAAGCATAAGAAAAACCTTTAATCATGGTGATATGCTTGTCGGTTTAGAGGATATAGTGTATTGGCTTTTTTTTACATGGCTTTTTATAGAAAACATCTTCAAATATAATGATGGAAGCTTCAGAATTTACATTTTTATCGTTGCAATTACCGGAATTTTGATTTATAAGAACACAATAAGTAGTGGCATTTTCAATTTGCTGAACTACATCTTGTGTTTTGTGAAAAAGTGTGTTGAAAAACCTAAGAAATTGTTGAAAAATGGCGAAAAATGGTATAAAATGAAAGTATCTATTTTTAGACATTTAAAAAATGATGAGAAGGAAAAGGATGTATATCAATCATCCGGCAGGGGTAAAGATGAGCAAAAGGAAAGGAAGAAAAAAGTCAACAAGAAGACAGTCTAGACTTACAAGTTTTCTTATTGTGGTTGCTGTTATATTTGTTTGTACCATATCGGCTTTAAGAGTTAAAGAACTTCGTGCTCAGGGTAAGGAGCTTGCCTATGCCGAGACTGTTTTAGAGCAAAAGATTGAAGCTGCCAGGCAGGAAAATGAAGTCCTTCATGCTCAGCAGCAGTATATGCAGACCAACAAATACATAGAAGATGTGGCAAAGGATAAGCTTGGACTTGTTTATCCGGATGAGATTGTGATTAAGCCGCAGGAATAAATGATAGCATTACCGCTTCGATATAATCGGAGCGGTCTTTTTTTGTCAACAATTAATGTGCAAAGCTTCCAGAGTTAGACAGCAATATGCTTTGTATAGGACTATAATTTTTAGGCTGATACAGAGTTTGATCAGGAGGTATGTTATGAAGATAACAGGTAGGCTAAAAGGAATAGGCTTTGCAGTAGCTGCATTTTTTATAGGCAGGGCATTTGTTATGAACTTAAATCCATTTGCGATTGGGGCGCTTGTGGCCTGGGCACTTTTGGGCGAAAATATATGGCTTATATTTATCGGCCTTATGGGAGGAATTGCATCCCTTGGATCATTTGACAGACTTTTTGAATATGGTTCAATCATGCTGTTTCTTATTGTTATACTCGCGCTGAAAAACTCTATCGAATTAAGGGGAAGAAATATTCTTACGGCACTCATAACCGGTGGCGTAACATTTGTTATACATGGTATTTCGAGCTTTGTCGTAGATGAATATGTAAGTATTTTTGATATGTCTGTTATGGCTGTTCTATCATTTGCTTCAGCTTTGGTTTTTTATAAGGGGATAGAGGGATTAAAGGAAGATTCGCTTTCCATAGTAACTGACAATGAAACTGCTCTTGGGTTCATAGCCTTTTTTGCGGCAGTATTTTGGGGTATGCCGCTTGAGGTTTATAATATAACGGTGGCACAGGCTTTTTTTGTTTTTTCGATTCTTTTTGCATGGTATAAGTTTGGTTTTGCCGTAGGACTAACATGGACAGTTGTATCAAGTGCATTCATGGGCGTTAAAACCGGAGATACTTCATATCTGGCAGCGTATCTGGTGATTGCACTTTCGGTATATGCGGTACTGATATTTATAGAAGGCGGAAGGCTGATACATGCCGCTTCGTTTTTAATCGTATATTACATAGTGGCGTTTACGCATTTTGATATGCTGCTAACAGATAATGGGATAAAGGCTCTTTACTCGGCAGTCCTTTTTTTCATTCTTGCTCCAAACAATCTGATGCTTAGACTTGATGAGAGAGCCGGTTACTACGAGCCTGATAACACCCCTGAGTGGGGAAGGATTGTCGTGGAAAGGGTTAATAATCTCGCAGATGCATTTAAAAGAATTGAGTATACATTTGCGGGAGAGGCGGGAGCAGGTATCGGATTTAACGATGTTGGAAATATTATAGAAAATTTTACCAATCAGTTAAATGAGATGGTTCCTATTAAGAAGACAATTGAAGCATCGATTATAGAAGAGTTGTCAAAAAAAGAAGTTCTGGTTAAAAATATACTGATGATTAAAAATCAGGATGAAAGATACGAGGTTTATATAAATGCACGAGTAAGGCGTGGAAGACTTGTGACAGCCGAAACAGTCAAAAGCATAGTAGAGGATAAGATGAGAGTCAGACTTATGATTAAAGATGAGAGCAAAAGCATAGTGAGTCGCAGGTATGATATGATTTGTCTGATGGAAAAACCGGATTTCAGGTGTGAGACTGCGGTAAGACGTATCAGCAGATATGAAGATGAGGTATCCGGAGATAATTTTTATATAGGAGATATACCCAATGGTCAGAAACTTCTTTTGATAGCTGACGGCATGGGCAATGGTGAAAAGGCTTCAAGAGACAGCAATCAGCTTATAGATTCGCTGGAGGAACTTTTAAATGCCGGCTTTGATAAGGAAATGTCAATAAGAGTTGTCAATTCATATCTTGCAGAGAAAAATAAAGGTGAGAGCTTTTCAACGCTTGATATGATTATTATCGATCTCTATACAGGCTGTGGAAGGATATATAAGCAGGGGGCAGCTACTACCTTTGTAAAGCGGGGAGAATGGATAGAGATGGTTAAATCAACATCGCTTCCGGTAGGGGTAACTGCTGATGCGGTATGCGAAAAATGTATGAAAAAGTTTTATTCAAATGATATGATAGTCATGGTTAGTGATGGTATGCTTGAGAGCATACTGTTTGAGAATAAAGAAGATTATATGAAGGAACTTATGCTTTCTTCGGATGCTATGACACCGGATGAACTGGCAGATGAGATACTGGATAATATAAGGTCAATAAGCGGTAACAGACTTAAAGACGATGCTACCATGATAGTATGTAAAATTGTTAAAACTTTGTGACAGGTATATACTTTAGCTTTTGATTATGATATTATTTTACAATGATTTTTTTGATTAGGTTCACTTGAAGATTAAGGATTTGCATACAGATATCATATATAACAGCCGCCGTTTAATGGGAGAATAACTTCAGATGAGAGAATTTGAAAGAAAGATAAAAAAATATATAGATGAATATAATATGATAACAGCCGGTGAAAAAATTATCGTTGGCCTTTCAGGGGGCGCTGATTCGGTTTGCCTTTTACTCGTTTTAAAGTTGCTTGGAGCAGATTTATATGCTGTTCATATCAACCATATGCTTCGCGGCGAGGAGGCAGATTGTGATGAAGAATTTTGTAAGAAACTTTGTGAAAAGTCAGATGTACCGTTTAAAGCATATCATAAGGATATAAAGGCTTATGCAACTGAAGAAAAAATGACGGTTGAAGAGGCCGGCAGAAAATTCAGATATGCCTGCTTTGAGGAAACAAGAAAAGAGTATGGAGCATCTAAAATTGCTGTAGCACATAATAAAAATGATCTGGCGGAGACAGTTATATTTAATTTGACCAGAGGAAGCGGTATCAATGGACTTTCAGGTATAAAGGCAGTTCGCGGTGATATTATAAGACCGCTTCTTTGTGCAAAAAGAAGCGAGATAGAGGCATATCTTGCTGAGATAGGGCAGGATTACAGAACTGATTCAACCAATCTTTCAAAGGACTATGACAGAAACAAGATAAGGCATATTGTTTTGCCGACATTGACAGAGTTAAATGACGGTGCCATAGAACATATATCTGATATAGCTGATGAAGCTTATGACACATATATGTTTATAAAGGAAATTGTTGAATCGGAGCTTGCCGGATGTACAATCGAAAAAAAAGGTGGAACGCTTGTGCTTGATAAGGCGGAGATATCGAGGCTTCCGGTGATGATAAAGAAAAATGTTATACATGAGGCTATAGCTAAGGTTGCCGGAAAAAAGAAGGATATAACGAGAAGACATATAGAAGATGTGATAAAACTTTTTGAAAGCAAATCCGGCAGTATATTAAATCTCCCTTACAACATAACTGCAAAAAACAGCTATGACAGAATTATAATTACTACCGAAAAGGTAAAAAGCAAGGAGTTTCTATGGGAGATAGATAAGAAAGAAATTGAGAAAGCTCCGGTTAAGATGACATTTTCTGATGGTAACAGCATATGTTTTAATGTCATATCCTATACATCAGATATTCAAATAATAAAAAATAACTATACTAAAATGGCTGATTATGGTAAAATAAAAGGTGCTCTTTGTATAAGAACCCCCAGGGAGGGGGATTATATAATAATTGATGATAAGGGCAGTTCCAAGAAATTGTCGCGGGTATTTATCGACAATAAGATAGACAGAGACAGGAGACTGTCGTGGCCGGTTGTCGCATGCGGAAACGAGATAGTATGGGCCATAGGTCTTAGATATAGTGAAGCTTATAAGATAGATGATAAAACAAAAGAGATTTTATATATGGAATATAAGCAGGACTACAAAGGATAATATAAACGTAAGGAGAGTGATACTATGGAGAAAATCGGTGTTTTAATCAGCGAGGAAAAGGTAAATGCCAAGATTGCTGAGATGGCTGAAAAAATCAGCCGCGAGTATGAGGGAAAGACCGTACATTTAATCGGTGTGCTTAAGGGAAGCGTATTTTTTATGTGTGAGCTTGCCAAGAGGATTACAATTCCTGTTACACTTGACTTTATGTCTGTGAGCAGTTATGGCAACGGGACGACATCTTCGGGTGTTGTAAAGCTTATCAAAGACCTTGATGAGAGCATAGAAGGAAGAGAAGTAATACTTGTTGAAGATATAATGGATTCGGGAAGAACCTTATCCTATCTGGTAAAGATTTTAAAGGAAAGACATCCGGCAAGCTTCAAAGTAATTACTCTTTTGGATAAACCATCAAGACGTGTTGTGGAAATCGAGCCGGATATGACCTGTTTTGAGATACCGGACAGATTCGTAGTGGGATATGGTCTTGATTGTGCACAGAAATATAGAAATCTGCCTTATATAGGCGTTATAGAAGAATAATTTTTACTATATGGATAAAGAAAGGAGCGAGAAATGAAAAATAGTATAAGAAGAGGACTTGGCTTTTATCTTATATTGTTCTTTATTGGATTTTGCATTGTACTGTGGTTAAACAGTAAATCGCAGGAGACTGATACAGATTATACTATAGATGATTTTAAAAGCGATATAAACGAAAACCTTATCAGTGAAGTTGAGGTTTACCAAAATAGTGAGATTCCGACAGGTACAGTTAAAGTAACTTATACCAGCGGTTCATCTTTTGAGTTTTATGTATCTGACGTAAATACTATACAGGATATAGTTATGAACAGAAAAGGCGGCATGGTCAACATGAGCCTTTATGATGTTCCAAGACAGAGCGCATTTTGGACATGGATGCCGGTTATCGTAGGAGTTGTTCTTTTGGTGGTGCTTATGGTCGTCCTTATGGGAGGCGTAAGCGGTGGCGGTGCCGGAGGCGGCGCCAGCGGCGGAAGAGTTATGAATTTCGGCAAGAGCCGTGCACGTATGATGACTGAAAAAGATCAGAAGTATACATTTAAGGATGTTGCAGGTCTTGAAGAAGAAAAAGAGGATATGGCAGAGATAGTAGACTTCCTTAAAGAGCCTAAGAAGTACAATGATTTAGGTGCAAGAATTCCTAAGGGTGTTTTGCTTGAGGGCCCTCCGGGAACAGGTAAGACCTTGCTTGCAAAGGCAGTTGCAGGAGAAGCAGGTGTACCATTTTTCTCAATCTCCGGTTCTGACTTCGTAGAAATGTTTGTCGGCGTGGGTGCATCCCGTGTAAGAGACTTGTTTGAAGATGCAAAGAAAAATGCACCTTGTATAGTGTTTATAGATGAGATAGATGCAGTTGCAAGAAAGAGAGGCTCAGGTCTTGGCGGCGGTCATGACGAGCGTGAGCAGACACTTAACCAGCTCTTAGTTGAGATGGATGGATTTGGCACTAATGAGGGCATTATAGTTCTTGCCGCAACAAACAGAGTAGATATCCTTGATCCTGCGATACTTCGTCCGGGACGTTTTGACAGAAAGGTTATGGTTGGAAGACCGGATGTAAAGGGTAGAGAGGAAATACTTAAGGTACACGTAAGAAATAAAAAGCTTGCAGATGATATAGATTTACATGAGCTTGCAAGAACAACAGCAGGCTTTGCGGGTGCGGACCTTGAAAATCTTATGAATGAGTCGGCTATAAGCGCTGCAAGAAATAACAGACCTTACATCACAAAGGATGATGTAGACAAGAGCTTTATCAAGATAGGTATAGGTGGAGAGAAGAAGAGCCGTCTTGTACCTGAAAAGGAAAGAAAGATTACAGCCTATCACGAATCAGGTCATGCAATATTATTCCATTTGCTTTCAGAGGTTGGACCGGTAAGACTTGTATCAATTATACCTAACGGACGAGGAGCCGGTGGATATACCATGCCGCTTCCGGAAAATGATAATGTATTCAATACTAAAAAGAAAATGCTTCAGGATATACAGGTAAGCTTTGGTGGAAGAATTGCCGAGGAGCTTATATTTGACGATGTAACCACCGGAGCATCACAGGATATCAAGCAGGCTACTGAAACAGCTCGTGCAATGGTTATCAAGTATGGTTTTTCTGAAAAGGTCGGACTTATCAACTATGAGGTTGATAACGGTGAAGAAGTATTTTTAGGCAGAGATTTGGGACATTCAAGAAATTACAGCGACAAGATGGCAAAGACCATCGATGAGGAAGTAAGAAGAATAATTGATGAATGTTATACAGAAGCAAAGCGTATAATTATGGAAAATATGGACGTTTTACACAAATGTGCCAATTTGCTTCTGGAAAAGGAAAGAATCGAAAAAGACGAGTTTGAGGCGCTTTTTGAGGACAATTAGACAATATGCACAAAAAACAGGGTGGCAATTTAGTGATTCTTTTATCTAATGAATAAAAGTTGTGTGCATACTGCACAAAAAATCTTTTATAAAAAATTAAAAGTTGGATACACTTTTTAGAGTATTTGAGTATAATAATAATTGTAACCCCCAATACATTATATAGTTTTTTGCTACACCCCATAAGTAACAAAATACCTTCTCCGAAGAGGACAGTCGTTCGTTGGCTGTCCTCTTCTCCTTTGTGGAGAAATGAGGGGGTGGGGCTTTTTTCTATATTTGCTATCTGCAATTTTAAAAATTCACATTACGATATTCTACAAAAGGGGTTAATCCTATACTTGAATAGAGGTATTGTTGTATAATTACATTACCTATAATACAGTATCAGCGGGATTATCACTGCAGTCAGTACCAGAATCCACCCTGCCGCCAGCGTGACTGCATGCTTTTTCTCGGCGTGAACCGCAACATATTCCCGGATTAAAGCGCTCGGCCAGTAGTAGAGAGCCACATGGCTTCCGATTCCGATGCACTGAAGTCCTACTTTTTTGCAATAGCGGAGTGCACGGTATACATGATAGTTGCTGGTGACAAGCGCAGTATAGCGGTGTCCTCCTCTGGCTTCGATGATCTTCTTGGAATTGGCAAGATTTTCGAACGTGGTCGTCGACCGGTCTTCTGCAAGAATGTGATCCGCCGGAATTCCGTTTTCAATCATATACCGCTTCATCGCCTCAGCTTCGGAGATTTTTCGTCGTCTCCCCGACCGCCGATGGAATCAGGTACGGCGGTGTCGGATCCTTTCGGTATATCAGCATAGCTTTGTTCACTCTTTCGGCAAGAAGCTTTGTCAGTTTTTCACCTTGGGAAACACCGGCATCAGCAGAAGCGTAAAAAACATAATAACCAATACTATCGCAAATATCCGGCTGCCTGCCGGTAGGAGCAGTACCTCCGCTGACATTATCAAGGCAAAAAACAAAATCAGACAGTTGCGGTAGCGGCTTCTGTCCCGGTGAAATGCATAAATAAATATTCCCCATACGATGACGGTGGCTGCGTAAAAAAGATAACGTACCATATGACTCTTTCTCCTCATCTTGTGTGTTCTTCTTTATAACAGGATACCCAATCAGTAGAACAAATTCAATATTTTTTTTCCGCACCGGGCAGATTCCGGTCATATAATGGAAAAGGTCCGGTCTGGTAAAATTATATTTAGTATTTGATTGAAAAATTAGTTATTGAGAAAAAGGCGATAATGTATTAAAATATAATGTATATTTATCTAAACGAGGATTATGGAGGCTTGGCTATGTCAGGGTTTGACCAAAAGGCAATCAAAGTTTTTGATTATGTGTTTAAAACTAAGACGGCGCTTAATTTTGGTGCGCTGTTTTCTGACGGAACAGAGTTTTACCGCTCACCTTCAGAGGTGGCAAAGGGGGACTCTGTTAAGCTTAGATTCAGAACATCGGCTAATAACGTTGATGAAGTATTCGTTGTATGCAATGGCGAACGTTTCAAGATGTCAGTTGAGCAAAGTGACGACTACTTTGACTATTATGCATATACAATTCCGCGTGTTGAAGAAGAGATAGATTATTTTTATGAGATAAAAGCGGGCAATGTAACATGTTATTATAATAAGCTTGGAACTCAAAATCGAAATAATAATGATTATAATTATAGTATAGTTCCCGGCTTTTTTGTTCCTTCATGGGCTAAAGGCGCTGTATTTTATCAGATATTTGTTGACAGATTCTGTAACGGTGATGAGTCCAATGATGTGCTTGATAATGAGTATTGCTATATAGGTGAGGGAACAAGGAGAATTACTGACTGGTCCAAGTATCCGGATACTATGGATGTAAGGTCGTTTTATGGCGGTGACTTAAGAGGTGTTATGAATAAGCTTGATTACTTGCAGGATCTTGGCGTAGATGTTATCTACCTCAATCCTATATTTGTATCACCTTCTAATCATAAGTATGATATACAGGATTATGATTATATCGATCCGCATTTTGGCGTTATAGTTAAAGATGAGGGAGAGTGCCTGCCTGAAGGTTCAAAGTCCAACAAGGAGTCTACAAGATATATTAACAGAGTTACAAGCAGGGAAAATCTTGAGGCAAGTAATGCGCTTTTTATCGAGCTTGTTGAAGAAATTCATAGAAGAGGCATGAGGATTATACTTGATGGAGTGTTTAATCATTGCGGATCGTTTAACAAATGGCTTGACAGAGAATGTATCTATGAAAATCAGGAAGGGTATGATAAGGGTGCATATGTCGATGCAGAGAGCCCTTACAGAAGCTTCTTTAAATTTCAGGATCCGTGGCGGTGGCCTTATAACCCGACCTACAATGGATGGTGGGGACATGATACTCTTCCGAAGCTTAATTATGAAGAATCTGAAAAGCTTTATGAATACATTATGAGGATTGGGGAAAAATGGGTTTCGCCACCGTTTAATGCCGATGGATGGAGACTTGATGTAGCTGCTGACCTTGGGCATACCGAAGAGTTTAATCATAAATTCTGGCGGGATTTCAGAGAAAGAGTTAAAAAGGCCAATCCTGATGCGATTATACTTGCCGAGCATTATGGAGATGCCAAGTCCTGGCTGTTGGGAGATCAGTGGGATACGGTTATGAATTATGATGCATTTATGGAGCCGATAACCTGGTTTTTAACAGGCGTGGAAAAGCACAGTGATGAATTTAGAGGCGATTTGTTCGGTAACCCTGATGCGTTTACGGGCGCTCTAAGACACCATATGTCAAGGTTCAATCAGAATTCGTTAGAGATAGCCATGAATGAGCTTTCCAATCACGACCATTCCAGATTCCTTACGAGAACCAACAGGAAGGTTGGAAGACTTCATACCATGGGACCGGAGGCGGCCAATGAGGGTATAAATAAAGGTGTATTTAGAGAAGCTGTCGTATTTCAGATGACATGGCCGGGTGCGCCTACCATATATTATGGTGATGAAGCAGGAGTATGCGGTTGGACAGATCCGGATAACAGAAGAACTTATCCTTGGGGGCATGAAGACTGGGATTTGATTAATTTTCACAAGGATATAATAAAAATTCATAAGGAAAATCCGGCACTTATGAAGGGCTCCGTTAAATTTTTGTATGGCGGCTACAAGGTGGTTGCTTATGGAAGATTTACAGACAAACAGGCGGTTATCGTTATATTAAATAATGATTACAATGAACAGACACATGATATTCATGTAAGGCGTGTGGGTGCCCACAGCGGAAGTGTTTTTACACAGATTATTCAGACTACAGAAGAAGGTTATAGTTTGGACAGGGCTGATTATATAGTTAGAGGCAATCTTTTGCGTTTAACGGTTCCTAAGATATCAGCGACCGTTCTTAAGTGTGATTTGTAGTCATTTCGGAGGCTTATAATGAAAGAATTGATAGAAGAAAAATGGGAAGAGATACTTTCCCTGCTCGAAACCCAGTACGATATATCAGGTATAATGATCAATACCTGGATACGTTCTCTTAAGATATATGAAGTGAAGGACAATACAGTTTATTTTTATGTAGATGAAAAACTCGGTGAAAATGCTGTCAAGTTTTTACACAGAAAGGAATTTGATCTTTTTTTGCTTTCGTCTATCAGAGAAACTCTAAATGATGTAAATATAGAGATTGTAATAGATGAAAAGAAGAATTTTATCAAAGAGGAAGAAAAGGAGATGGTTGTTACTGATTCATACAAAGAAGCAGTAAGCAGGAGTAACCTTAATCCTAAGTATACTTTTGAAACCTTTGTCGTGGGTGATGGCAACAGACATGCACATGCTACATGTCTTGCAGTTGCGGATATGCCTGCACAGGATAATTTCAATCCGCTTTTCTTGTACGGCAATGCCGGGCTTGGTAAGACTCATCTGATGCAGTCTATAGCACATTATATCCTGAAAAAAAACAGTGAAGCTAATGTTTTATATGTTCCTTCAGAGCAGTTTACCAATGAGATAATTGATGCTATAAAGAATCAGAAGGCCAATGAGTTTAGAGAAAAGTATCGTAAGGTAGATGTACTTTTGATCGATGACATACAGTTTATCATAGGTAAAGAAAGTACTCAGAACGAGTTTTTCAATACCTTCAATGCTCTTTACAACGATAAAAAACAGATTATTTTATCATCGGACAAGCCGCCTAAGGATATTAAAACTCTTGATGCAAGACTGATTTCAAGATTTGAGTGTGGTGTACCTATAGATATCCATGAACCGGATTATGAGACACGTATGGCTATATTAAAAAATAAGGCGGAGGCAGATCATCTTACGGGAATACCTGAAGAGGTTTTCATCTATATAGCTGAAAATATTACCAATAACGTGAGAGAGTTAGAGGGCGCATTAAATAAAATCAGTATTTTCTCAAAGCTTATGAATGAGGAGGTAACCTTAGAGCGTGCCAAGGAATCGCTTAAGGATATTATCAATAAGGATAACAATGTAACGCTTACTCCTGATATGATTATAAATGTTGTTTCGGAGCACCTCAATATATCTCCAAATGATATACGTTCAAAGAAGAGAAATCAGGATATAGCTACTGCCAGACAGATTGTCATGTACCTTTGCAGGCAGTATGTGGTTATATCACTTCAGTCTATAGGAAATGCGGTTGGAGGTAAAGATCATACAACTGTTATGAATGGAATCAAGAGAATTGAAGATAAGATGAAGACGGACGCTTCCTTCAAAAATACAATGGATACCATAATTAAAAAGCTTAATCCGGTAACTTAAAAGGTATTCATGAGGAGTATACGAAGTTATATATTGTCATGGCGGATTGGCTTTTTGACGTAGGAATATATAAGGTTTGCAGGATTGATAATAAAAGAGTACAGAATAATCGAACAATTGTTCTGTACTTTTTTATCTGTTTGTGTTATAGTATTTTATTATATGCATATGAGATGAAAAAAGTATATCCGTATTTGGCATATATATCGGATTGTCTTTTGATTATCTTTTGGGGATATGGAATAGTATTTGGATAATGGTGAGGATAGATATGGATCATTTTGAATTGGTTTCCGAATATGCACCTACAGGTGATCAGCCTGAGGCTATAGCGGGACTTGTGGATGGATTTAAAAACGGAAAAAAACAGCAGACACTTCTTGGAGTAACAGGTTCGGGTAAGACATTTACCATGGCCAATGTTATAGCTGCATTAAATAAACCTACGCTTATCATATCGCACAATAAAACTCTTGCGGCTCAGCTTTACAGCGAGTTTAAGTCCTTTTTTCCGAATAATGCCGTTGAGTATTTTGTTTCCTATTATGATTATTATCAGCCGGAGGCCTATGTTCCGCAGACGGATACATATATAGCCAAGGATTCGTCTATAAATGATGAGATAGATAAGATGAGACACAGTGCAACGGCTGCACTTATCGAGCGTAAGGATGTAATAGTTGTTTCTTCGGTTTCGTGTATCTATGGCATAGGTGATCCTGAGGATTACAAGTCTATGATGATTTCTTTAAGACCCGGTATGAATAAGGACAGAGACGAAGTTATAAGAGAGCTTGTAGATATCCAGTATACTCGAAATGACATGGATTTTTCGAGAGGAAACTTCAGGGTTAAGGGGGATGTGCTTGATGTACTTCCGGTTTCGACATTTGAGGACGGGCTGCGTATAGAGTTCTTTGGTGATGAGATTGACAGGATAGTTGAGTTTGATCCCCTTACGGGAGAGATTAAAAAATCACTTTCATTTGCATGTATCTTTCCTGCGTCTCATTATGTGGTTGCAAGTGATAAGCTTGAAAAAGCCATCGTGGAGATAGAAGAAGAACTTGAAGATAGAGTGAAGTATTTCAAGGAAAATGATAAACTTCTTGAAGCACAGAGAATAAAAGAGCGTACTGATTTTGATATGGAGATGCTTAAAGAAACCGGATTTTGTTCGGGAGTTGAGAATTATTCGAGGATTTTAGCGGGATTGGAGCCCGGAGCCACGCCCAATACTTTGCTCAAGTTCTTTAATGATGATTACCTTATTATAATAGATGAGTCTCATATTACACTTCCGCAGATAAGAGGTATGTATGCCGGGGACAGAGCCAGAAAGCAGACACTTGTAGACTATGGTTTTAGATTACCGTCAGCCCTTGACAACAGACCGCTTAATTTTGAAGAGTTTGAAGAAAGAGTTGATGATATAATGTATGTATCTGCCACTCCTTCCGTATATGAAAAGGAACATGAGGAAAACCGTGTCGAGCAGATTATAAGACCGACGGGACTTCTTGATCCTGAGATAGATGTAAGGCCCGTCGAAGGACAGATAGATGATCTGGTAGCCGAGGTAAGAAAAGAAACAGAACTCGGCCATAAGATACTTGTTACGACACTCACAAAACGTATGGCGGAAGATTTGACTGATTATATGAAGCAGATGGACATAAAGGTCAAATACTTACACTCCGATATAGACACTCTTGAAAGAATCGAGATAGTAAGGGATTTAAGACTCGGAGTTTTTGACGTGCTTGTCGGTATTAATCTTTTAAGAGAGGGCCTGGATATACCGGAGATAACACTGGTTGCCATACTTGATGCGGATAAGGAAGGCTTTTTGCGTTCTGAAACTTCGCTTGTACAGACTATAGGACGTGCTGCGAGAAATGTTGACGGACATGTTATAATGTATGCTGATGTTATAACTGATTCCATGCGTCATGCGATAGAGGAAACGGAGCGAAGAAGAAAACTTCAGGATGAGTATAACAAAAAACATAATATTACACCTGAGACTATCAAGAAGAATATAAGAGATATAATTTCTGTCGAACTTGATGAAGAAGAGGTTAAGAACAGCCGTAAGTATGCCAAGGATCCTGAGTCCATGACCAAAAAAGAACTTAAAGCCGAGATAGAAAGACTTACAAAACGTATGAATAAAGCAGCGGCGGAGCTTGACTTTGAAAATGCAGCCATAATAAGAGATGAGTTAAAGGAGCTTAAGATAAAGCTTCGCGATTATGATGATTAAAATACATTTATTTGCAAATAATAAATGTAATTATATATTATTTATCTAAGGAGGACACAAAATGTATAGAGATGAGATGATTTCTGAGATTTCAATGAGATGCGACATACCGGTTGAGGATGTGGCAGAGGTGCTTGAGGAAGAAGAAAATATAATAGAAGAGGAAAAATATTTCAAGAAGAGAAAAAAGAAAATGGCTTTTGCGTGCTGTATGGCTACAGCAGTCGCTACTGCGTGCGCCGCTGTTTATATCCTTAATAAAAAGAATAAGATTGATATCGAAAAAGCAAAAACAGAAATTGAAAAGGCTAAAAACGAAATAGAGAAGATGATGAAGAAATATGTTGATAAGGTTGAAAGTAAGGTAGAGAAAATAAAAAATGATTATCTGCCGGAGAGATAAAAATGAGTGAGCATAAGTACATTACGATAAAAGGTGCAAGAGAGCACAATCTTAAAAATATAGATATTAAAATTCCGAGAGATAAGTTTGTGGTCCTTACAGGCCTTTCGGGTTCGGGCAAGTCCTCACTTGCTTTTGATACAATTTATGCTGAAGGACAAAGAAAGTATATGGAGTCTTTGTCTTCATATGCAAGGCAATTCCTGGGACTGTCCGACAAGCCGGATGTTGATTCTATAGAAGGACTTTCACCATCTATCTCCATAGACCAAAAGTCCACCAACAGAAATCCGCGTTCAACCGTTGGTACTGTTACTGAGATATATGATTATCTGAGACTGCTTTATGCTCGTATAGGGATTCCTCATTGTCCTAAGTGTGGTAAGGAGATTTCGAGACAGACGGTTGATCAGATGGTGGATGATATCATGGAACTGCCTGTAGGCACAAAGTTTCAACTCCTTGCGCCGGTTATAAGAGGTAGAAAAGGGGAACATACCAAGCTTCTCGCACATGCAAGAAAAACCGGTTTTGTCAGAGCTATAATAGATGGCAATTTATACGATTTAAGTGAAGAGATAGAGCTTGAAAAAAATAAAAAACATAATATAGACATAGTTGTAGACAGACTTGCCGTAAAAGAAGGAATCGAACTAAGACTTGGTGAATCTATCGAAACAGTTCTTAAAATGTCAGAAGGATTGCTTAAAGTGGATATAATCGGAGGAGAGACACTTAGCTTTTCCGATAGTTTTTCGTGCCCTGATTGTGGAATCAGTATAGATGAGATAGAACCGAGAAGCTTTTCCTTTAATAATCCATTTGGTGCGTGCCCTTGTTGCATGGGACTGGGATTTAAACGTGAATTTGATGTAGATCTTATGATACCTGATACAAGGCTATCCATAAATGAAGGAGCGATTACCGTAATAGGCTGGCAGTCTGCCGGAAAAGAAAGCAGCTATACGCATGCTACCCTTGAAGCACTTTCGGAAAAATATAAGTTTTCTCTTGATACACCTTTTGAAAAACTTTCCGATAAGGCTAAACATGTACTTATATATGGAACAGACGGTGAAACTATTAAAGTAAGATATCATAGCAAGAGAGTATCAAACGCAGAATATAATGTAGAATTTGAAGGGCTTATAGAAAATGTAAAACGCAGATATCGCGAGTCTTCTGAAAGTATAAAAGCAGAGTATGAAAGTTATATGACTATTACTCCTTGTGATGTATGCGGCGGAAAAAGGCTTAAGCCGGAATCTCTTGCAGTGACAGTGAGCGATAAAAATATATCAGAAATAACTGAGATGTCTATAGTGAGACTCAGTGAATTTCTTAATAATATGAATCTTACCGAAAGACAGCTTTCCATAGGACATCAGGTTATAAAAGAGATAAAAGCAAGAGTAGGCTTTCTTGTAAATGTAGGACTTGAATATCTTTCTCTTTCCAGAGCTACCGGTACACTTTCAGGTGGAGAAGCTCAGCGCATAAGACTTGCAACCCAGATAGGTTCGGGGCTTATGGGAGTTGCTTATATACTTGATGAACCGAGCATAGGCCTTCATCAAAGAGATAATGATAAGCTTTTAGCAGCATTAAAAAACTTAAGAGATCTGGGGAATACTCTCATTGTTGTTGAACATGATGAAGATACTATGTATGCTGCTGATTATATAGTTGATATAGGACCGGGAGCCGGTTCAAACGGTGGTGAAGTTGTGGCAGCGGGAACAGTACAGGATATCATAGACTGTCCGGAGTCGGTGACAGGAGCTTACTTGAGCAAGAAGATAACTATTCCTGTTCCAAAGGAAAGAAAATCCCCAAATGGGTTTATCGAAGTTGTAGGGGCTAAGGAAAATAATCTTAAAAATATCAATGTAAGATTTCCTTTAGGAGTTATGACCTGTGTAACCGGTGTATCCGGTTCCGGCAAAAGTTCTCTTGTAAATGAGATTCTTTACAAGAGACTTGCGAGAGAACTTAACAGAGCCAAGATAAAAGCCGGAAATCATGATAAGATAAATGGACTTGAACAGCTTGACAAAATAATCAATATAGATCAATCTCCTATAGGAAGGTCGCCAAGGTCTAATCCGGCTACTTATACAGGAGTATTTGACCTGATAAGAGATTTATTTGCCAATACCAAAGATGCTAAAGCAATGGGCTATAATAAAGGAAGATTTTCTTTTAATGTATCTGGTGGAAGATGCGAAGCCTGTAAGGGCGACGGTATAATTAAGATAGAGATGCATTTTCTGGCAGATGTATATGTGCCTTGTGAGGTTTGTAAAGGCAAGAGATATAACAGAGAAACTCTTGAAGTGAAATATAAGGGTAAGAGCATATATGATGTTCTTGATATGACAGTGGATGAGGCATGCGAATTCTTTGAAAATGTACCTCTTATATTAAGAAAGATAGAGACACTTAGAGATGTCGGCCTTGGATATATCAAGCTTGGACAACCCTCCACTACATTGTCAGGCGGAGAGGCGCAACGTATCAAACTTGCAACCGAACTCAGCAGAAGAAGTACAGGAAGAACCATATATGTGCTTGATGAGCCGACAACAGGACTTCATTTTGCAGACGTTCACAAGCTTGTAAATATATTGCAGAAGCTTTGTGAGGGTGGCAATACTGTAGTAGTTATAGAACATAATCTTGATGTTATAAAGACTGCCGATTATATAATCGATATGGGACCGGAAGGCGGAGAAAACGGCGGCACTGTGGTTGCTACCGGAACACCGGAGGAAGTTTCAAAAATCAGGAAATCATACACCGGACAGTATTTAAAGAAATACCTGAAGGGGTAGGAATTATGTCTATAAGTTGATTTAACAAATAAATAGTTTATAAAGAAAAGACTGCTATCTTTTAAGAAGCATAGTTTTATAAAGTAAAGATGATAATTTGAGCAATAATTTCTCATTTATCATCTTTATTTTTGTTAAATCTTATAGTATAATATATGAAGGTTGTTAGGCTATGCTAATATAGTCACGAACATCAAATTAATTAAACGGAGGATGTCACAATGTTAGTTTCAGCAAAGGAAATGCTTGAAAAGGCTGTTGCAGGCGGATATGCTGTAGCACAGTTCAACATCAATAATCTCGAGTGGACTAAGTCAGTTCTTCTTGAGTGTGAGGAGCTTAAGACACCTGTTATACTTGGTGTATCAGAGGGTGCCGGTAAGTATATGACTGGATTTAAGACAGTTGCAGCTATGGTTAAGGCTATGGATGAGTCACTTGGAATTACAGTTCCTGTAGCTCTTCATCTTGATCATGGTTCATATGAAGGAGCTAAGGCTTGCATAGAGGCAGGATTTACTTCTATCATGTTCGATGGCTCATCACTTCCTCTTGAGGAGAATATTGCAAAGACTAAGGAACTTGTTGCAATCTGTAATGAAAAGGGAATTTCCCTTGAAGCAGAGGTAGGCGGTATCGGCGGAGAAGAAGACGGTGTCGTTTCAACAGGTGAGTGCGCTGATCCTGAAGAGTGTAAGCAGATTAACGACTTAGGCGTTACAATGCTTGCATGTGGTATCGGTAATATCCATGGTAAGTATCCTGAGAACTGGGCAGGCCTTCAGTTCAATGTGCTTGAGAGCATCAAAGCTGTTACAGGTAACACTCCACTTGTACTTCATGGTGGTTCAGGTATACCTGATGAGCAGATTAAGAAAGCAATCTCTATGGGCGTTGCTAAGGTTAATGTAAATACTGAGTGTCAGCTTGTATTTGCAGCTGCAACACGTAAGTACATAGAGGCAGGTAAGGATCTTGAAGGTAAGGGTTATGATCCACGTAAGCTTCTTGCTCCTGGTGCTCAGGCAATCAGAGATGAGGTTAAGGACCGTGTAGCAGTATTTGGTTCAGCAGGCAAGGCTTAAAAAACTATAACAACCAAATTAATTTATGAAGTGCAGAGGTTGAAAAATCTCTGCACTTTTTGTATAATAAGCGTTGGATAACTCAATCGAAAGATTTCTTATATAAAGAAGAGATTGTCGAAGGGGAGAGATTTCGTAGATTAATTGTAGAAAATTGGAGGATTATAATTATGAATCAAAATACCGGAAAATCAAAGGGCGGCTGTATAGCAACTATCATATTATTGTCTTTGATAAGTCTGCTTCTTGTTGGCTTTGGAATCATGAATCTTATAGCTCACGGGGATTATTACTTTGGTCATGCCAAGGACATAAATGATATGACAGCCGATGGGGCACAGCCACAGAAGGGTGAATATGTTCAGGTAGGAGTAGACGTATGCTTTGACTGGTATGCAGAGACTACACATAAGGTAAACGGTATACCTACAGGCAAGGAACAGCATTGCGTAATTATGCTCGAAAACGGTGACATAATGTCACTTACCGTAAAAGGGAAGAAAAATTATAAAAAGATTGATGAAGTTATAGATGCTACATGGGATTATATGTATGACGAGACCGGTAAAAAGACATTGCATGCTCCGGTTATCTTTGAAGGCAAGATAACAAGTGTAGGTTCTGAAGTCAGCAAATATTACAGAGATTATATGAGCGATTTGTCTGACGGATTTAATGATGCGTGGGGATACAGACCGAATTATTATGAACTTACTATAGATACAACTGACAACAAGTGGTCCACTCTTGGCTGGTATATAGGAGGAGCACTTCTTGTTGCACTCTTTATATTTGGAATTGTTACGAGTAAAAAGACATTAAAGGCACTCAAAATGGCAGATAAAGCAGGCTATGACAGCAACGCATATATGCAGAACAGACAAAACAGTATGAATCCAAATGATAATTTGTTTGGAAATGATATAGTGGGTTATAGCAGTAATCCCGCCGATACTTCCAATAGTAATTATGGAAACGATATATCCGGGTACTCCAATATGCCGCAGAATGAATATGTTAATGATATAGTAAATGGCAATCAGAATGATAATAATGGGGGATTCTAAATTGCAATGTATGATTGCAGAAAAATACAATAATAGTAATGACAATAGCTTCTTTTGACCGATAAATCATTAGATAATAAAATTTGATAAAAAAATTAAAAAAAGTTCTTGCATTATGATTTCACATGTTATATAATGGCTATTGCTGTGACATTGATAGCGTGGAAGCGGAGGTTGCCGCTTAAGCAAATGAGCGGGTTTTTCGTGGAGCGAATGTCAATTAATAATAACTGGCGACAAGTCACTGTACTTAATAACCATCTGCCAAGGGGCAGAGATGACGTGTGGAATCATAATGAAGAAATTTATGACACACACGGGAAAGTTGTACAGTCACCGCTTGTCGTACTGAAACAAAGTGCGAAAAGGAGGCGGCTTTTTTTATGGCAAGTCAAATTATGAGAATCACATTGAAGGCATATGATCACAAGTTAATCGATCAGGCAGCAAAGCAAATCATTGAAACTGTAAAGAGTACAGGAGCAAAGGTAAGCGGACCTGTTCCAATGCCTACTAAGGTTGAGAAGATCACAATCTTAAGAGCTGTTCATAAGTACAAGGATTCAAGAGAACAGTTCGAGCAGAGAACTCACAAGAGACTCATCGACGTTATATCACCATCACAGAAGACTATCGATGCTCTTCAGAAGATGGATATGTCAGCTGGCGTATACGTAGACGTTAAGATGAAGTAAAACATCAAAACATTTAATTAAGAAAATGATGACAAAAAGTCATCGAAGATATGCAGTAACCTAATAACATTCCTGCTTAATAAGGAATGAATTTAGTATGATTGCCCCGGCAATCCGCTGTGAATTAAATTAGGAGGAAAATTTAAAATGAAGAAAGCTATTTTAGCAACAAAAGTCGGAATGACTCAAATCTTCAACGAAGATGGTGTGTTAACACCGGTAACAGTATTAGAGGCCGGACCATGTGTCGTAACTCAGGTAAAAACAGTTGATAATGACGGTTATGATGCAATTCAGGTTGGTTTTGGCGAGAAGAAAGAAAAAGTAGTTACAAAGGATGTTTCAGGAAAGAAAGTTATCAGAAACCCACATGGTGCTGGTAAGGCTGAAGTTGGACATTTCAAGAAAGCAGGAACTGCACCTAAGAAATTCGTTAGAGAATTCAGAGTAGAGAATGCGGCTGAGTACACTCCTGGAGAGAGCGTAATCAAGGCTGATATCTTTGCTGAAGGTGATAAGGTTGATGTAACTGCTAAGTCAAAGGGTAAAGGATATGCAGGTGGTATCAAGAGATACGGAATGCGTTCAGGCCCTTCAGCTCATGGTTCAAAGTACCATCGTCATGCTGGTTCAAATGGTTCTGCAACTACTCCGGGTAGAGTATTTAAAGGAAAGAAGATGCCTGGACATATGGGTAACGTAAGAGTTACAGTACAGAATCTTGAGATAGTTAAGATAGATGTTGAGAACAATGTAATTTTGGTAAAGGGTGCCGTTCCTGGACCAAAGAAATCATTAGTAATGATTAAGGAAACAGTAAAGGTTGGCAAATAAGCCGGTCTTTAAGGAAGGAGGAACATTAGATGGCAACAGTAGCAGTTTATAACATCGAAGGAAAAGAAGTTGATAAGCTTGAGCTTAATGACAACGTGTTCGGTGTTGAGATAAATGAAACTTTATTACACAAGGCAGTTGTTACACAGTTAGCAAACAGCCGTCAGGGAACACAGAGCGCTAAGACACGTTCAGAGGTTTCAGGTGGCGGTAGAAAGCCTTGGAGACAGAAGGGAACAGGTCACGCAAGACAGGGTTCCATCAGAGCTCCACAGTGGGCAGGCGGTGGTGTGGTATTTGCACCAAAGCCAAGAGATTACTCAAAGAAGATGAATAAGAGAGAAAAGCAGATAGCTATCAAGTCGGCTCTTACTTCTAAAGTAAATGATGAGAAGTTCATCGTAGTAGATGAGTTTAATTTAGATGAGATTAAGACTTCTAACTTCGTTAAGATTTTAGATGCTCTTAAGGCTCCAAAGGCACTTGTAGTTACAAAGGATAATGATGATAAGGTTGTTCTTTCAGCAAGAAATATCCCTACAGTAAAGACTACAATGTCAGCATCAATCAATGTATATGACATTCTTAATTATGATTCGCTTGTAATCACTAAGGATGCAGTAGCAGCAATCGAGGAGGTGTATGCATAATGGCAGATATCAAATATTATGACGTAATACTTAAGCCTGTTCTTACAGAGAAGAGTATGAACGCTATGGCAGAAAAGAAATACACTTTCCTTGTACATCCTGAAGCAACTAAGAGTCAGGTTAAGGAAGCTGTTGAAAAGATGTTCGAAGGAACTAAGGTAGCAAAGGTCAACACTATGAACTATGACGGTAAGACAAAGAGACGTGGAATGACCTATGGCAAGACTGCTAAGACAAAGAAGGCAGTTGTTCAGCTTACAGCAGAGAGCGCAGATATCGAGCTCTTCGAGGGACTGTAAGAAGTATGATTTATACGCAGTAAAGCGTGATAATAAAACGTATGTATCGAAAGGAGAAACAAAATGGGAATTAAGACATATAACCCATATACACCTTCAAGAAGGAATATGACTGGTCTTGATTTTGCGGAGATTACAACAAGCTCTCCTGAAAAATCACTTCTTGCTAAGAAAAAGAAAACAGCAGGACGTAATAACCAGGGAAAGATAACAGTCAGACACCACGGAGGTGGAAACAGACAGAAGTACAGAATAATAGATTTCAAGAGAAATAAAGATGATATACCTGCAAAGGTTGCATCAATTGAGTATGATCCTAACAGAACAGCAAATATAGCACTTCTTCATTATGCTGATGGAGAGAAGGCGTATATAATCGCTCCTGTAGGACTCAAAGTAGGCGATGAGCTTATGAATGGAGCAAAGGCAGAGGTTAAGATTGGTAACTGCTTACCACTTTCAGAGATTCCTGTTGGTACGGAAATTCATAACATTGAGCTTTATCCTGGAAAGGGCGGACAGCTTGTTCGTTCAGCAGGTAACTCAGCACAGCTTATGGCTAAGGAAGGCAAGTATGCAACTTTAAGACTTCCATCAGGCGAGATGAGAATGGTTCCGATTATCTGTCGTGCAACAATCGGACAGGTAGGAAACATCGAGCATGGACTTGTAAATGTTGGTAAAGCAGGACGTACACGTCATATGGGTATCAGACCTACAGTTCGTGGTTCCGTTATGAACCCTAACGACCATCCACACGGTGGTGGTGAAGGTAGAACCAGTATCGGTAGACCGGGTCCTTCTACTCCTTGGGGTAAGCCGGCACTTGGCTTAAAGACAAGAAAGAAGAACAAGCAGTCTAACAAGCTGATAATCAGAACAAGAGACGGAAAGAACGTTAAGTAAGGAGGGTAAACTATATGGCTCGTTCATTAAAAAAAGGACCATTTGCAGATGATTATTTATTAAAGAAGATAGATGCATTAAATGCAGCCAATGACAAGCAGGTTATAAAGACCTGGTCACGTCGTTCAACTATTTTCCCTTCATTTGTAGGTCATACAATAGCAGTATATGATGGTAGAAAACATGTTCCTGTATATGTTACAGAGGATATGGTTGGACATAAGCTCGGTGAGTTTGTTGCAACCAGAACCTACAGAGGACATGGTAAAGATGAAAAGAAGGGTAAGAGAGGTTAAGCGAAAGGAGGATACATCAAATGGCAAAGGGACATAGATCTCAAGTTAAGAGACTTAGAAATGAGAATAAAGATACAAGACCTAAGGCTACTGTTTCATATGCCAGAGTTTCAGTAACTAAGGCATGTTTCGTATTGGATGCGATAAGAGGTAAGGATGTAACTTCAGCGCTTGGTATTCTTGCTTACAACAACAGATATGCGTCAAAGGTTATAGAAAAGTTATTAAAGTCAGCAATCGCTAACGCTGAGAACAACAATGGTATGAAGGCTGAGGACCTTTACATTGCAGAGTGTTATGCAAATAAGGGACCAACAATGAAGAGAATTCAACCAAGAGCACAGGGTAGAGCTTATAGAATCGAGAAGAGAACAAGCCACATCACTATTGTGCTTGATGAAAGATAGGAGGTAAGCAATGGGACAGAAGGTTAATCCACATGGTTTAAGAGTCGGCGTCATCAAGGATTGGGATTCTAAGTGGTATGCTGATACTAAAGATGGCGAATTTTCAAATAACCTTGTTGAAGATTATAAAATCAGAGAGTTTTTAAAGAAAGAGCTTTATTCAGCAAATGTTTCCAAGATTGAAATCGAGAGAAAGGCTGATAGAGTAAGAGTATTTGTATATACAGCTAAGCCAGGTGTAGTAATCGGTAAGGGCGGTGTCGGAATCGAGAAGATTAAGGCTAAGGTTCAGAAGCATACGACTAAGAAGCTTAATATCGAAATTAAGGAAATCAAGAAACCTGATTTAGATGCACAGCTTGTTGCAGAGAATATCGCAGCACAGTTAGAGAACCGTATCTCATTCAGAAAGGCTATGAAGTCATGCATGGGCAGAGCTATGAAGGCCGGAGCACTTGGTATCAAGACTGCATGTTCAGGAAGACTTGGTGGTGCTGATATGGCAAGAACCGAGTTCTACAGCGAGGGTACAATTCCTCTTCAGACACTTCGTGCAGATATCGACTATGGTTTTGCAGAAGCAGATACAACATATGGTAAGGTTGGTGTTAAGACATGGATTTACCATGGCGAAGTACTCCCAACTAAGGGAAATAAGGAAGGGAGCGATAAATAATGTTAATGCCTAAGAGAGTTAAGCACCGCAAGCAGTTCAGAGGAAGCATGAAGGGCAAGGCGCTTAGAGGAAATAAAATCACAAATGGTGAATATGGTATAATTGCACTTGAACCGGCATGGATCAAGTCAAATCAGATAGAGGCAGCCAGAATTGCTATGACACGTTACGTAAAGCGTAATGGTAAGGTTTGGATCAAGATTTTCCCAGACAAGCCTGTTACAGCTAAGCCGGCTGAAACTCGTATGGGTTCCGGTAAAGGATCTCTTGAATACTGGGTAGCAGTTGTTAAGCCGGGAAGAGTTATGTTTGAAATCGCAGGTGTTCCTGAGGAGACAGCAAAGGAGGCTCTTCGTCTTGCAACACACAAGTTACCTGTAAAGTGTAAGATTGTATCAAAGGCAGATTTGGAAGTTGAAGAAGGAGGTACTAGCAGTGAAGCTTAAGGAATATAAAGAAGAATTAAATGCAAAATCACTTGATGAGTTAAAGAGCGATTTAGTAGCTGCTAAGAAGGAATTATTTAACTTAAGATTCCAGAATGCCACTAATCAGCTTGAGAATACAAGCAGAATCAAGGATGTTAGAAAGAATATAGCAAGAATACAGACAGTTATAGCCCAGAAGGCTAAGGCTTAAGATATCGTAAAGGAGGAAATATTGTGGACAGAAATCTGAGAAAAACACGTGTAGGTTTAGTTACAAGTGATAAGATGGATAAGACAATTGTGGTATCAATCGTTGATAATGTAAAGCATCCTCTTTACGGTAAGATTGTAAAGAGAACTTACAAGCTCAAGGCTCATGATGAGAACAATGAGTGTAAGATTGGTGATAGAGTAAGAGTTATGGAGACAAGACCTTTATCAAAGGATAAGAGATGGAGACTTGTTGAGATAATCGAGAAAGCAAAGTAAGGAGGCAAATACAATGGTTCAGCAGGAAACAAGACTTAGAGTTGCTGACAATACAGGTGCTAAAGAAATCCTTTGCATCAGAGTATTAGGCGGTTCTACAAGAAGATATGCAAATATTGGTGATATCATCGTTGCCTCAGTTAAAGATGCAACACCAGGCGGAGTTGTTAAGAAGGGTGACGTTGTAAAGGCTGTTGTAGTTCGTACAAAGAAGGGAGCACGTCGTAAGGACGGTTCTTACATCAAGTTTGATGAGAATGCAGCAGTAATCATAAAGGATGATGGTAATCCAAGAGGAACTCGTATATTTGGACCTGTCGCAAGAGAGTTAAGAGACAAGAAGTTCATGAAGATAGTTTCTTTGGCACCGGAAGTATTATAGGAGGTAGAGACTGTGGCAACAACAAAAATCAAAAAAGACGATCTTGTTAAAGTAATTGCCGGCAAGGATAAAGGCAAAGAAGGTAAAGTATTAGCAGTTGATACTAAGAATAATACAGTATTAGTTGAAGGTGTTAATATAGTTCATAAGCATAGTAAGCCTAGTATGCAGAATCAGCAGGGCGGAATTATAGATAAGGAAGCTCCTATTGATATATCTAATGTTATGTACCTTTACAAGGGAAAGACAGTTAGAGTTGGCTTCCAAGGTGAAAAGAAGGATAAAGTCAGAGTAGCTAAGGTTGATGGTAAGTTAGAAGTTATCGATTAGGAAGCATAGGAAAGGAGGCACAGGATTTTGAGCAGACTTAAAGAAATGTATAGCAACGAAATTAAAGATGCTATGATGAAGAAGTTCGGATATAAAAATGTTATGCAGATACCAAAGCTTGAGAAGATAGTTATCAACATGGGCGTTGGTGAAGCAAGAGAAAATGCCAAAGTATTAGATGCAGCTGTTAAGGATTTGGAGATTATCACAGGTCAGAAGGCTGTTGTAACACGTGCTAAGAAGTCAGTTGCAAACTTCAAGTTAAGAGAAGGTATGCCAATTGGCTGTAAGGTAACACTTAGAGGCGAGAAGATGTATGAGTTTACAGACAGACTTGTAAATCTTGCATTGCCACGAGTACGTGACTTCAGAGGTGTTAACCCTGATGCATTTGATGGTAGAGGTAACTATGCATTAGGAATTAAAGAGCAGCTTATTTTCCCGGAAATCGAGTACGATAAGGTTGATAAGGTAAGAGGTATGGACGTTATATTTGTAACTACTGCCGAGACAGACGAGGAAGCTCGTGAATTATTAACACTTTTCGGTATGCCGTTTAAGAAGTAGAGGAGGAAGTATAATGGCAAAAACATCAATGAAGGTTAAACAGCAGCGCAAGCAGAAGTTTTCAACCAGAGAATATACTCGTTGTAAAATATGCGGACGTCCACATTCAGTATTAAGAAAGTACGGAATATGCAGAGTATGCTTCAGAGAATTAGCATACAAGGGACAGATACCAGGCGTTAAGAAGTCAAGCTGGTAAGATTAATTAAGGAGGCAAAAAATATGTCAATGAGCGATCCAATTGCAGATATGCTTACAAGAATTCGTAATGCAAATACTGCAAAACATGATACAGTAGATATACCGGCATCTAAGATGAAGCTGGCGATTGCGGATATTCTTCTCAAAGAGGGATATGTAAAGGCAGTTGACGTTATAGAAGAGGGTAACTTTAAAACTATAAAGATTACACTTAAGTATGGTGCAGACAAGAACGAAAAGATCCTTACAGGCCTTAAGAGAATCTCAAAGCCGGGACTTCGTGTATATGCATCAAAGGATAAACTTCCAAAGGTTCTTGGCGGTCTTGGAGTTGCAATTATTTCAACTAACAAGGGTGTATTAACTGATAAGGAAGCAAGAAAAGAAAATGTTGGTGGAGAGGTACTTGCATTTATATGGTAGTAAGTACGGATTCAGATAAATTTTAAGGAGGACGGCGAAATGTCACGTATCGGAAGAATGCCTATCGCTATACCTGCAGGCGTTACTGTTGATATAGCAGAAAATAACAAGGTGACTGTAAAAGGCCCTAAGGGAACTCTTGAGAGAGTGCTTCCTGCTGAGATGGAGATCAGCAAAGAGGGCGAAGAGATTGTTGTAAAGAGACCAAATGATTTAAAGAAGATGAAGTCATTACACGGACTCACAAGAACTCTTATCAATAACATGGTAATTGGTGTTACTGAAGGATATCAGAAGGTGCTTGAAGTAAACGGTGTTGGTTACAGAGCAGCTAAGCAGGGAAATAAGTTAAACCTTGCACTTGGATATTCTCATCCTGTTGATATGGTTGACCCGGAGGGTATATCAACAACAGTTGACGGTAACAAGATAATAGTAAGTGGAATAGATAAAGAAAAAGTTGGCCAATATGCTGCCGAAATCAGAGAGAAGAGAGCACCTGAGCCATATAAGGGCAAGGGTATCAAGTATGCTGATGAGGTTATAAGACGTAAAGTTGGTAAGACTGGTAAGAAATAATTAAGGGAGTGAAAAAGATGATTAAGAAAGAATCAAGAAGTGCTATACGTACTAAAAAACATTTAAAGATTCGTAACCGTTTTAACGGCACTGCTGAGAGACCAAGACTTGCTGTATTCAGAAGTAATAATCATATGTACGCCCAAATTATTGACGATACAGTAGGAAACACTTTAGTGTCAGCTTCAACAGTTCAGAAAGATGTTAAGGATCAGTTAGAGAAGACCAATGATGTTGCAGCAGCTGCTTACTTAGGACAGGTAATCGCTAAGAAGGCGCTTGATGCAGGAATCAAGGAAGTTGTCTTTGACAGAGGCGGCTTTATATATCAGGGTAAGATTAAGGCTTTGGCAGATGCAGCAAGAGAAGCAGGCCTGGAATTCTAATAAAGGAGGAAAATTTCTATGAAACATGAAATAATAGATGCCAGCAAGTTAGAATTAGAAGAGCAGGTTGTTAATATCAAGCGTGTCACTAAGGTTGTTAAAGGTGGACGTAATATGAGATTTGCTGCTCTTGTAGTTGTTGGTGATAAGAATGGCCACATCGGTGCAGGTGTTGGTAAGGCAACTGAAATTCCTGAAGCAATCCGTAAGGGAAAAGAAGATGCAATCAAGAAGTTAGTTAAAGTTAGTATAAATGAAAACGGAAGTATACCATATGACTGGACTGGAGAGTTTGGTAGTGCAAGAGTAATACTTAAGTCATCTCCTGAAGGTACAGGTATCATAGCAGGTGGTCCGGCTCGTTCAGTACTTGAGCTTGCAGGATACAAGAATATCCGTACAAAGTCCTTAGGTTCAAATAATAAGCAGAACGTTGTTCTTGCTACAATCGAAGGCCTTTCAAAGATTAAATCACCTGAGGAAGTAGCTAAACTCCGTGGTAAGTCTTTAGACGAGATCATGGGCTAAGGAGGGAACAAAAATGGCAGATAAGGTTAAAGTAACATTGGTTAAATCACCTATTGGTGCTATTCCTAAGCATAGAGCTACTGTAAAGGCATTAGGTCTTAACAAGATGCATAAGACTGTTGAGTTACCTAACAATGCAGCAACTCAGGGAATGGTTAAACAGGTTAGACATTTAGTAAAAGTTGAAGAGGCTTAAGAAATAATATTTGAAAAGGAGGTAAAGTCATGAATTTATCAAGTTTAAAGCCTGCTGAAGGTGCAACTAAAAGTGATAGCTTCAGAAGAGGCCGTGGACATGGTTCAGGAAATGGCAAGACCGCAGGTAAGGGACATAAAGGTCAGAAGGCTCGTTCAGGTGCACCAAGACCTGGTTTTGAAGGTGGCCAGATGCCACTTTACAGAAGAATTCCTAAGAGAGGTTTCAAGTGCAGAAACCACAAGGAAATCGTTGCAATAAACGTATCAGCTCTTGAGAGATTTGAAGATGGTGCTGAGGTAACAGTAGCTTCTCTTATCGAAGCAGGTATCGTTAAAAATGCAAGAGACGGCGTTAAGATATTAGGAAATGGAGAGTTAACTAAGAAACTTACTGTTAAGGTAAATGCCTGCAGTAAGGCAGCTGAGGAAAAGATTACAGCTCTTGGTGGAAAAGTTGAGGTGATGTAGTATGTTCAAGACCTTAAGTAATGCGCTTAAAGTTAAAGAAATACGAAATGGATTATTATTCACACTTCTTATACTTGTAGTTATAAGATTAGGATGTCTTATACCGGTACCGGGACTTAATACTCAGGCTGTTAAAGAGTATTTAGAGGGAGCTCTCGGAGATGCAAACAGTTTCCTCAGTTCATTTACAGGTGGATCATTTACGCAGATGTCAATATTTGCACTTAATGTAACACCATATATCACATCATCTATCATAATCCAACTTCTTACAATTGCCATACCGGCATTGGAAGAGATGCAGAAAGATGGTGAAGATGGACGTAAGAAGATGACTGCAATCACAAGATATCTGACAATTCTCCTTGCAGTTATCGAGAGTTTGGGACTTTGCATTGGATTTGACAGAGGAAATTATCTTACAATCCATGGTATACTTGGTTATCTCGTAATCATAATCACGCT
This sequence comes from uncultured Lachnospiraceae bacterium, assembly GCA_902800325.1. GTDB lineage: Bacteria > Bacillota > Clostridia > Lachnospirales > Lachnospiraceae > Coprococcus_C. The sequence continues at coordinate 42,304 of CADCDW010000007.1, forward strand.
TACAACAGGAAGTACCTTTGTAATGTGGCTTGGTGAAAAGGTTACTGACTTTGGTGTTGGTAATGGTATATCAATCATACTTCTTATCAATATCGTATCAAGAATGCCGAGTGATTTCTATGATCTTTACCTTAAATTTGTAAAGGGTAAGGATATTGTAAATATGGTGATTGCTATAGTTATAGTTGCTGGTGTAATTATCATAACGGTTGCTCTTGTTGTACTTTTACAGGACGGCGAGAGAAAAATTCCTGTACAGTATGCCCAGAAGGTTCAAGGAAGACGTATGGTTGGAGGAAGAGGAAGTCATATACCGCTCAAGGTTAATACCGCAGGTGTTATCCCAATCATCTTTGCGTCATCACTTTTATCTGTTCCTGCAGTTATAGTTAATTTATTTAACATAAAGACGTCAAGTACATGGGCAAAGATAATGCAGGGAATGAATTCAAATTACTGGTTTAACAAGGCGTATCCTTGGGCCAGTGTGGGACTTGTAGTATATATTCTGCTTGTATTCTTCTTTGCATACTTCTATACATCGGTTACATTTAATCCGATGGAGGTTGCAAACAACATGAAGAAGGGCGGTGGATTTATCCCAGGTATCAGACCCGGCAAGCCAACACAGGATTATCTTAACAGAATACTTAATTATATAGTGTTCATCGGTGCAGTCGGACTTATAATTGTTGCTATAATACCTATATTCTTCAATGGAATGTTTGGTGCAAATGTTTCATTTGGTGGTACATCACTTATCATCATTGTAGGTGTTATCATAGAGACAATTAAGCAGATTGAATCAAAGATGATAGTAAGAAACTACTCAGGTTTCTTATCAAATTAGTATAATATAGGATATAAGGAGTGTATCTTTTGATACATTCCTATTCCTTGTTATAGAAGAATTTATTTTCTTGATAAAAATTAAAGTTTGCTGTATATTATTATTTGTACATTTAAGCTGATAAATATTTCTCTGTATATGAGGATTGACATAAATGTTGCTATTAAATAAATTATAGGATTTGGAGGTAAATGATATGAAGATAATTATGTTAGGTGCACCCGGCGCAGGTAAAGGAACACAGGCAAAGATGATAGCTGAAAAGTTTGGAATACCACATATCTCAACCGGAGATATATTCAGAGCCAATATCAAAAATGGTACAGAGCTTGGAGCAAAGGCAAAGGAATATATGGATAAAGGTTTACTTGTTCCTGATGAATTGGTAGTGGATCTTATAATGGATAGATTTAAAGCAGATGATTGTAAGAACGGCTATATACTCGATGGTTTCCCAAGAACCATTCCACAGGCTGAAGCACTTGATAAAGCTCTTTCGGCAAACGGCGAGAGTGTTGATTATGCGATTGATGTAGAAGTACCTGATGAAAATATCGTAAACAGAATGTCAGGAAGACGTGCATGTGTAGGTTGTGGTGCAACATATCATATAAAGTACAATCCGACTAAGGTTGAGGGAAAATGTGATGCATGTGGTGAGGCACTTATCTTGAGAGATGATGATAAGCCTGAGACTGTTCTTAACAGACTCAATGTATATCATGAGCAGACACAGCCTCTCATCGATTATTATAATGAGAAGGGAATTCTTAAAGAAGTTGACGGAACAGTAGATATGAATGACGTATTTAACGCAATTGTAAGCATCTTGGGAGAGTAATGACATGGCTATAATAATTAAATCACACAGAGAGATAGACTTAATGAGAGAAGCAGGAAGAATCCTTGCACTGACACATGAGGAGATGAAAAAGGCGGTAAGACCCGGTATATCTACCTATGAGTTAAATAAGATAGGAGAGGATGTTATAAGAAGCTATGGCTGTATACCATCTTTCCTTAATTATAATGGGTATCCTGCATCGATATGTATTTCAGTGAATGATGAGGTTGTTCACGGAATACCTTCAAAGCACAGAATACTTCAGGAAGGCGATATAGTCAGTCTTGATGCAGGAGTTATATACGAAGGATATCATTCGGATTCTGCGAGAACCTATGGAGTAGGAAAGATAAGCGATAAGGCGGCTGATTTAATTAAAACAACAAAAGAAAGCTTCTTTGAGGCACTTAAGGTTTGTAAAGAAGGCAATCATATAAATGATATTTCAATGGCAGTATATGATTACATAACTGCAAGAGGTTATACGGCAGTTGAGGATCTTGTGGGACACGGAGTAGGAGCAAATCTTCATGAGGCTCCTGAAGTACCAAACTTCCCAAGAGGAAGAAAAGGACCTAAGCTTAAAGCAGGAATGACCATAGCGATTGAACCTATGATTAATATAGGAACTCATGAGGTTGAATGGCTGGATGATGATTGGACGGTTGTTACCGCAGACGGGGAACTTTCAGCACATTATGAGAATACAGTTCTTATAACTGATGGCGAACCTGAGATTTTATCCAGAGCAGAAGGAATTGATTTGTAGAAATATAGGAGGGTTTATTTATGCCAAAGGCAGATGAAATTGAAATGGAAGGAGTTGTACTTGAAAAGCTTCCAAATGCTATGTTTCAGGTAGAACTTGAGAATGGACTTAAGGTATTAGCACATATAAGTGGAAAACTCAGAATGAACTACATTAAGATTCTTCCGGGAGATAAGGTGACGGTTGTTCTTTCTCCTTACGATTTAACTAAAGGTCGTATAACCTGGAGAGCAAAATAATATAGTTGGTAGTATGCCGGCTTATAAAAGCCGGCTTTTTTTTAAAATAATGCTTGCAAATTGAATAAAAGGATGATAGAATATCAATTTGTAGCGGACTTTTTTGAAAGGAGTGCATTTTAATGAAGGTTAGAGCATCAGTAAAACCGATTTGCGATAAGTGCAAAGTCATTAAAAGAAAAGGCAGTATTAGAATAATCTGCGAAAATCCAAAGCACAAACAGCGTCAGGGATAATTAAAACCTGCATATGAAGTTAGAACAAGGTATCTAGGATGATAGCCCATCTATAATTATACCTTGTCTTTGTGCGTGTAATACTTTAGGTATTATATTCTAACATTTAAAGCGGCTGTAGCATTTTTAGAAATGCTAATTAATTATAAGTAGTTATATCTTTTGTGCGTCGGGTATGCATTTCACCTCTTATCTACATATAAGAGATACTTTGGAGTATAAAGGGTATGTTTGTTGATTTCTCAACAAGTAAGAGAAGTAAAATTTACGGAGGTAATTTAGAATGGCTCGTATTTCAGGTGTTGATTTACCAAGAGACAAGCGAATCGAGATTGGACTTACTTATATCTATGGTATAGGTAGAGCTTCATCAACAAGAATTCTTGCAGAGGCAAAAGTTAATCCTGATACCAGAGTTCGTGATTTAACTGATGATGAAGTTAAGAGAATCAGTGAGGTTATCAACGAGACTCAGGTTGTAGAGGGTGATTTACGTAGAGAAATAGCTCTTAATATTAAGCGTTTACAGGAGATTGGATGCTATCGTGGTATCCGTCACAGAAAGGGACTTCCGGTCCGTGGTCAGAAGACTAAGACAAACGCAAGAACTCGTAAGGGTCCTAAGAAGACAGTAGCTAATAAGAAGAAATAATATTAGTCCACGATAAAAACGTCGCGGAAGTTATAGAATAACCAGGGAGGTTTAGGTTAATGGCTAAGAAAGTTACTACTAAAAAAGTGGCTAAGAAGCGTGTCAGAAAGAACGTTGAACGTGGACAGGCTCATATTCAGTCATCTTTCAATAATACAATTGTTACATTAACAGATGCCGAGGGTAATGCATTATCTTGGGCAAGTGCAGGTGGATTAGGTTTCAGAGGTTCAAGAAAGTCTACTCCTTATGCTGCACAGATGGCAGCAGAGACTGCTGCAAAGGCAGCTTTACCATATGGATTAAAGACTATTGACGTTATGGTTAAGGGTCCGGGTTCAGGTAGAGAGGCAGCTATACGTGCGCTTTCAGCAAGCGGACTTGAAGTTGTAAGTATAAAGGATGTTACACCTGTTCCACATAACGGATGTCGTCCACCAAAAAGAAGAAGAGTCTAAT
>CADCDW010000008.1 GCA_902800325.1 uncultured Lachnospiraceae bacterium
GCATGTGTTAAGCACGCCGCCAGCGTTCATCCTGAGCCAGGATCAAACTCTCATAAAAAGTTTATAAATCCCGGAACTCTTAAAACGTTGGTCTTAATTAGTTCCTGTCTTTACTGTTTTGTGTTTCTGTTCTGAAACTTAATAAAGGATTTTTAAAATCCTCCGAAAAAATCTTTTTTAAAAGAATTTTCGGGGTTAACATGTTATTAATTTTTCAAAGGTTCGTTGCTGTCTGTCTCAGCGACAGCTTTTATAATATATCACAATGGTTTTTGAATGTCAACACCTAATTTCAAATTTTTTTAATATTTTTTTAAGGCTTGATTTTCCTATGTTTTTACTGCATTATTCTTATATTACGCAATAAATATTTTAAATTTTTATGTCATATGTTCGGTCTGATATTTATTTTAATATCTCTTTTTTCTGTTTTATCTATTCAACTTCAGCATTGCCTTCCGACTTAAGTTTTATTATTTCGGTTGCGTTGTCATACGTAACAACATACTCCAAACGATTTCCGGTAGGTACCATATTGATAACTCTTCCGGTCATACTGCCCCTATATTTTACATTACCGTTTTTTCTCATGATCAAAACGTCGGATCCACCCGATATAATAAATTCATTTTTCCCAGCATATATATTATCATAGGCAAAATCCAGATTGTAATCGAATTTCTGTTTTCCCTTCAAATCATATACTTTTACCTTATAAAGATAATCCCCATTGTTATCATCATTTTTAACTATTACGCCTATATATTTCTCACTGTAAAAAACACTTTGAATCTCAACATCAAACTTCAGTTTTGCCTTTTCTCCGGGTTTTTCTTTCATGGCATATATATTTATCTCATTTGTTCCAAATGCCACAACCGTATCATTGCTTACAAATGAAACCTTCGGTATAACCTGTGTGTCAAACATATATCCTCCGACCATTCTGTCAGCATTGGCATTCTGTCCTACGTCACCAAAGTTGTACGCTGCCAGATTATTGGTTATGGTTGTGCCATTCATATTGATATAACTGGTAAAGAGTTTCTTTCCATCCTCAGATATAGCTATATCTATAGGATATCCGCTTTTATCTATAGTTGTCTGAAGCTCATAAATGTCTTTTCCATTTTTGTCATAAAGTTTTATATAATTGGTCTTATCACTCTCCAAAACCACAGCAAACGCTCCCTGTTTTGCCACATCCACATCGCATATGGTATAAGGCATGGTAAGGCTGCTGACTTGTCCCTCGTTGCTAAATACACTGATAGCATTTCCGTTCAAATCCGCCACAACCGCATAGTTACCTCTTGCAACAGCTATAGGCATCTTCATATTGATACCCGCCGACCATACCGTATCTCCATTCCTGTTTATATAAGAAACACCATCAGGAGTATATTTTAAGAGGTTTCCGCTGAACTGTATATACGATGCAGTATTCTCATAATTTGTTTCTGTGCTGTTTATAACTCTGTAGCCCTTATATTTTTTGTTTACGAGAGCATCAAAAAACAATGCAGCTCCCGCAATTATAACAATCAATAGCAAGGCCACCATTATTTTAGTTCTTATATTTCTTTTCCTTGCTATATCTTCATTATTTTTCCTTGCTTCCCCGCTTCCGCCTACGTAAATAACATTGTCATTGTCACGGTTTTTATTATTCTTTTGTTTTTTTTCTTTGTTTTCTTTTTGCTTCTTTTCTTTATTATCCCTTTGTTTTTCACGCATATCCGTTACTCCAAAAAACTTTATGAATCCTGTTTTTACATGTCACAAATCGTATTGTATCACAATTGGAGATTTTATTCTACCTCATTCTATATACGGTATAATTATTTTTTGTCCTTCATATATTTTATCTCCATCTTCGAGATTGTTTGCTTCAGCTATATTTTTTGCATATAAAATTGAGCCGTACCTTTTATATGCTATTGAACTTAAGGTATCACCATAGACTATTGTATAATATTCCGGTTCTCCTGCACTCATAGCCGGCAGAGTCTGTTCGGTTGAAATGTCCTCTGTAACATCAGCAATACTATTGTCAGGTAATGTTTCTTCCGTAAGAACCTGATTGGATGTATCTTCAATATTATTTGCAACATTTTCATCCTGATCTATATCCGTCACATTCTCCGATACATCTTCTGTATTTAATTGTTCAGTCAATATATCTGTCTCGGTTGTCTCTATAGATTTTTCAGTATCCGCATCTATAACTGTTGCCAAATCCTCATTGTTTTTTTCGTTTTTATCAGCTTTTCCATCAGCCATAACATCAGTAATCGCTTCTTCTGTTGCTGTAATTTCAAGCCTGTTAATGGAAACCTCCATATTTTTCATTTTATCATAATTACTGATTACCGTTATGCCCATAGCTAATACAGCAAGCACTACAAATGAACTTGCAACATACAAAAGATTTATATTATTGGAATTTTTTTCCTCGGCTTTTTTTGAATTAATTTCATTCTTTTTCCTATAGTTTTTTATCAGTTCCTCATCTTTTCTATGTATCTCGGAATTTTTTTCTCCCGAAACACCTCCTCTTTGTTTTATAATATAATTTTGCATTGCCTCATTTTTGGTATAGTAGACAAAGTATCCTCTTTGTTTGACAAGTTGTCCATGTTCATGCATATAAAATGCATCTTCACTTTCAAGTGAATCTGTGATATACAGCACCTTGTCATTGCCGGGAAAATTATCGAAGTGAAGTTTCTTTATTTTATCATTTATCGCAGTCGAAAAGCCCATTCGTGACAGAAACCATCCAACCACTGAAAGCTTAGGGAAATTTTCCTTAATCTGTTCGTATATTTCTGCCCATATTTCCTGTGTGAATTCGCATTCATCCATATCGAACTCCAGATTCTGCGCATCAACCGCACCACTTATAAATATAATATCGCCTACATCAGATCGTTTCATTTCGCCTAAAAGAATTGCTCCCCGTGCCTGTGTGCTTCCCGGTCTTGCAATATAATTAAGATACGTAATAACATAATCTTCTATGTATATTCTCTTATTTCCCGAAGGGCTTCCTATCTGCCTGATATTTTTTGGCAGTTTCAAACCTATGTTTTCTATTTTTTTCTCGCTTTCCTCTTCCTTTGGAATATCATTTTGCTTTTCCTTGCTGCTATCATAGATTATTTCAATCATTTCCATCCACCTTTCAATACATATTACACATAGTAGGCAAAAGCAGTTCTTTTGATATGCTTTTACATATATTGAAAAGATAGCATTATTTTAAAATGTACTTAGTCTAATCATGTCGGAGAATCATGTGTTTTCATCGCATTTTTCTATCCACCTGCAAAAACGGTTAAAATCTTTATAACCTGTCAATAATTATTGCATAAATTATTATTATATACAGATAAATGAGGTAAATATGACAAACACACTAACAAATAAATGTATTACTGAATATTTTGGGGTTAATAATGACAATTCTTATATCGAATTGGGCAGATATATCACAAAAAACCTTATTGAACTTAATATAAATGCATACAATCCTGTAATTCTCTGTATAGGAACAGACAGAGCAACAGGAGACTGTCTCGGACCGCTTGTCGGTGAACAGCTTTTAAATTACAGCTCCGACTTTAATGTACTCGGAACCTTAAGTTATCCCGTACACGCTTTAAATCTAAGGCAGGCTATCAGGCTCATCAATTCCGAAATACGAAATCCGTTTGTCATAGCCGTCGATGCTGCATTGGGTATACGTTCTCATGTTGGATATATATCAGTAAGCAACTGTCCTATAGCTCCGGGAAAAGGCGTAAACAAAAATTTACCGGCGATAGGAAATATATCCATCACCGGTATAGTTAATATGTTAAGTCGAAATCCGTCATTACTTCAAAGCACCAGACTTCATACTGTAAAAACGCTTGCAGATTGTATAGCAAACGCTCTTAAATATTCTATTGATTATTTGGAAGACTTTTGACCCTTGTACAGGTTGATAGCCTCTGAAACGGTATCAGCCTGTCCCTCTTCCATAAGGGTTATCAAATCAGACAGTTTATCTTCCTTACACAAATCTTCGCCTATATATTTGGCATATTTATTGGATATATAAAGCACCATCTCCGAATACTTCTTTTCGCCCAAAGCTATCTTTCTTTCAAGTTCTTTCTTTTCACTCTTTAATCTCTCAAGCTCCGGAAGTCTTCTTTGATTGATTTCATCGGTAATCACATTTTTTGTATCTGTTTCAAACAACTTAAGCGCATCCTGTTTTTCATCACTGATACTGTCTGCCTCTTTATCAAGTTCTTTCAACTTTTTGTCATAGGAAGAAAGATTATAGTAACTCTCATCCTGATCCTTGCTTATAGAATTCTTAATTGCCTCAACATGCTTATGATTGGCTTTTATCCTGTCTCTAATTGCTCTTGTTTCCTTTAATATCTCGATATTTCTCATCTTGACAGAGCTGTATATCATAAAATACACAACCAGCAAAATAATAAACACTATAGCCGCGATAAGCGTGCACCAAAATGCCATATTTATATCTTTTTTATGAGACAAAACCGCTTTCTTAAAGATAAGCATAACGACCGCCGGAATACCTGCAAAGTAAGCTAAAAAGCCAAGTATCATAGCAATTATTTCATCTGTCCCCTTTGGCATAAACATCGTATAAAATGCCTTGGAAGCACAAAATGAAGGAACCTTGTTTTTCTTGAGCATAGTCCTCATCTCAACTTCCAGTTCACGGCTGTCATCCCTTATATCCTTGGTTTCATCCTGGATACGCTCATTCATCTGCTCTGTTTTCTTTTTACCACGCTTGCTTTCAACTTTTTTTCTTCTTGAACGGTTATCATCTATTCGCTCATCATATATATCTGACAGATCCTGCTTTCTCTTTTTTATCGTAGACGCTATCTCATCTGAAATTGATTTATCCTCAGACGCTATATTTTTTGTAATCTTCTTTTGATATGTACGCATCTTTTCAAGCTCTGCTGCCATAGCATCGCGTTTCATTACCTCTTCTCTTATCTCTATAAGGTAATCCTGCTTTTCAGCAAAGACATTGTCTGTTTGTGACATAATAATGTACCTTTTCCCTTCTATTGTCTGTTAGTAAATATTATCTGCATATCCCATATTATATAAGTCAAAAGCGATAATTGCAAGGCAATTATCGCTTATTCATATATTCTGCAAGTGTTTCCTTATCAACCTTTATACGATTATCCATCGTTTTCATAATATCAACTATCTGATATTTTCTGTAAACTCCGTTATTGCTTAAATCGTATATATTGTTGGTAGAAAATCCCAAAACTACAGGTCTCAAAATGTTCTTAGGATTCTCAGAAATAACCAATCCTTTTTCGCGGTTGGAGAGTTCAATACATACTCCCGGTGTGAGGATATTGATACTCTTAATCAATGCACCCACAACCTCTTCATCATACTCATCCTTATTGAGCAAAAGATACTTAATAGCTGCAATCTCCGATATCGGTTCCTGTGAAAGTTTCATACTGGTCATGGTATCAAATAAATTAGCAACCTTGAGAATCTTAGTACTCTTTAAAAGTTTACCCGCATCCTCGGTTCTTTCGCCGTACTCGATTCTATGCATCTGTGCAACTACTCTTCTCACGCCGCTGTCTATACCAAGCTCCGGTCTGAGTAAACCAAGTCCGTCACTTTGAAATTTTCTGACTATAATTAAATCATTGGTATCATAATCATCATACTTTTCCCTTATCTTATCAGGCAGCAAGAGCTTTCCTATATCGTGGAGAAGTGCTGCCATAACTATCTCCTCCTGCTCACTAGGTGTATAATACATCTGAGCTGAGATAAGCGCACAAAGTATGGCTGTATTGATAACATGCTTATATACATAATCCGTAGTGCTTCTAAGACTCTGAGTAAAATTAATCTTATGATTAAGTCTGCCATAGTTGGTAATTATAGCATTGGTAAGTCGCTTCAGATTGACAGGCTCCCTGCCGGCTATCAGATTGTCAAGCTCTTCCCTGATACTAAAGACAGCCATAGTCTGAAATCTTTCAAAATCAAGATCCTCCTCCGTCATCGGCGGAACAGGCTCAGCAGGTTCAAGAATATATAAGCCAAGAAGTTCAAAGTTCTTAACGCTTTCTATACCCTGAAGTGTAAGTCTGGTATTTCGTTCATACAAAAGAACACCCGACTTATTATATATCGGTTTTGCAAGTCGCATACCATATTTTAAGTCCTCTGACTTGACAAATATCATCCCGTAACCTCCTTACCCGAATCAAATATACTATAAGTTATGTTCAGTTCACATAAGAAAATACTATATCAGATATATTTTAACACAGTAAAGCGCAAAATACAAGCAATAATGCTAATTATATCGTTATTATCCTGTTACTTTACAACCTTGTGAGTTCTGTTTAATGCACTAAATAATGCAAATACAGAGGCATCAATTATATCATTCTTTATGCCGGTTCCCCAAACTATCTTATCCATACCGTCTACATTTATTCCGACATAAGCACAAGCCTGAGAATTTGAGCCCTGTTGAAGAGCATGCTCCTCATAACATACAACATCAAAATTAATGTTGAAATGTTTCATAATAGCATTGCTTACAGCATCAAGGCGTCCGTTTCCATGACCGTGGTAAACCTTCTTCTCTCCTGATGCCTGAACAATAATCGTAACCTCAGCCTCTATTCCGTCAACCTGCTTAAAGTGTGACTCAAGAAGTTTTACATCATCCTCTCTGTTCACATACTCTTTCTGGAATATATCAAGTATCTCCTTTGGCGAAAGTTCCTTATGCTCATGGTCTGACACATCCTTAACAGTATATCCGACATCTTCGCGCATCTTGGCAGGCAGATCTATTCCATATTTTTGTTCAAGTATGAAACCTATACCGCCCTTACCCGACTGACTGTTTATTCTTATAACATCACCATCATATTTTCTTCCGACATCCTCAGGATTAAGCGGAAGATACGGTACTGTCCACATACCGTTTCCATCTGTCTCACGATACTTCATACCCTTGGCTATGGCATCCTGATGCGAGCCTGAAAATGCAGCAAATACAAGTTTTCCTGTATAAGGCGAACGCTCGTAAACTTTCATACCGGTTACTCTCTCGTAGATTTCTGTAGTAAATGGAAGGTTAGTAAAATCAAGATTTGGATCTACTCCATGAGTGTACATATTCATGGCAAGCGTAATTATATCAACATTTCCTGTTCTTTCTCCATTTCCAAAAAGAGTTCCCTCTATACGATCTGCGCCTGCAAGAACGCCAAGCTCTGCATCTGCAACTCCCGTACCTCTGTCATTATGTGGATGAAGTGAGAGTATAACATTTTCCCTGTTGTGCATATTCTCGCTTAAATACTCAATCTGACTTGCATACACATGTGGGAGCGACATCTCAACAGTTGCAGGAAGGTTGATTATAACCTTTCTTTCCGGAGTCGGCTGCCATATATCTATTACTGCATTACATACCTCGAGTGCGTACTCAGGTTCTGTTCCGGTAAAGCTTTCCGGTGAATATTCAAACTGATAATTCACCTTATACTCTTCGGCAAGGTCATTTAAAAGCTTTGCACCGTCTGTAGCTATCTTAAGTATTTCTTCTTTTGACTTTTTAAACACTTGGACTCTCTGTGCATAAGATGTCGAATTATAAAGATGTACTATAGCATTTTTGGCACCCTGTACCGCTTCAAAAGTTTTCTTTATAATATGCTCTCTGGCCTGTGTAAGCACCTGTATCGTTACATCATCCGGTATCAGATTGTCCTCTATAAGTGTACGGCAGAACTGATATTCCGTCTCAGAAGCAGCAGGAAATCCAACCTCAATCTCCTTAAATCCGATTCTGACAAGTTCCTTAAAAAACTCTATCTTTTCATCCAGACTCATAGGTACTATAAGTGCCTGATTTCCATCTCGCAAATCTACACTACACCAGGCAGGAGCCTTATCTATATACTCCTTTTCCACCCACTTTGTGCTCTTTTCCGGCGGCATATAATAGCCTCTTTGATAATTCTTGACATTTTCCATCATAACTCTTTCCTCCATTCACATAATTTTAGATTTGCCAGCATACGCTGTCCATCTGTGATTTATATAAATGTGATACTTATATTGATTATTTTCAAGGCATTATCTTAAACACATACCCCAAAATAAAAATAAACTCGCCCTCTAATAAAACCTTAGAGACGCAAGTTTTCGCGCGGTACCACTCTAATTCATACATATCGTATGCACTCTCACAGATACGGACATCACTGTCTTATATCCTCCTGATATAACGGTCAGGACCCGTTCGTGTCTACTGATATCTTTGTTAGAATACCGTTCAACCGACTGCTCCAAGGCGAGTTCGAAAACCCTCCGGTACTGTCTCACACCAACCGACAGTTCTCTTAAACCTTAAGAATTTCTACTACTCCTCTTCTCTGCATTTACAAGCTTTACCTTATCACATTTCACTCTGTATGTCAATTAAAACTTCAGTTATGTAAGACCATGTAACAAGATACCTATCCGCGTGACATAGCTCATAGGATGTGTTATAATGGAGTTCGAAATGTGGTTATTTCAGAAGAAAGGATATATATTATGCCACCTATAAGTAATGATTGGGCGAAGGCACTTGCGCCCGAATATAAAAAGGCTTATTATAAAAAACTGTTTGATTTTATCGGACAGGAATATGCTACAAGGAAGATATTTCCACCCGGCGATGATATATTTAATGCATTCCACCTGACACCGCTTAGCAAGGTTAAGTGTGTTATCATCGGACAGGATCCGTATCATGATGACGGACAGGCACATGGACTCTGTTTTTCAGTAAAGCCGGATGTTGCCATACCTCCATCACTGGTTAATATATATAAGGAGCTTAATACTGATTTAGGTTGTTATATCCCCAACAATGGTTATCTTGTAAAATGGGCCGAGCAGGGTGTACTTTTGTTAAATGCTGTGCTTACCGTAAGAGCACATCAGGCAGCTTCCCATCAGGGCAAAGGCTGGGAAGAATTTACGGATGCAGCCATACGCGCCGTAAATGAGCAGGACAGGCCTATAGTTTTTTTGCTTTGGGGCGGATTCGCCCAGAAAAAAGCAGCTATGCTTAATAACCCAAAGCATCTTATATTAAAAGCACCTCATCCTTCTCCGCTTTCGGTTTATCGCGGCTTCTTTGGATGTAAGCATTTTAGTAAAGCAAATGAATTTCTTGTAGCAAACGGTTTAGAGCCTATCGACTGGCAGATAGAAAATATATAGAACGACTGAAATTGATAAAAAAGCATTAAGAATATCTTAAATGCTATATATTTTTTTACAGAACAAATACACAAAAAACAGGATGGAAACATGGAAATATACATAGTGCGACATGGAGAAACACCATGGAATAAAGACAAAAGATTACAGGGCAATGTAGATATAGAACTAAATGATTATGGTCGCGAGCTCGCCGTCAAAACAGGCGAGGGATTAAAAGATACAAAGATTGACCTTATTTATTCCAGTCCTCTTAAACGAGCTTATGAAACAGCAGAATTGATAAGAGGAAATCGTGATATAGAAATCATAAAAGATGACCGAATCAGAGAAATTAGCTTCGGACATTTTGAAGGCAGCAATTTCTCCGAGCTTATACGTGATGAAGACCTAACATTTAAGTATTTTTTTAAAAAACCCGAATGCTACATACCGGCCGATGATGCAGAAACCTTCGAGCATCTTATAGCCCGCGCCGGAGACTTTATGCAGGACAAAATCGAACCACTCGAAAAAAAATGCAAAAGAGTTATGATAGTCGCCCACGGTGCAATCAACAAAGCCATTATGAGTTACATAAAAAAACACCCAACCAGCGAATTCTGGTCAGGCGGTCTGCAAACCAATTGCAATATAATCGTCGTTGATTATACGGATGGCGAATATAAAATTATAAACGAAACTATGATTATGTATAACGGCAGTCTGTAATTTATTATAGCGGAGACGGTTTCAATAAACACGCTTTACAGGCACACGCAAATCTCGCCGGCACTTACGATTTGTTTTGCACCTAAAAACTTGTTGATTGAAACCATCCTTGTTGTTACATCAGTTTATATATTTCTTCTTTTGTTGCCAAAAACTCTGAGAACGCACTTGCCGAGCCTGCGGCAATTCCCATTTTGAATGCATATTCCATATCTTTATTTTCAAGCCATCCAGCTATAAACCCTGCTACCATCGAGTCACCTGCCCCGACAGCATTAACCAGCCTGCCTTTAGGAGCTTCACTTTCATATACAAATCCGTCTTCACTGACAAGGACTGCGCCTTTCCCCGCAAGCGATACAAGAATATTTTTTGCACCCATTTTTTGAAGTTCTTTTGCATAAGGAATTACAGTTTCTCTGCTGTCAAGCTTTTTATCAAATATTTCTCCAAGCTCATGATTATTCGGTTTTATAAGAAACGGTTTTAGTTTTAAAGCATTTAAAAGCAGTTCTTTTGATGCATCAACAACTATCTTTATGTCTTTTTTTGAAAGTCTTTCCATAATATCAGCATAGATAAAAGGCGGTACAGATGAAGGTATACCACCCGCAAGAACCAATATATCTCCGTCATCAAGCAGTTCAAGCTTATCCATCAGTTCTTTAAGATTTTCTTTGGAGATATCGGGTCCTGCGCCGTTTATCTCTGTTCCATCAATATTTTTTATCTTTACATTAATTCTGGAATTGCCCCCATCAACAGATATATAATTCGCATTTATACCAAGCGCATTTATCCTTCTTGTAATCTCGTCTCCGACAAAGCCTGCCGCAAAATAAAGTGCGGTATTGTCAACACCGAGATTACTCAGTACCGTAGAAACATTTATACCTTTTCCGCCCGGCAAAATCAATTCCGATGAGGTTCTGTTTGTAAGTCCAAGCTTTAAATCATCAACCGTAACTATATAATCGAGAGACGGATTAAAAGTAACTGTGTAAACCATTATCATTCCTCCATTATCGTATATCTTAATGTTATCAACATGTACTCTTCCGACTTCGTCATCGCTTCTAACATTATATCATAACAGATTTTTAACAGCTACAAATTTTAAATCAAAAATCAGCAAAAACATATCTTTTTATAATATAGACATTTTATTGTAATTTAATAGCATAATTTCTTTCTCTAAATTCTTTGTTTTGCTCTTCGTCTTTTGAAAAATCCTTTGTCTCTTGTTGCAGCAATCTCAGCATTTGCTCTTTGAATCTCACGAAGATATTCATCCAGTTTTTTATATCTTCTTTCTTCTCTTTCTTCCTTTTCTCTCATCACAGTATCAAACTGTTTCATAACATCCGCTGTAATTTCTTCTTTAATAGAAGAAGTTATAATATCTTTATTTTCCCTTAATGCATTTGCAACAACCCTGTTCATAACACTTTGAAGCTGTGCCAACTTAAAGTCAACAATCTTTAATTCATCAGTTTTTTTATCTTTAATGTTATCCGCTTCTATTTTATCAATGGTCTTTAAATCTTTTTTATCAGTGATCTTTAAATCTTTTTCTCCAAAATACTTTAAATCTTTTTCTCCAAAATACTTTAAGTTGTTTTTCTCAGTAATTTTTCTGTTATTTTCTTCATTGTCACTTTGATTCAAAGTTTCAGACAAAGGCACAAATTCCTCTTTTACCTCACCTGAAACTTCACCGGACTTTAACGCACTTGATTCTTTTGTCTGTTCACTTCTTGCCTTATCTATCCCATCCCTTATATCCTTAAGTGAAAGACCCCTTTTCTTAAGTTCCTGAACATTCTTAAAAATCAATATATCCTTTTCATCATAATATCTGTGTCCCATCGAGTTTCTCTTGATAGTAAGGCCAAGTTCTTCTTCCCAATATCTTAAAACATGAGCCTCAACGTTAAGCTCCCTGGCCGCATCCTTTATCATATATGTCATTTTTTCATACACTCCCTTCTGTCAAAAACAAAGTAAATTATAGTTATTTTTTATATGTTAAAAGTCTATAATTTCCAATCCGATTATCCTCGAATATAACTTTAACATATATCATGTTAATTTTATTCACTAAGCGTATACAAAATAAGACCACAATTCGACAAAAAAAGAAGCACCTTTGACTGATATCATCAAAAATGCTTCTTATTAATTAACATATTTACATATGCAGCAACACATTCTTTTGAAAGCAATGTTACTACTGTACTATCATCATAATCAATAAGATACCATTCCTTGTTGTCAAAGGTTACTACTGTTGTTGTATTCTTTAGAAGTGTGTAATCATCCGCAGCCTTTATTTCCATAGCCGGTATCATTGTCATCATAACAGACATCACCATAGCAAACGACAATACAAAGCTAAGTATTCCCTTTTTTATTTTTCCATGTTTGTCAACATTTTTTTACAAAATGCAACAAACTCCCATATATTTATCTGCAAGATGTTTTTATTATTTAGCAACTTCTTTATATTTTCTATAATAAAAAATCCTTACTGTCTCTCATACGCTCCCACGATACAGCTCTTTTTGCAAAAGCATATTCCATAGGATTTTACTCCCAGATAGCCATCTTCAAGAACACCTTCCTCATAATTTTTATCTCTTATCTGGTCAAATGCTTTCTTAAGTCCCGTTTCCATCTCGTTAAATTTCTTTCTCGTCTTTATTTCAAAGATGATCGCTGGGTCTTTAGGTCTGTCAGGATATAGCACGATATCCGGTCTGCCATCGCCTTCCTCCCGATTTGACTGCGGCATATAATTGGGCACACCGTAAAGAAGGGATAAGAAAAAACCATGATAAAATGATTCGTCACTGTCAAATGTGCTTATGGTCTTTGCAAGAAGCTCACTCACATAATTCTCTATGCTCTTCGTATCACCGTCTAATATAGCCTTATTAAGCACACCTCTGTCCGTATTCTTAACCTGCTTGTCAAACCAGCTTCTTATCTGATTTCTGTATATGCTCGCTATCTCCGCATTTGGTATTTTCATCGTAAGATATATATCCCCATTATCCTCTCTTCGTTCCGATACCTTTCTCATATATCCGGTGAAGAAAAGGAAATTCCAGAGGTTATCCTCTGACTCGTGGATATCGTCATAGGTTATATCCTCATGTATCTGTTTTTCTATCGTTCCGCCATTTATGAGTATGTCAAGTTCTCTTTTCATCCCCTCATCCGCATGCCATATCATATCCTTGATTATCTGATTAGATGAGGTATTTGCCCAGTAGGCTTGCGGGAATTTCATATGGTTAATTGCTGTACTTGATACATACTTAATGATACTCCACGGATTATATATCTCAGTTTCTCCAAAAAGATATCCGTCGTACCACTCTTTTGCCTCAGGTATCCTATCCTCCATACCATAATCTGTAAGCATCTGTTCTGTTTCTTGCTGGGTAAATCCAAAAGCTTCTTCATAGCCATTATTGTAAATAGAACTTATCTGTAGATGATTAAGCCCTGTAAATATACTCTCCTTGCTTATCCTGAGGCAGCCTGTAACCACACCAAACTGTAAAGCATCATTGGTCTTAAGCACAGATTCAAAAAGTGAACGTATAAATCCAACCATCTCATCATAGAATCCGTTATAGTAAGCATTTTCAAGAGGTACATCGTACTCATCAAGAAGGATGATTACATTTTTGTTATGATGTATTTTCAGACATTCCGAAAGAGTCTTTAACGCTGTGGAATATCTTCCGACTTCTTTTCTAAATTCCTCTTTTTCAGCTTCCCTGCTTTCATATTTTTTTTCAGTCCATTCAAGTATATTCTTACGAAAGCTATTAAAAATTTTTTTTCTTTCTTCACTCATAACATCTGAATTTTCAAGGTAGGAATGTCTTTCAAATTCAGATATTATTTCTTCTCTAAGCTTCATAAATGCGTTATAATAATCCGGTTGCTTTGCCGACTTAAGTGAAAGCTTGATAACAGGATATTTTCCCATCATGGAAAGGATCTTATCAGATGCTCCCATTATCTTCTTTCCCTCAAAATATCTTTTCTTATCTATAACATTTCCATCCCTGTCATACTCAAGTTCAAAAAAAGTACGGAGCATGGAAAGTGCAAGGGTTTTTCCAAAACGTCTCGGGCGTGTAAACAACGTTACTTCTCCACCCTTTTCTACAATATCACTAATAAGCATCGTCTTATCAACGTAATACATGTCATCATCTATAAATCTTTTATAATCCTCATATCCAATACCAATTTTTTTCACGATTTGAACCTCCTCTCATGGTCATTTTACAAAGTATGATGTATTACAAATTATTTTACCCTAAGTATATATTTTTTACAATACTTAAAACTTTATATCTAAGCTTCTATGGTACAAAAGAAGCACTCTTGAAACGTGTTCAAAAGTGCTTCATATCAGTTTTACATATTTTTATTTTAATCTTTTTATTTTCAACAAAGCAAGATAAACTGCCGCCAAAAACGAATCAATCATAAGCACTGCAAGAGGTCTTGCAGACAATAAAAGTATTGCTGTAAAAACAGTCCGTCAATTATCCCCGATCCACGGTTGGTCAGCTCAATAAGAAAAAATGTAAAAAATAATGACCGAAAATTCTGATCGACCAATGTCCATCTGTTGTATTGTTTAGATTTTATCATAAATCACCTGTCTTCTGTGAGTAGTGATATGCCTTGATTTCCATAACCTACCGGATTACCGATACCGGTAACAGCACAAAAAAAGGTGGTTGCCGAAGCAGCCACCTTTAGTTTATTTAAATTATTCTGTAATCAGAACTTGCGTTTTATAACTGAGGACCTGCTGAAACAAGTGCCTTGCCAGCTTCATTTCCTTCGTACTTAGCAAAGTTCTTGATGAATCTTCCTGCTAAATCCTTAGCTTTCTCATCCCACTCGCTTGCATCTGCATATGTATCTCTTGGATCAAGAATCTTAGGATCAACACCCGGAAGCTCTGTAGGAACCTCAAAGTCAAATACCGGAATCTTCTTGGTAGGAGCATCAAGGATTGCACCACTTAAGATTGCATCGATAATTCCACGAGTATCCTTAATTGAGATACGCTTACCTGTTCCGTTCCAACCGGTATTTACAAGGTATGCCTTAGCACCGCTCTTTTCCATCTTCTTAACGAGCTCCTCTGCATACTTTGTAGGATGAAGCTCAAGGAATGCCTGACCGAAGCAAGCTGAGAATGTAGGAGTAGGCTCTGTGATTCCTCTCTCAGTACCTGCAAGCTTTGCTGTAAATCCTGAAAGGAAGTAGTACTTAGTCTGCTCAGGAGTAAGAACCGATACAGGAGGAAGTACTCCAAATGCATCTGCTGAAAGGAAGATTACATTCTTAGCCTCAGGTGCAGATGAAATAGGTCTTACAATATTCTGAATATGGTCAATAGGATAAGATACACGAGTATTCTCGGTTACACTCTTATCTGTAAAGTCAATCTTGCCGTTTGCATCAACTGTAACATTCTCAAGAAGAGCATTTCTCTTGATTGCATTATAGATATCAGGCTCTGAATCTTTATCAAGGTCGATAACCTTTGCGTAGCAACCACCTTCAAAGTTAAATACTCCGTTGTCATCCCATCCGTGCTCATCATCACCGATAAGAAGTCTCTTAGGATCAGTTGAAAGTGTAGTCTTACCTGTTCCTGAAAGACCAAAGAAGATTGCAGTATTCTCACCGTTCATATCTGTGTTTGCTGAACAGTGCATTGAAGCGATACCCTTAAGTGGAAGATAGTAGTTCATCATAGAGAACATACCCTTCTTCATCTCTCCGCCATACCATGTATTGATGATAACCTGCTCACGGCTTGTAATATTAAATACTACAGCAGTCTCAGAATTAAGTCCTAACTCCTTGTAGTTTTCTACCTTAGCCTTTGAAGCGTTGTAAACTACGAAATCAGGCTCAAAGTTCTCAAGTTCTTCAGCAGTCGGCTTAATAAACATATTCTCTACAAAATGTGCCTGCCAAGCTACTTCCATAATGAAACGTACTGCCATACGTGTATCCTTGTTAGCACCGCAGAATGCATCAACCACATAAAGCTTCTTGTCTGAAAGCTCTTTGATAGCTATCTCCTTAACTGCATCCCAGGCTTCTTTAGTTGCACGATGGTTATCATTCTTATATTCATCTGAAGTCCACCATACTGTATCCTTTGAATTCTCATCCTCAACGATAAACTTATCTTTAGGTGAACGTCCTGTATAAACACCTGTCATTACATTAACCGCATCAAGTTCAGTAAGCTGTCCCTTATCAAATCCCTCAAGATCATCCTTAGTTTCCTCTTCAAAAAGGTACTCATATGAAGGATTGTAAACTATTTCCTTCGCGCCGGTTATGCCATACTTACTTAAATCAACATTTGCCATTTTGTCTTACCTCTTTTCTATAAATTTTAACGATATCATTAATACAAATCAATCGGTTTATAGTATAAATTCTACTCAAAAATAAGTCAATATCTTAGTTGAATTTTTTGTAAAAATCTTAGTTGATTTTTTTATAAAAATATCCTGGTTGAAATTATATAAAACATCATATTTGTATGGCTTTTTTCATGGTATGTACATATTCACCGACAGGTTTTACCGCTGATTTACCGTGTTTTTCTATCAGCTTAACTATAGCCGAACCAACAATCACCCCATCTGCCGATTCAGACATAACTTTGGCCTGCTCCGGAGTAGAAATTCCAAAACCTATAGCACAAGGTATGTCTGTATTTTCCTTCACAACTTTAACAATCGAAGCTACATCGGTTGTTATGGCAGTTCTCGTCCCCGTCACACCCAGACTCGAAACTATATATATAAAGCCCTTTGCTTCTTTAGCTATCATGGCAATTCGGTTTGCAGAAGTAGGAGCTATAAGCGAAATTAAATCAATTCCGTAACTTGTACTTATTTCTTCAAATTCATCTTTTTCCTCAAAAGGTAAATCCGGAAGAATCACTCCGTCTATACCTATCTCACTGCAGGTCTTAAAAAACCTTTCAGCGTCATATGAAAAAACAACATTGGCATATGTCATAAAAACCATCGGAACAGATATGTCATCTTCCTCGCGTAAAGCTTTGACCATTTTAAAAATCTTTTCCTTATTGACACCACCGTTTAGCGCACGAAGATTTGCACCCTGTATGGTCGGACCTTCTGCGGTCGGATCTGAAAAAGGTATACCAAGTTCAACAAGGTCAGCTCCGTTTTTAACCATTTCATTTACAAGTGCTCTGGTGGTCTCAATATCAGGATCACCACAGGTTATAAATGGTATAAATGCTTTATTGTCTTTAAATGCCTCGCTAATTCTACTCATAGATATTTTCCCCCCTGTATCTTGCTATCGCTGCTACATCCTTATCTCCTCGCCCGGATATCGTAATTACGATTATCTTATCCTTATCCATCTTCGGTGCAAGTTTCATTGCATATGCTACGGCATGCGAAGATTCGATAGCAGGGATTATACCCTCCGTTCTTGACAAAAACTCAAATGCATCAACTGCCTCATCATCAGTAACCGGCACATATTCTGCTCGTCCTATATCGTGAAGATATGCATGTTCAGGTCCGACACCGGGATAGTCAAGTCCTGCCGATATAGAATAAACCGGAGCTATCTGTCCCTCATCATCCTGACAAAAATACGATTTCATACCATGGAATATACCAAGCTTACCGGTATTAATCGTTGCTGCCGTTTCAAAAGTATCTATACCTCGTCCGGCTGCCTCACAACCTATAAGTCTGACATCTTTATCTTCGATAAAATTATAAAAGCTTCCTATAGCGTTTGATCCTCCGCCGACGCATGCTATAACAGCATCCGGCAGTCTTCCTTCTGCTTTTAAAATCTGCTCTTTTATTTCTTTTGAAATAACCGCCTGGAAATCCCTGACTATAACAGGAAACGGATGAGGTCCCATAACCGATCCGAGGCAGTAATGTGTATCATCAATTCTCGAAGTCCACTCTCTCATAGCCTCTGATACAGCGTCTTTTAATGTTGCGGTACCTGACGTAACCGGAATAACATCTGCACCAAGCAGCTTCATACGGTATACATTTAATGCCTGCCTTTTTGTATCTTCTTCTCCCATAAAAACAACACATTCCATATCAAGAAGTGCCGCAGCCGTAGCGGTTGCCACTCCATGCTGTCCGGCTCCGGTTTCGGCTATAAGTCTTGTTTTACCCATTTTTTTTGCAAGAAGAGCCTGTCCAAGTACATTATTGATCTTATGTGCACCCGTGTGATTTAAGTCTTCTCTTTTCAGGTAAATCTTTGCACCACCAAGCTCTCCGGTAAGTTTTTTCGCAAAATAAAGATTCGACGGTCTGTTGCCATAATTATTTAAAAGTTCGGCAAGTTCACTTTGAAACTCCGGATCATTTTTATAATGATTATAGGCTTCTTCAAGCTCTATAACCGCATTCATCAATGTTTCGGGAATATACTGTCCACCATGTATTCCAAAACGTCCTTTTCTTTCTGACATAATTTAATCCTTCCTTATACTATAATGATTTTGTGAGATAGATACCTGACAACCGGTAAACCTCTTTTCTATCCTGCTGCAAAAATACACTTCAGAATATAAAATATTTCAAATCGACCTATTAATTGCATTTCCTTACTGCTTCAACAAAAAGTTTCATCTTAGATACATCTTTTTTTCCATCTGTTTCCAGTGACGAGCTTGCATCAACTCCGTAAGGTTTAAGTCTTTTTATAGCATCTCTTATATTGTCCGGTGTCAGACCTCCGGCAAGTATAAACGGTCTTTCAACTGCATTTATGTATTTCCAGTCAAAGCATTCGCCGGTTCCCATACCCGAATCAAGGAGCACCATATCTGCTGCAGACATATTGGCCGCCATAACATCTTCATAGTTTCTTATCTTAAATGCTTTAAACACATGACACTCTACATCATTTTTAAGTCTGTGAATATAAGCTTCTCCCTCATCTCCATGAAGTTGTACGATATCTATTATCCCTCTTTTAAATAACGACTTTATAACATCTATATCCTCATTGACAAACACTCCTACAGCCTTAATCTTAGGGTTAAGTCTCTGCTTTAAAAATAAAGCATCATCGGGAGTAATATATCTTTTACTTTTATTCCAAAAAACAAAGCCTATGTATTCGGGCAGAAGTTCATTCACCGCATCTATATCTTCATCATATCTTAATCCACACAGTTTAATCTTTGTCATAGTTCCTCCGTAAGCTATCAAGCATAGTCTTTTTGTCATTTGCTCTCATAAGCGTCTCACCTATAAGTACAGCGTCCACACCAAGTCCTTCCAATATTGCGATATCGTTTCTGTTCTTTACTCCGCTTTCTGCCACGTAAACTATATTCTCCGGCACATATGACCTGAGCTTTTTGCTGTTGCTCATATCCACACTGAAATTTTTAAGATTCCGGTTATTAACACCTATCATCCTCGCCCCTGCCGATATAGCCTGCTCTATCTCTCTTTCATCATGAGCTTCAACCAAAGCAGATATACCGATTTCATCGCATATACCTATATATCTTTGAATTGTTTCCTTATCAAGTATGGAACATATAAGCAAAACCGCCTTTGCACCAAGGAGCTTTGCTTCATAGATCATATACTCATCCACGACAAAGTCCTTTCTAATGACCGGTACGGAAACATCATCCGTTATCTCCTTAAGGTATATATCACTTCCAAGAAACCACTTCGGCTCTGTCAGAACGGATATACAATCAGCACCTGCTGCCTCGTATTCTCTTGCTATATCAAGATACGGAAAATCCTCTGCGATAACACCCTTTGAAGGCGAAGCCTTCTTCACCTCACAGATAAACGACACACCCTTTTTCTTTAAAGCCCTCTCAAATTCGAAATCGCCTTTAGGAAGTGCATAGGCCTTTTCCTTAATCTCTTCAAGTGAAGCCTTTTTCTTATTCTCTTTAACTCTTACTCTTGCATATTCCGCAAGCTCATCTAAGATATTCATCTCAATTTACTCCTGCAAATAATAATTATTTAGCTTGTCATCCTGAGTGTACTGCTTATATGTTTCATCGCAGACACGCTCTCTCTCTTTTTTAGACGTAGCGGTACTAAGTTCGAAAAAACCTCACTAAGTACCGACGTCTAAAAAACGGTCTGCTTATGAAACCACAAGCAGTACACTCAGGATGGTAAACGGCCTTTATTCTACTTATTGGATAATTCTATAATTCTTTCAAGAGTTTCCGTAGCTTTTCCTGAGTCAATCATCTCGGCAGCAAGCTTGATACCGTTTTCGATAGAGTCGGCCTTTCCATATATGTATAGAGCTGCACCTGCATTCATAAGAACCACATTTCTTTTGTGTCCTTTGGCACCTGAAAGAACATCTCTTGTAATCTTTGCATTTTCCTCGGGAGTTCCGCCTCGCAAATCATCTTTTGTGCAGCGTTCAAAACCAAATTGCTCAGGTGTGATTACATAATCTTTATACCATCCATTTCTAAATTCACATATAGTAGTCGGAGCACTAAGCGATATCTCATCAAGCTTATCCTGTCCGTAAACTACAAGTCCTCTTTCAACACCCAAATTGGCAAGAACCTGTGCAAGTGGCTTAACAAGAAGCTCATCATATACACCCAGAAGCTGTACCTTAGGGCTTGCAGGATTGGTGATAGGTCCAAGTATATTAAATACGGTTCTTATACCAAGCTCCTTACGTATCGGTCCTACATACTTCATGGAAGTGTGGTATTTTTGAGCAAATAAGAAGCAAAATCCTACTTTATTTAACATTTCAATGCACTTTTCAGGCTCAAGATTAATATTAACTCCAAGAGCCTCAAGGCAGTCAGCAGTTCCGGACCATGAGGATGCAGCTCTGTTTCCATGCTTTGCAACCTTAACTCCTGCCGCAGCCATGATGATCGCTGACGTAGTGGAGATATTGAAGCTTTTTGCATTGTCTCCACCTGTACCTACTATCTCCATACACTCAATCCCGGTTGTATCTACCCTGGTCGCCTTATCCCTCATAGCCGCACCGCATCCGGCTATCTCATCTATAGTTTCGGCCTTTGTACTTTTGGTCGAAAGTGCTGCCAAAAATGCAGCATTCTGAGTAGGCGTAGTCTCACCACTCATTATCTCTGAAATTACAGCATATGCCTCATCATAAGTCAAATCCTGTTTATCAACTATTTTAACGATTGCTTCCTTAATCATAATCTTATCTTCCTTTCTACTACAATTTATTTATAATATAATTTCATAATTGAATAAAATTTTTTAATATGGTTTTTCCATCCGGCGTGAGTATGGACTCAGGATGGAACTGAACCCCGTATATAGGGTATTCGGTATGTGATACCGCCATTACCTCACCGTCTGTGGTTCTTCCTATTACCTTAAGTGTATCGGGCAATGTGCTTTCATCAACCGCCAGCGAGTGGTATCTGGCAACCTTTATGTGCTCCGGCAGTTTTTTAAATAACGGGCTGTCTCTGTCCGTTTCTATCTCCGACTGTTTGCCATGCATCAGTCTTTTTGCATAAGTTACAGTAGCTCCATAAGCCGCACATATCGCCTGATGTCCAAGGCATACGCCAAGTACAGGGATAGTTTTGGGAAGAGACCTCGCCGCTTCAATTATGATTCCTGCATCCTCAGGTCTTCCCGGTCCGGGAGAGATAATAACATGCGAAGGATTAAGCTTAGCTATCTCATCTACCGACATCTCATCATTTCTTATAACCTTAAGTTCTCCTCCCAGCTCACCTACATATTGAAACAGATTATAAGAAAAGCTGTCATAATTATCTATCAATACTATCATCGCTAATCCTCCATTTCCGTAGATTTTTCTATGGCGGTCATCACTGCTTTCGCCTTATTGATACATTCTATATATTCATTATGCGGTATACTGTCTGCAACGATTCCCGCACCGGAACGGATAAATACTTTTCCGTTTTTCTTAAATGCAATTCTTATAGCTATACAGGTATCAAGATTACCGGTAAAATCTATATAGCCGATTGCACCTCCGTAGATACCGCGCTTATTGTCTTCAAGTTCATTTATAATTTCACAGGCTCTAAGTTTTGGCGCTCCGGAAAGAGTTCCTGCCGGAAGTATCGCGTCTATTGCATCAAGTGGCGACAGCTCATCCCTTATCTCACCTCTCACCGTCGAACCTATATGCATAACATGTGAATATCTTTCTATAGACATATATTTTTCAAGCCTTACCGAACCAAACCTGCTTATCTTTCCTATATCATTTCTGCCAAGGTCAACAAGCATATTGTGTTCGGCACATTCTTTTTCATCTGCCAAAAGCTCCTGTTCAAGTTTCAAATCCTCTTCATAAGTTTTTCCCCTTGGTCTTGTGCCCGCAAGCGGAAATGTATGAAGAACTCCATCTTCAAGTTTAACCAGCGTCTCCGGAGAAGCACCTGCAACCTCTATATCATCTCCGCTAAAGTAAAACATGTAAGGTGACGGATTTATGGTTCTTAATACTCTATAGGTGTCAAGCAGGCTTCCTTCAAAATCAGCTTCAAGCCTGTTTGATAAGACTACTTGAAATATATCGCCTTCATAGATATATTTTTTTGCCTTTTCGACCATGTCGCAAAACCTGGTTTCATCAAACATTCTCCTAAATTCGGAAGATATATGTGCCTTTTTTTCTTTTATCTCTTCACCGGTTTTGAGCAGGACTATTATTTCATCTATATCCGCAGCAGCCTTTTCATAATTTGCATCCAATTCATCGGTCTTTGCATTTGCTATGATTATAAGTTTCTGTTTGATGTTATCAAAGGCGATTACCTTATCAAACAACATCAGGTCAACATCATTGAATTTTTCTTCATCCTGTGCGTCAAGGTTAAGTGTCGGCTCCGCATACTTGATATAGTCATATGCAAAATATCCTACCAATCCACCTGTAAAGGAAGGCATCCCTTCAATTTTAGGACTCTTATATTCGTTTACCACTTCATTGATAAAGACTGCCGGATGTGCTACATATTCTTCCTTTAAAAGTTCACCCTTTGCATCCATAACCTTTATCTTATTATCAAGACAGGTTATGCAAAGCTTCGGCTCATATCCGAGAAATGTATATCTTCCGGTCTTTTCCTGATTTTCCACACTTTCAAGCATATATACATGATTGCTCACATTTTTAAGAATCTTAAGCGCCTGAATCGGTGTGATAAAATCCGAGTAGATTTCTCTCGCTACAGGTATACAACAATAATCGTCCTTGTAGGTCATTGCTTTTTCCAAAGTTGGAAAATATTTGCTTCTCATCTTCTACCTCCTTAATTCCTTCCAATGGAGTGAATATACCTCGCATGCTAAGCTTGCTTAGTTTCGCGAAAAAAATCCCTGATAACAGAAAATCTGTTATCAGGGACGGTAATAAACATATGTACCGCGGTGCCACCCTGCGTTTGCGGAAAAGGTTTTTCCACACTCTCATTGGAATACTATCATATTCCCTGCAACTAACGTATGCAAAACGTCATGGAATACTCAGAGCCTTTGCTCCTTTGACCATGCCCTCAGTGGTCCATTTAATAAATAGCTGCTATCGGTTCTCAGCAATCCCGACTCTCTGTGAGTGCCCCTTTTATTTTTATCTCCACATCAACGGTTTAGCGTGTTAAATTGTTAAAATATGAACTAATTATAATATCATAATCTTTACTTGTCAATATAAAAATTGTGAAAAATTTGTAACGAAAATATGTAATATGAAATTTCACAATTTTCTATGTCATTTTATTTATTAAAGCAAGCTTTCGCCCTCGCCCATAACTGCGATATCTACTGCCGTGGCATCCTCGATATGGAAGGTCATCATTTTATGACCCGTTTTTTCGTTATAAATCTGTCTTAAATGAGGTGCCGAATCAAGCATAGCCTCGGCATACTTTTCATCGGTTTCAAAAACTGCTTTGCCTGTATATCTTAGCCAGTGGCCATCCTGTTTTGCTGCAACGATTTCAACCTTCGGATTGGCAACCATCTGCTTATATACATTCTTAAAATCGCCTACTCCAAAAATCACCTTTCCATCCATCTCCATAAATGCTCCGAGAGGACGAAGCTTTGGCTGGTCTCCATCACAGGTCGCCAGAAAAAATACTCCTGTTTCCTTTAAAAAATCTGCTATCTTGCTCATTTTTTGTACCTCCTGTTTTTATTTTATTATAATCTTTATATATAACTTTAATAAATTCAATCTGTTTAATAATCAATTTCTTTAAAAAATTTCCTCTTTACTTAACTTTCCACGATATCACATATGCTATTATAAAATCTCATCATGATCTGCTACACATTGAATTTTTCCGGTCATTATCATTACTGTTCCAATAATGATTCCCGCTGTAAATCCAAATACATGAGTCAGAAAGGAGCTCTCATTGTCATTGGCAAATATAAAAAACAAAACTGTCACTATCAGATCAGGGCGATACCATTTTATCTTATTTTCCTGTCCGAATCTCAGCCAGCAAACAAGGAAAACGGCAATTAAGGCATAGATACCGCCTGATGAACCGCCGCCGTAGTTTTCTGCACCATATTTTACTATAATGGAAAAAGGTATTTCTGCCAATGCTCCACCAAGCAAAAATATAATCGCGGTCCTTAATCTTCCGGTATATGTATTTATGAGCGATCCTACACTTAACAAAGCCAATGAATTAAAAATTATATGGTCGTATGAATAGTGATAGAAGATACATGTGAACCATCGGTAAAATTCATTATTAAGATACTCCATCGATGTTGTTCCGATATTCCTTACTGCGTCTTCGTTATTTTGTGTCCATATGAAGATCGGGATAAACATCACAACCAATATGATTGCTGTCAAGTTGTTTTTCACCCATGAAATTACTTTTTTCTTCATTTTTTTCTAATACCCTCTTTCAGTATTTCTTAGATAACTATATTCCGATTTTCTCGACTATCTAAAAAAATTCTTCTTATCATTCAGATATACAATATATAGCGTGATCACAATCATAATACCTGCCATCACCGCCCTGCCAATAATGTCATCATTAATCATGTAAACCGCACCGGAAGCATTAACAATACAATGCATCAGCACACATAACCATACGCTATTTGTACATTTCCTGATGCATGCCAGGGCAAATGCCATTCCAAACACTTCAATTCCATAGGCAATATAGCTATAACCTTCCTGCCCAACGCCATTTATATAGAACAAAGGGAAATGCCATAACCACCATATTACGGATACTATAATTGTCGCTACAATATAAGGATATTTTTTTTTCAAGCTCCGATTGAAGAACGTAACGCCATCCGGCTTCTTCTAATCCCCCTGCAAATATCATCATTGGTATCAGTACTATTAATACGTATATTGGGGCACTTTTCTCATAACCGGATACGATACATTGCGGTAATACAAACAAGACATACAGAACTATAACGAGTGAATACGATGCCACGCCATGCTTAAAATCAAACACATTTTTCAGCCATTCCTTAAAATCCTTCACCCTGTCATTTTTCTTCAGGACAATATATGACGCAATGGCCGGTGACCAGCCTCCAAGCAAATATGGAACATATAAATAGTAGTCCTTATTTAACGAAAGACCATTTAAACTGCAAATCATACAGGTTCCCCAGCATATCGCCATTATAATAAATGTATATATTAAGAACTGTTTACTCACTTTACTCATTGTAAATTCCTCACTTTACGCTTAAAACCTCATGCATAGCGACTGTGTATAAAACTGGAATTATATTCAATTAATCCCCTTATTTAATGTTACCTTTTCATCTGTAAAGTCAGTGAGATACTTTTCAAATTCCACATCTAATGCAGGATAGCCTGTAGCATCATAATAAAATGTTCCGCCTGCGACCTGACGATTTCCCGTATCTCCAACCTCGCTGAAGAATCTAAGCTGCAAATCTCCAAACTGGTCGTCAGTTTCAAAGTCACCTCCGAAAAGCCAGTTTCCTTCATCATCATAAAGAGTCCAACTGTTATATTTGTCTAAAGAAAGGGTTGCACCATTTTGAAATAACCAATCTCCGATGATATCTTCCATCTTTTTGTCTTCTTCCGGTAGCTCTATACCTTCTCCAATTATATTCCAATCAAGAAGCTCACATTTATAGTTATCCATAAGACCCCAGAATTCATCATCCGAAAGGTCAATTATTTCAGATGCAGAGTCATCAACCTTACCAGTGGTATTGTGGAAAAAGCCTATTTCACTTCCGTCACCCACTACGTCGCTATAATAAAAATCAACCCATGCAAGTTCTGTTCCATCAGCATTTAAATAGCATTGTCCAAACATACTGCTCATAGCACTTGAAGAACCATTATATAAAAAGTTTCCGTTTCCCATCCATCTGTAGCTGCTTCTTCCCCAACCTTCAAGGAAGCACACTATTTCACCATTCTTATAGGTATATCCGCTATAGACATAGCTTTCATCCTTAGGATTTTCATAATTACCGGACATATTCTCACCAATCAAAAGCTCAGCTACACCATCACCGTTTATATCCTCTATAACATATCCGATATTGTCAAGCAAATCTGTTTTTGTGCGGTACATAACACCTTCTATAATTCCGGTCGACGAATAGAGATAATTCTTCTCATCATCATATCCGTTTACTATCATATCCAGTATTTCATCTATAACAGGAGCATAAATGGCATCATAATCCAATTCATTTTTTTCTGCCCCAATATTATTATTTTTATCCGTCATGTTTTCCGCTGTGTTTTCAGTCGTATCTTCAGTACTTTCTATGGATGTATTTTCTTCGGTGTTATTTGATACACTTTTTTCATTATCTTTTTTATTGCCTCCACATCCCGAAAGCGATAGCATCAAAAGAAATGCAGTTACCAAAACAATCGTTTTTTTCAACTTACCAATCCTTTTCATTTTTTATTATCCTCCCATATATCATATTAACCGACAGCCAAAAACCGATTCACGAATTAAATCTATATTATTCCCCACTAACGATTATCATAGTTTTACTTACATCAACCTTATCCTCTTCCATAATTATTTTCCCTATGGAATCAGCCTTTATACGGCCGCTGATTGGATTTTTCACGCTGTCTATGTGTCCGGTTATTTCGGCATCAACAGTTGAATATTCAAATGAAAGTGTTGTATCAAGCAGCTTACAGTTTTTCATGACAAGATTTTCTATATAACACATTCCCTGCAGACTTTCTATAGTGCAATTTATAAATGTAAGATTTTTAGAATTCCAGCCAAGATATTCACCTGAAATAAAGGAATCATATACAACTACATTTTCACAATTCCAAAATGCATCCTTTGATAACAGCTTTGAATTTCTCACTTCGATATCTCTTCCGCCATCAAATGAATAATCTCCGTAAAGAGTAAGATTATCAATCTTGATATTTTTTGTATTCATTCCAAAATATGTACCTTTTGCTGTTACATCGGTAAGGGTTACATCCTCACAATTCCAAAGAGTTTCCTTTGCATCCGAAAGTGAAACATTGGCAAGAGTCAAATTCTTGCATCTTCTGAAATTCTTGGGTGCTTCGATTACACAGTCTTCAACTGAAATATCTTCGGTATACCATACACCTGCTCTTGCCATCTCAAACCATGAACAGTTTTTTACTTTGATGTTCTTTGAGTACCAAAGCGGATATTTCCACTTAAACATAGTGTTTTGAAGCTCTATGTTACGACTTTCTTTTAATGGCGACTCCCCCTCGCCAAATATCGTATCCTCTATAATTAAATCCTTCGCCATAAAAAGCGAACGCTCTCCCTCAAATTTCCTGCCTGTTACTTTTGTCATTTTACTGTCCATATTATTCTCCTTATTTTTTGTAACTATGTATGCCTTTTTCAAGTCTTGCAAGCCCGTCCATAAGTCTTTCTTTAGGGCATGCGATGTTTAACCTCAAAAAGTTCTCACCACCCGGGCCGTAATGTGTTCCTGCTGAAAGGAAAAGACCCGTTTCTTTCCTTATATGTTTCATAAGCTCTTTAGAATTGGCAGTTACATTTCCACAGTCAAGCCACAAAAGATACGTCGCCGAAGACGGAACAAGTGAGATTTCTTTTATATTCTCCTTTATATATTGATCCACAATACACTTATTATTATATATATAAGTCCTTAGTTCATCAAGCCATTTTTCACCTTCATTAAATGCCGCCAATACCACATCTATGGCAAATGCATTGGGTTCCCCTACCTCATCTGTATTTATCTGTCTCCATACCTTATGCCTTAAAGCTTTATTGGTCACTACAACTGCCGAGGTCTGCAATCCCGCAATATTAAAAGTTTTTGTAGGTGCTATGGCAATTATGGCATTATCAACTAATTCCTTTTTAAGTGATACAAACGGTACATACTCCTTATCCGGATCAGTCAGATCACAGTGTATCTCATCCACAATAAGTTTTACATCATGCTTTAAACAAAGCTCTCCAACCTTATTTAATTCCTCTCTGCTCCATATCCTGCCGACAGGATTATGCGGATTGCAAAATATCATAAGAGAAGTCTGCTCATCAGCAAGCTTTTTTTCCAAGTCCTCAAAATCTATACTGTAACTTTTATCATCATATATGAGCTTGCTTTCTATAATATTTCTGCCGTTATTTAATACACAATTGTAGAACATATTGTAAACCGGTGTGAGTATTACCACATTTTCAGCAGGTGCTGAAAGCTTTCTTACTGTGCTTGAAATAGTAGGTATAACTCCGGAACTATATATAAGCCATTCTTTTTTTAATTCAACTCCATGTCTTTTTTTCCACCAGCCCATGTAAGCCTCATACCATTCGTCCGGAATATCCGTATATCCAAATATTTTATTTGATACCCTTTTTTCAAGAGCAGCTACAATCTCAGGTGCTGTTTCAAAATCCATATCAGCTACCCACATAGGAAGCTCATTTTCTCCAACTCCCCACTTATATGAATAGGTACCTCTTCTGTCAACGATTTTATCAAAATCATATCTCATTACATTTTCCATATTATATAAACCAAATTCCTTTCTTGATTCTATATCAGCCTTTTTCCATAAGAACTGCAAGTTTTTTCTTCACAAACCCATACATGGCCAATGCCAGCAGACACGCCTTAAATATATTATCCGCTATCATACAGTACCAGACCTCAGTAAGACCCGTCTTCCATACTTTTACACAAAGAATAGTAAAAAGTATCCTTATGCCCCACATACTAAAGGTCTCAATTATAAATACCTGTCCGGTCCTGCCAAGTCCGTAAAATACACCCTGCATCGCTATCATAAGTCCAAAAAACGGTTCTGTAAATGCCACGATTCTAAGCATCTTTGCACCCAAAGTTGCGGCATTTACACTGCTTGTAAATATCTTCATAAACGGAAATGCAAAGATGTAAAGCAAAGCTCCGTTTAAAAGCATAATCACTATCGTTATAGCTGTGCTGAGTTTCATAACTGCCTTTAACCTTTGGGTATTTCTTTCGCCGTAAGCAACTCCGATTAGTGCCGACGTTGCAGAGCTTAAACCGTATCCCGGTATATAAAATATGGTCTCAGCATTTACAGCTATCGAATGTGCCGCAAATATGCTTGTTCCCATGCTCGATACAAGACCTGCAAAAACTACATATCCGAGTGAAGCCGTTGCTCTCGTACCTGCTGCCGGAAGAGCCACCTTGCCGATTTCTGCCAGAAGTTCCTTATCTGCCTTAAGGTTTTCTTTGCTGATTCCCAGCTTCTTTTTGTTCATAAATACTATGAACATAAGTGTTCCGGCAATTGTATAACATATAGCGGTTGCGTAAGCCGCACCTACAACGCCCATATCAAGTATATATATAAATACCCAGTCAAGTATTATGTTAAATATATTTGCCACAATATTGACAATCATCGGACTTTTTGTATCAAGAGTTGCTCTTATACACGAGCCAAAGATAAGAGCCGCTGCCCGAAATATCATCGGTATACTTATTATAAAGAAATACTTATAAGCATCCGGTCTGACATTTTTCTCTGCACCCATCCAAGCCGGTATATACTTTGCAAACGATAGCGCAAGTATACCTACCATAAGTCCGGAGCCTATAACAAGTATAACAGCCTGTCCTGCAAGTTTTTTCAGTTTCACATCGTCTCCTTCGCCTACCGATTTGGACATCATAGCCAAAAGCGCAACACCTATCGAATGCAAAAAGCCACCAATCAGCCAGCCGATTGTCGTGGTGGTGCTAACCGCAGCCGTAGCCTCTTCCCCAAGATGTCCGACCATAGCTGTATCTACATATTGGAGCAGCGTGCTGAGAATTTCTTCGCATATGGTGGGTATCGCAAGAACGATTAATTCAGTAAGTAAATTTTTCTGCTTGTACATTTTCAATACCTTTATGCCATAATTCTAAAGTTATAAATTATTATGCTTCAATCGAGTAGTGAAGATGAAATCGTACCCTACTCGCGCGAGCCGCCGGTCATCCCTATTGAATTTCGGTGGCTCTGTGCATTAAAAAATAAAACGACTTCAATTTAAACTATTAAACCAAAGCCATTTTATCACATTTATTTATAATTACAAACGTATTTTTATAATATAACCGGCATCAAAGCCCATGCCCCTTAACATACTGCTTAAAGAGTTCTATATATCTTTCCCCCGGTTCGGACAGGACACTGTGATTTCTTTTTATATATCCCACATCCATCCTTTCATCGGTTTTTATGCTGACAGCGGTAAGTCCCTTCTCATGTCTCTCATCAAAAAATGTGCCTATTCCGACAGAATATGCAAAGGTCTCTGCCAAAAGCTCAAGCGTTGTGCCTCTGTCACTTGTCCTTATAATATTTTTATACTGATAAGCACTTATAATTTCCTCATAAAAATAAAAACTGCTGTTTTCATCCTGGTCGAATATAAGACAAGGATACTCCTCCAGTTCGGAAAGCAAAATCTCCTTTTTACCTGCCAATGGGTGATTTTCACTTACATAAGCGCATATCGGAAATGAACCGAGAACTTCAAAGCTAAGGTCTGATTCCTTAAAAACCTTATCATAGTATTCTCTGTTAAAGCTGCTTATGTAAAGAACTCCCAACTCACTTTTTGCAAACCTTATATTGTCAAGCACCGTTTTTGTTGTGGTTTCAAAAAGCGAATATTCAAATTCACTTATTCCAAACTCTTTAATAACCTGTGCGAATATTTTAGTTGCAAAAGTCGAGTGATGCATAGAAACTGAAAACGACGTCTTTATCTCGCTTCCTCCAAAATATTTTTCTTCCATAAACCTGTACTGTAAAAGAACATTGTTGGCATATCTTATAAATGTTTCTCCATCGCCTGTAATACTTATGCCTCTATTGGTACGATTAAATAGCGTTACTCCTATTTCATCTTCAAGCTCCTTTATCGCAGTTGAAAGTCCGGACTGAGATATAAAAAGTGTCTGAGCAGCAGCATTTATGGATTTTGTTTTTGCAACCTCTGCTACATATTTGAGCTGAGTTATAGTCATCTTGATATCTCCTGTTTATTTCATATTTATTACAACCAAAATTTAATCTAAGAATATATGAATGACATATCATATTTTCTGTTTGTTATTAATTATAGTCTAACTTATAATATAAAATCAGCATAATATCAAAAATCTCTAATTAGTTATAGTTTTTTCTTATAGCAATTTTATGACATATGTTATCTTAATATCCGTATTAATATTTTATACACTTACAAAATATTTTTATATACCTTGGCGTCCTTCATAATTAGCTTTATATTGTCCTCATTTGCAAGGATATCCAAATCCTCCACAGGATTTCCTTTTACAAATAAAATGTCTGCATAAGAACCCTCTTCAAGCACTCCGATTTTTCCATCCGGATAAGGATTCTGATAGGTAGTAAGTTTTGTAAGTTCATATACATTACCTGTTGCTGCAACCAGACCCTTAAAGCTTCCGAATCTTTTCTTAAAATATGAAAAGTCCTCCAGCTGATGCTTTTCGATATAATCAGGGTCGCCAAATGAGTCTGTTCCAAAGACAATGTTTAAATTATACTTATTTATCGCCTCGGTTGCAATTTCTTCTCCGGCTCTTACAAATGCCGCCTTCTTCAATATTGATTCCGGCTGATTGTCTCCATGGGATTCTATCGGGCGACCGAACTGTGGTCCCGGCATAACCCACACATCTGCCGTTTCACTGATTATCTTAGCCGTTTCGTCATCCATAAGGTTGGTATGCTCCAAGCTTTTTACACCTGCCTTAACTGCCCTTTGGATAGATGCCGGAGTATAAAGATGTGCCATAACATAAGTTCCGTAATCTTTTGCCGCATCTACTGCAGCTTTCATCTCCTCATATGTAAACTGTACTGTCTGTATGGGATCATAGGTACTTGACACACCACCGCCTGCCATGATCTTTATCTGGGAGGCACCAAGTATAAACTGTTCTCTTACTGCCCTTAATACCTCTGCCGGTCCATCTGCAACATAGTTTAAATGCTGTTGAAGTGTCGGAGATGTCCAGCTTCCGTCGGGAAGATGCTCTGCTATCGGACTATGCCTTTTATCTGCATGGCCACAGGTCTGTGAAATATATGCATTTGAAGGATATATACGTGGACCGTCTATAAATCCATTATCTATATTTTTCTTTAATCCATAGGTAACTCCACCCGCATCTCTTATAGTAGTAAAGCCTCGGAGCAGCATATCCCCGGCAACTTTTGTGCTCCTTACCGCCATCTCATCAACTCTTGCCTCATAATTCCTGTCACTTTGATTATGTGATACATGGACATGGGCATCAGTAAGTCCCGGAATTACTGTATACCCGGAAGCATCTATAATTTCATCAAAATTTTCTTCAGAAACTTCCCCCGAAACAATTTCTTTTACAAGATTTTCTTCTATTATTATATTTACGTTTTCTTTTAACTTTGCATGCTTACCATCAAATACGTCAGCGTGCTTTATTAATTTTTTACTCATAACGCATCTCCTGTTCTGATATAATCAAGTAGGGAAGATGGACTCGCACCCTACTCATGCGCGAGCCACCGGTCAGCTTTAGCCGGCATATTCCTTTCGGAGGCTCTGTGCATTAAAAATAATCCTGTGCCCATATCACAGACAAAAATAATTCTTAAATAAAATGTCTTTTCTATATACTATACTCGGGTTGAACAAATACTCTGTTCTTAATCAAAAACTCTTTGGTTCTTTCATTTTTCGGATAATCAAATATCTGACTCGCTGTTCCCATCTCGACTATTTTTCCGTTTTCCATAAATATAACCTTGGTCGCAACATTTCTCACAAAGCTCATCTCATGAGATACAACAATCATCGTATAACCATCATTGGCTATCTCCTTGATTGTATCAAGCACCTCTCCCACAAGCTCCGGATCAAGTGCGGATGTCGGCTCATCAAACAGTAAAAGCTCCGGCTGCATGGCAAGGGCTCTTGCTATAGCAACCCTTTGCTGTTGTCCCCCTGAAAGATGCTTTGGATAATAATGCTGCCTGTCATCCATATGCACCTTCGTAAGCTCCTTTATGGCAATCTCCCTTGCTTCTTTTTTGGGAAGCTTTTGGACAACGGTTAAGCCCTCCATAACATTTTTAAGAACAGTCTTTTTGGAAAAAAGATTAAACTGCTGAAATACCATTGAGGTCTTTTTTCTAAGCTCTATCAAATCCTTTTTTCTGTGTTCCTTTGTATCAAACTTAAAATCATCAAACTCTATTACGCCACTATCGGGCTTTGTGATACTGTTGATACATCTTAGCAGGGTGGATTTTCCTGTACCGGAGGGACCGATTATGGCTACTACATCACCGGCCTCAATATCAAAACTGATTCCGTCCAATACCTTATTTGAAAAATAGCTTTTCTTTATATCACGTATTTTTATCATTACAACAACCCTCCCTGCTTTTTAAGGAGTTTTTTCTGCTTTTTGTATAGCTTCTTATCTTCTATATCACCTACTATATCAGGCACCTTTACAAGATGAAGTATAAGCTTGATAAGCTGTTCAATAACTATTATCATAATCCAGTAAATAATCGCCAGGGCTACGTATGCTTCAAAATATCTGTATCCTCTTGCACCTATTATCTTTGCCTGTGCAGTCATTTCAACCACCGAACAGGTAAATGCAAGGGAGGTTCCCTTTATAAGTCCTATGAACTGATTGCCCAGATTAGGAAGTGCAAGTTCAAGTGCCTCCGGTATAATAATTCGGAACATTCTCTGTGCTCCTGTCATTCCGAGAGCTGCTGCCGCCTCTATCTCACCCTGATTAATTGCCTCAAATGCGGACTGGATAATAACCGAGCAAAATGCCGCTGTATTTAAAGCAAGTGCCGCAAGTGCATATATGATAGGAGGAATTGACGCAACCTGGAGATTGGTTCCCTTATAATAATTTATATAAAGAAATGCTATAGGTATCCCAAAATAAGTTATATAAAGTTGTACTATAATCGGTGTGCCTCTCATAAAGGAAATAAAAACTCCACTTAAAAAATTTAAAACAGGTATTTTCTTTATCCTTATCACTGCGATAAGAAACCCAAGCACAAGCCCTATCAACCCTGAAACAACGGAAATATACAGTGTTATCGGTACAAATTTAAGTAAAGAATTAATATCCTTAAAAACCACATCCACATCAAAGATATTTAACATAATCACACCTCGTTACTCAATGTCAGATACATTAAATTACTCTCCAATATCATTTTTTATAAATTCTTTACACTTTTCTACATATTCAAGTGTAAGTTCATCAGCACTATCACCAAACCACTCGGCTCTAAGTTTTGCAACTGTTCCGTCAGTTATTAATTCTTCTATTCGTGAATTGATATCATTTGCAAGCTGTACATCATTTTTAGCTACGATGTAAAAAATACCTTCAAGTCCACTCATAAATGTCTCTGAATCTTCAATTGAAATATTGATTATATCTATCTGATCCTCCAGACCTTTTTCAGCCACCTGTGCTTCAAGCGTAGCCGTTGTGAAATATTCAAAATCCACTAATCCGTTCGCTATGCTTACAAGTGTGTTATCAACCTCCACATAAGTAAGGTCAATCGGGTTATCAGGATGCTCTTCATTATATTTCAAGAAAAGCGTTTCATTTGCACTTGCTGCCTGTATTTCAGTGCTGTGACCTCCTATATCCGCAAGTGACTGAATCTCATCATATCCTTTTCTTACAGCTATAGAATGACTTCCTGCATCATATACATCAGTATAAAGATACTTTTCTCCTCTTTCCTTGTTATATCCCATATGATTTAATCCAACCTGATATATTCCGGTATCTATTCCTGTAAATATTGATTGGAATTCGCAAGTAGCAAACTCAATTTCATACTGTGGCAATCCTTCAAAAATAAGTCTGATAAGTTCTATATCATAGCCTGTGAGATTTCCGTTTTCATCTGTATAGCAAAACGGTTCAGGTCCCTGACCTGTAGTTGCTATAACTATCTTTCTTTTCTCAGCCGGTGCTTCAGTATCCTCCGCATCATTGTTTGAAGCTGCTTCGGTTGAACTTCCTGCTTCCTTTTTGTTGTTGTCAGCATTCTCCTTTTTACCACATCCTGTAAATAAGCTTGCAACTATAAAGCTCGCTGTAAGTAAGCCTGCAATTTTTTTCTTAAATAACTTTTTCATAATCATTACCTCTTTTCTTTTTTTAATATGCAGTGATATTAACACTATGTACAGGCCTTTGTAAATTTGATAAAACCGATGTTTCGCTATCATTTTGAATTATAATAAGCAAAAAAAATAATGAGTTATCAACTTGGTTGATAACTCATTAAAAAAGTGACAAGGTTCACGCCCATGTCACTCTTTCTATCACTCATATTCCTTCATAACCTCATTAACTGACTCCTCACAGCTTCGCATGGCAAGTATTGTCTTTTGGATAAGCTCCGAAAGCTCAATTCCCATCATTTCTGCTCCCCGCTCAATAACCTCTCTGGAGCAGCCTGCTGCAAAGATGGCACTCTTATATTTCTTCTTTACGGATTTTACCTCCATATCCTGAACACTTTTTGACGGTCTGATAAGAGCCGCAGCCCATATAAGACCGGTAAGCTCATCTGTTGCGTAAAGTGTTTTTTCCATATCATGTTCGGGCTTAACATCAACCGTAAGCTCATATCCATGGCTGCACACACCGTGAATCACATCCTCGCTTACACCTGCCTCGCGTAAAATCTCAGGTGCCTTTATACAGTGCTCTTCAGGATATTCCTCAAAATCAATATCGTGCAGAAGTCCGACTATACCCCAGTATTCTTCGTCTTCGCTATAGCCCTCCTCTTTCGCAAACCATTTCATAACTCCCTCTACAGTAAGGGCATGCCTTATATGAAACGGATCCTTATTATATTTTTTTAATAACAAAAATGCCTCATCTCTTGTAATATTAGCTTGCATAATTTATCTCCTTATAGGTTATCGTAAAGATCCTCTGTAAAGGTCAAACTTCCGCGATAACCGGTATATGTACGATTAAACACAAGTCTTTCATTCATAGGAAAAGCTGCTGTTATAAACTGTATCCCTTTTTCAAGTCCGACTTCTTTTTCATTGGTACTGCCGATTAAGAGCGTGATGTCTTCTTCTTCACTCAGAATAGTATCATTAATCTCAAACTGGTCAGCAGTAAAAACCACCTTAGGCGGTCTTGCATACTCAAGATTGGTTATCCTTTCTATAATTCTTTGCTTATCCTCTTCACGATAGACAGGCTCGGATATAACCACAAGTACAGGTGTAAAGCTGTAATCATTGGCAAGGTATCTGGTTATACCTATGGCATTGGTTGCATCTGCCACAACAGCAAAACGTTTCCAGCTAAGTACCCCAATCGCCTGACCAAGGTAACTGTACACATAATCTTCTTCCTCGGCAATCACCTTATCTACAAGTGCCTTGTCAAGATTAAGCGCATCGGCAACCTTCCGTACAAAGTCGGTTGTATCCGTTGAACCGATAGGATTACCGGCAATTCTTATGGATGGTACCCCGAATTTTTCTTCAAATTTCTTCGCCGGTCCCTTAAATAACCATGGATTTATAATTATATTAAGCGCTGCACCGGAGCATTTACGTACATCCTCGATATTCTGATGCTTTGTAAAAAATGTATTGACCTTAAGCCCAAGCTTGGAGAGTATCCTGTCAATTTCCTCAAGGCTTCCACTCCAAAACGGATCATGATAAGGAACTATACCAAATATATTGACAAGCTTGTCGTCATGCGGCACATTTTCCTCTATAACCTTATCAATCATGGTATTCCATACAACCTCATATCCGAGAGTACTGTCTCCTGCAAAGCCCGGAGTGTCTATAGGATATACACTTACTCCCTTAGCCTGAAATTCCTCTGTTACACTGGCTATATCATCACCTATTATACCTGCGGTACAGCCTGTTAAAACAAAATATGCATCAGCATCTATTATATCAACTGAACCCTGGATAGTGGTTCTTAGTTTATCCAGACCTCCGAACACAACCTCCTTTTCAAGCATATTGCTTGATGGAATTGAAACACTGCTTACAAAGCAGGATGATTTATGACCTGACTGTCCCTGCTCTGCCGCCGATGTCTGCATACAGCAGCCCGGTCCGGAATGAAATATAGGACATACTCTGTCAATTGCCGCAAGGACAGAGTTTATGCCAGCCAACACACAGCCACCGCGCGGATTTTCCAATATTTGAGACATATTTTCCCTCCTAAAAATAAACTTACATTACCTTTTTTACGTAATGAGAAATGTAAATTATTATATTGACTTACCATTTAAGTTCAACCCTGAGTTGTTTACATGGTAATAAAAAAATAAAATTATTATATTGACTTACCCTCAAACACTACATTTACACGATATACTTAAACGCATCCTCTTCATACCAGCTCTCCTTATAAGGAAGCTTGACATGCTTTGAAAGCTTCTTGTTAAATCCCGGATTTTCAAGCTGATCCGCAATCTTGTTTCCAAGATACAAAAGTCCGTCATAGCCCATGGTCGGACGTTTTCCATCAAGTACATGCGTGGTCGGTATACCAAATCTCGCCGTCCATTCCGGTATGCCTATAAATGCATCCGGTTTAAGTTTATTAACAAGGTTTACCTGTTCAAAGGGCTGCATATTGGCTATATCCACCACAAAATCCTTATGTATTCCATTTAAATATTCTATATCAACCTGAGCATCGTCATCATAGGTCGGAGTTTCAAGACCCACAAGCTTCATACCAAAATCGTCGATAAGCGCTGCTGCCGC
Organism: uncultured Lachnospiraceae bacterium; assembly: GCA_902800325.1. GTDB lineage: Bacteria > Bacillota > Clostridia > Lachnospirales > Lachnospiraceae > Coprococcus_C. Next base: position 38,531 of record CADCDW010000008.1, read on the forward strand.
AAATGAACGTCCGGTACCACCACATATAAATACACGCTTGCCCTCTAATCTGTCTCTTATCTTCTTAACCAGCGGCTCAATTCTTTCATGCTCCTTAGCAATTATCTCCTCAACCTCTTTTTCCTTGCCAAGCACCTTGGCAATTCCTCTGTACCACTTGTCGGTATTTCTTATACCGATTGGCATAACTGTATGTGAATATGGGATTTCATAATCCTCCCATAAGGTCTTCATAAACTCATCTGCAAATACCTTGCATATAGAGGTTGATGCCTCTGCCTTAGGTATCTGTCTGATCTTTTCAAGGGAACTGTAAAATGGTATGTAATTGACCTTCACACCGATAAGTTCCAACATTCGTTCCATTTCAAGCTGGTCTGCGTAGCTTACTGTAGTCGGCGCAAAAAGATTTACAAGTCCCTTTTCCTTAGGCTGTTTTTCTCCTTTTAAAATATATTTATTAATGGAAAGAAATGCCGCATCAAAGCCCGAAGCACAGATTTTGGACTTAAAGCCCTCGCAGTGTATAGGCACGATAATCGCATCCTCATACTCCTCCTGAAGCTCACCTGCAATTGCATCGATATCATCGCCGATTATTCCCGAAGCACAGGAAGCAAATATAAAGATAAGCTTTGGATTATATCTTTCTACTGCCTTTTTTACAGACTGCTTTAATTTTTGTTCACCGCCAAATACGACACTTTTTTGATCCAGATTAGTCACGATAATTCTCGGATTTTTAATATTTTTTATACCTCTGTGCGCCTGCCCAACTCTATACATGTCAACAGCCATTATGGTACATCCCACACAGCCCTGAGGCGAATGGGATACAAAAACTGCATCTTCAAGCGACATAAGCGCTGCCATGCTGTTAATCTGCTGGCATTGAAGGCCCTGAGAAAAACTTCTGTCCGCCCTTTTTAGACAACCTTTTTTGAAATCTTCCTCAATTTTCTTACTGTTATCACCAAGATCATTTAATCTTCCGGGCTTGCTTTCCCTAACACCCGAATACTTTTTTTCTGCCATATTATTACCCTTTCCATATCATATATAACTACATTAAAACAGCTTATATCTCATACCACTCTATTCTCTTAACTTATATACAGTAATCCATAGTAAGCTCATAATACCATTCAACAAGGTCAGCCAGTGTCAGTCCTTCAAGAACATCATTTATAGCTTTCTCCAGCCTATCCCATACCCTTTTGCTGACAATCCCGGCAGGAGAATTATCATTTTCCGTATCCTCGACCGGTGAAAGACTTCCCTCTATGCTTCGAAGTATCTGTCCAACGGTATATTCCTCCGGTTTTTTGCTTAGAACATATCCGCCCTTTGCTCCACGGATACTTTTTACAATTCCTGCCTTATTTAACACTGATACAATCTGTTCAAGATATTTTTCGGAAATGTCCTGCCTGCTCGCAATATCCTTGATTTTTACAGGTGCACATTGATTATAAATTGCGACATCAATCATCAACTTAAGAGCATTCCTTCCTTTTGTTGTAATTCTCATACGCTTCCTCCCTTTAACTCATATAATAATATGACATAAGTATCAATAATCAAAATGCGCTCCTGCTTGCAGGAAAAGCATATTGACCTTACGATACGCCAAAACATGGGAAGATAGCAATTTACGTAGTAAATTAGCGGTTCCCAAATGTTTTTATGATTGCAAGAATTGCTTTAGCAATGGAGCAATCCATATGTCATTATGACTATATTGGATTATATCATATTATCCCGATATGGTTAATCAGTTTTATACCTGAGTGACATATGATTATCTATCCTGTCATAGTAAAATGTTATCTTATCCAATGCTTCTTCAACAGTACAGGAAACGTCAAAATAAGAAATTGCCTTTTTCTCAAACTGCTTTTGAGCCGATACTCCTATCTTTTTGCATACGATGGCACGGCAATCAAACAAGGAAGAAATCTTAAAGGAAACCTCTCCGTTTCCTCCGCAGCCACTTCCACCACTACAGCCGGTTCCCGAACCGCAGCCACCTCCAGTACCACAGCCGGTTTCCGAACCGCAGCCACCTCCAGTACCACAGCCGGTTTCCGAAGTTTTACATTCTGCTACAAAGTCATCTTCAACATCACGTTCCTCAAGTTTCTTAAAGTTTTTACCATCAGCCTCATAGATTATGAATCTCTTTGCCTGCCCGAAAGTTTCATCAACATTTATATAATCCGATGTAGCAACTGCTATTTTATAACTCATTTTTATCTCCTGACATAATTAAAAACAAAAATTCATCTGCCGGTTAATTGCTAAACTTGCAAATAAACGGCATATATAACTTTAAGATAACCTCTGTACCGGAACTAAATACAGTATCTTAATTAACCCTCTGTAACGCAACCGAATATATAATCTTAATTAAATCTTTGCACTGCAACCGAATATATATCCTCGATAAGTCGGATTCCGCCTGTATATCCTACATAGAAATCATCCAGTACAACCTTATCCTGTACCGGCCAGGATATATTGAGATAATGTCCGTCTAATTCTCCGGTTACCTCTTTTTCATAATAGCTTCCGAGTATAAGAGGATATCCGTGATAATCATGTTCTCTTATCTCATTATGTATCTTGTAACCATCGGTTTCAAAGCTTACCTCGGCCTTGATACCGTAGTTTAAGTTTTCAAACTCTTCCTTTATCTTATCCCTGTACTGCTTAGGTGTATCATCCACCACGAACTGCTTTGCAGGGAAAAGTCCGAGATCATTTACCAAAAACTTGGTTATACCGAGTGCATACTGAGCATCCGCAACAACGGAAAACTGCTTTGCCATAACTCTGGTTTCAAGGAACAAATCCGCATATCTTTCTATAAGATAATAATAGTAATTCTCATGCTCGTTTATTACTTCTTCAACCTTATCCTTATCAACCCCTGCAAACTCTCCAACCGTTCTTAAGAACTTGCTTGTTTCGTATGCACCTATCGGAAGTGTCGGATAGTGAAGATATGGTATGCCAAGCTTTCTTTCCATCTTCTTTACATTGGTAAGAGAAACCCATGGTGATACCAGAAGATTAAACTCGGCTTTAGGTATTTTTCTTATATTATCAATACCGTTTTTATATCCGAATATCGTATTTGGAGTTAATCCTATCTCGGCTATAAGCTTTTCAAGCTCCTTGATATTGCCAAGCCAAAATAAATCCTGATAAGGAACATCTGCCCAGATATTTACGAGCCCTTTTTCCTTTTCTTCTGATTTTTCAAGGAACTGGTCTATGATAGCATCTATAACCTGCTCGTGACCTTTGTAGTTATTGCCCTTAAAGCCTGCTGTGGATGCATAAACCACGGGCTTTCCATCCTCCTGGTAACGGCTTACAACCTCACCGGTATCATCTCCGACTATCTCAGGGATGCATCCGGTAAGTACCACAAACAAATCCGCATCTATTACCTTAAGTGCATTTTCAATTGTAGTATCAAGCTTCTTTACTCCGCCAAATACTACGTCCTTTTCGTTAATACTCGTACAAGGGAAAATGTTTGGTGAAAAATATCCTGAGCTTCCAATGGAATCGGAAAGCTTTTGAGCACAGCCGGGACCTGAATGAAGGATAGGTATCGCTCTGTCAATGGCCTGAACTGTCTGCATCGCACCAAGTGCACATTTATATCTTTGTTTATCCAATAGCTTTGCCATTATTTACCGGCCTCCTCTAAGAATTTATCTACATTTTGCTGATACCACCAGTCTGTGTACGGAAGCTTAACTCTCCTTGCGAGATTCTTCTCAAAGCTTCTGTTATTGATGCTGTCCAATATAGACTGTGCAAACTCTAATGTATGCTTGTATCCGAAAATCATATACTCATCCGCAACGTAAACTGCAGGTGTACCATTTTTAATTGCCCAAACAGTTGAACCCGGATGTCTTGAAAGGTACAAATCAGGCTGATATTTTTTGAGGATATTCATAACCTCATAGTTTTGCTGGTCGGCTACGCTTGCCTCAAAATCCACATCATTTTCAAGAAGATATTTCATGGAAGGTGGAACATCACCGTTTTCATACTTCTTGTCATAATGCCATGCAAGTGCCCATACAACCTCTACTCCAAGCTCATTTAATACTCTTGATACCTCAAAGGTATATCCGGGACCCATACCCAAAACTGCCCTTAAGCCCTTAAGCTTTTCCTTTATGGCATCTATCTGAGGAATGTATATTTCCCTTTGCTTTGCTATATAATTTTCAACCTTTTCCGAGCGTCCCGTAACCCTTCCTATCTCTCTTAACCAGGTTTCAAAGCCTGCCACTCCGAGAGGGTTGATGGTTCTTATGTATGGGACTCCGTATTTTTCCTCAAGACCGTTTCCGAGATAATTACCAAGTGTACCGCAGATACAGGTCGTTGCAAGAGACTCTGATATATGGCTTAACTCCTCGACTGTTGAGTTACAGTATAAGAATATCGGTTCCAAATCAAACTCCTTGAACATCTCTATAATCTCAGGTCTTGCGCTCTCATAAAAGTTCTTGAAATTAATCGTATTTCTCATTTCCTTCGGAGGCTTAACTATCGAGCTAAGCACCGCATGATCGGATATATCAAAGCCTGTTGCCCAGATACGCGACTTAAAGCCTTCGCAATGAACCGCAACTATAGGTACATCGATTTCCGCCTTTACATCATCAACCACACTGTCTATATCCTCGCCGATTATTCCCGTAGCACAGGAGCTTGTTACAAATATTGCCTTTGGAGAATATCTTTTATTTACCTCGATGATAATATCCCTTAATGCCTCTGCCGAACCGAATATAGTATCATTTTCATTCATATCTGTTCCCACATATACGGTGTTGTTGGTTACTCCACGTTTCTTTGCCATAACCTTATCCATATAATACGAATTAGCACTTGCAACCGAACATCCTGACGGTCCGTGATGGATAATCGCAACATCACGTATAGCTGAAAGCTGTCCCAAAGCACAGCTTGATAGGCATGTACTTGACTGTGAAAAGCACCTCGAACAGCCCTTAAGGGTTCCACACTGACTCTTTTCGGCAAGATCAGAAAGACTCCCTATATAGCCTGTTATGGAACCGATTCTGTTTTCTCTTGTAGCCACATTGGAGCTATCTAAATTAAGCGTCATCTGTTAAGCCTCCTAAATATTCATAAAATAATAATTCTACCTTGTATCTTATCTATACACTTTACGATTTTTAAATCTGATAATCATCTTCCATAAGTCCGAACTCAAAAAGTATCTCCTCAAGTCTTTCCTGTGTCATAGGCGTAGGAATTGCAAAATTCTCATTGTTTATTACCGCCTCGGCAAGATTTCTGTATTCCTGTGCCTGAGCTGAATCAGGCTTATATTCTATAACCGTCTTCTTATTTATCTCCGCTCTTTGAACTATATTGTCTCTCGGTACAAAATATAAAAGCTGGGTTCCGAGTTCCTTTGCAAATGCGCGAAGGAGGTCAAGTTCTCTGTCTACGTTACGGCTGTTACATATGATTCCACCAAGTCTGACACCGCCGGTTCTTGCATATCTTTTTATACCCTTGGCAATATTATTGGCTGCATAAAGAGCCATCATCTCTCCACTGGCAACTATGTATATCTCCTTTGCCTTACCTTCTCTAATCGGCATTGCAAAACCACCGCAGACAACATCACCGAGAACGTCATAAAATACATAATCCAAATCCTCTGTATATGCACCGAGGTTTTCAAGCATATTTATCGAAGTGATAATTCCTCGACCTGCACATCCTACACCCGGTTCAGGACCGCCTGACTCAACACACTTTGTTCCGCCATATCCCTCTCTCATAATTCTGTCAAGCTCGATATCCTCGCCCTCATCACGTATGGTATCAAGTACAGTCTTTTGAGCAAGTCCTCCAAGCAAAAGTCTTGTTGAATCCGCCTTAGGATCACAGCCTACAACCATAACCTTCTTACCATGTTCACAAAGTCCCGCCGTAAGATTTTGCGTTGTTGTTGACTTTCCTATTCCACCTTTTCCGTATATTGCTATCTGTCTTATTTCTCCCATTTTTCTATGTCCTTTCTGCTTCTTATTTTTTTTAAATGCTCTGCATAAATAATACAAAATCCTTTATACATTTATCAGA
>CADCDW010000009.1 GCA_902800325.1 uncultured Lachnospiraceae bacterium
CATTTGCTAACTGGCCGGTCAGCAATGACAGTTTAACTTAGGTATCTATTTTTGTAAAATCATTTACTCTCTACACTTTGAATTATACAGGAAGCTATTTAATTTTTAAATATCACAGTTATCGGAGGATGCCATGACCACAAAACAGATAGATTACTGTATAGAACTTGCAAGAACGCAGAGTTTTTCAAGAGGCTCAGAGAATATGTATGTAAGCCAGCCTACTTTTTCTTATCAGATTAAACTTTTGGAGGAAGAAGTCGGATTCGATATCTTTGAGAGGAACGGAAAGGGTGCAACGCTTACTCCAGCCGGTCAGCAGTTTGTAAGCTTTCTTTCAAATATGCGAGATGATATGAAGCGAGCTATCGAACAGGGGCAGAATTTCAGTGCCAAATACAGGGACAATATCTCTATCAGTCTCATGGTGAGACAGGCAGTATACTTCCTGCCGGAAGCCATCCGTATCTTTGAAAAAAGGCAATCACATGTGCAGATTACACCAAAATTCTAATACGAAGGTGGTATGGACAGTTTCTTAAAAAACGAAGCAGATATTCTCTTCACCTTAAAGGAACATACAAAACAGCTCGCAGGCACAACTGTCCACGAGCTATTCAAAAGCCATATATATTTGATTACGGACAAAGGCGACCCACTTGCCTCAAAAAACATCATCACTGATGAAGATATTTACGGAAGAACTCTCATGGTCGGCGGCGGTTCACCGGCCTTACTTCGAGCTGTTCAGCAAAAACTCATATCATCCGGCAAGATTTCATATTTCAACAGCCCGGATCATGAAACTACACTTACCAATGTCGCGGCAGGTCGCGGAATCTGCCTTGCTCCCGGTTTTTTAAATGACCATAGCGGGCAGTTTGCATGGGTACCATATGACTGCAAGGATACATTTAACTGCGTTCTCTGTACACATAAAACTGACAATAGAGAAAGCTTGTCGGAATTCATAAATACGCTCAAAAAACTTTACGACGATGTGGTTGCTTTTCCGTTATAATAGAGCATACAACTTATAAGGCATACTATACATCATCTCCATCTGAATACTTCGCTATGAGTGTATTACCATTATATATATTGAACACCTAATGCTTTTAATTCCGCTCTCATTTTTTTTACCTTTTTATCCGGGAACCGTCTTCCTATACAGTCCTTCAGCATAATTACTTTAACTCCTGTCCTTGCTGCACCTTTTGCTGTGGCGCCAACGCATCCACACTCATCAAGTCCACAAAGAACAACTTCATTATATCCCTGTTTTTCCATATGTAGCCTAAAATCTTTTGACGTATAAGTATCAGAATGATTCTTCTCAAAAATTAATTCGGAAACCAAATTAAGTCCGGGATAAAACAGGGCACCCTCAGTACCTTTGATTGAAAAACCTACTCCCCACATTACTTTAGGCAGAATATGCTTGATATAAATAATGTCATATCCACTTTCCTTATATGTCAAAATAGCCTGATTTACATTGTCTACAAGTTTATCCGTATCATAAGTAAACATAGATTTTCTTTTATCCCATAGATAATCATTTTGCATATCTATAACAAGTAAAGCTTTATCTTTTACCGACATTTTTCTCACCTTCTATTCTTGACTCTAAAAATCAACACTTCTGTTTAATTTTTCTCTGCTTTCTTATCCGGAAACAATAATAAATCATCCGGTATAAATACAAGAATCGCTTTCGTATCATGAACCTTCTTTTCGCGTATACCGACACAGGTACAATAATCATATTTGTACACTCTGCCACCATGTCTTATCAGCAATTTATATGTTTTAACCTCTTTTACAATCGCATGGTAGGCAATGTATTCATGACGGCGGACAACTCTTAATTTATATACAGTATTTGTTATATAATATGCCATTATAGGTATACCGAATACAATGAAAAAAAGCATAATAAAAGCTAAAGGTCCTGCTGCTCTCTCTGCTCTTACATGAATTATCGAAGCAATGATTCTGCCCTTATAATCCGCATCCGATTCATGTGTTATTGAAACCATTGCAAACAACACAAATCCTATCATAAGAAAGACAACTGTACCTAAATTTAAAACCTGATCTTTAAGTACCGCAAAATATAATTTTCTCTGAAACGGCACCGGTGGTTTAACTATGTAAAAATTTTCAGAATCCTCATATGTATGAAGATTTCCATTTTTATAAAATATATCTTTCCAGTTCTTCATATCATTTAATGCATATCTGACTATATTGGGAGTTACAAAAATACCTATGCATGGAAACATGATAAATCCGACAATTGCTACTGAAAGCTTGTCATTTACTATATCATCAATTCCTATTAAAACAATCGCTGTTACAATTAATGTCGGAATAAATGCAGCAATAATTTTATCCACATACCACATAGTAGTTTTTTTCTTTTTATTTCTTGAATAGTTTTTTAACAAGACCATCAATGATACATATGATGAGGCACCTGTAATAAGCAAAAAAATGATTGTTCTTAATAATCTGTTATTCTTAAACCATATATACTTAATCGTAAATGAAATATTGACGCCAAACATAACCAACGATATAGAAAAAATCAATATTACCAACAGCTGTTTTCCTGTAGAGAGTGGTTCTTTAGCCAACTTAAACACCTCTTTTCTAATTATATTTCTAAACTGTTATTTCAATTTGATTTCCAAAGGTATCAAGAATACAACTCTCATAATAACCTTCTCCGGTTATACGAGGACCACTTAACACTTTATATTCGTCTTTCTTAAGCCTGTATGTCAGTTCATCAACTTTTTCTTTGCTTCCAACCGAAAATGCAATATGTGCATACGAAAGACAACATAATTATCCGAATTATCAATATAACCTACCGTTGCGTAATACACAGGATTTTTCCTTGCTCCAAAACCTATCTTATATATCTCAAGATTAAGGCATACTCCTCTTCGTTTAGTGTAATGCTGCCAATCATTATGATGACATAAAAGCCTATATACAAGATAAACCGTAAGACAGCAAAGTATTATATCAAGTAATATAAATACTCCAACCCAGGCACCTGATACATCAGCGATATTATGTATTCCGCTTATAATCAATATTCCGAATAATCCTAAAATAATCGGCAGCGTTATAAGCGCATATATCCCGGAATGACGCTGTTTTAACCTTTCTCCATCATCAGAATTTAACGGAAAAGCTTCCTTAGATAAGGCAGCTTCTTTAAGTTTTTCTGAATATTTATCTATTTCTTTTATCCTTGCCGTCTTCAACCTTTTTCTGCTCGTAAATGCCACTATTACAACAATTAAGTCAGGTAGCAAAACAAAGCAGAAAAATATAATAATTAATTCAACCATAATATCCTCTTAAATATATTTTTCAGTTTATCTTTTGCCTTTAAAAATTATATCATATTTCTATCAATAATAGAAGCGCACCCTGCATTATACAAGCAAAGGTGCGCTTTTTATCATTATTCTTTCAATTAGTTTATGCCTTTGAATTATGAAGATATACAAAGAAATATTTTCAACATCCTACAAAATATCCTTTTTCTCCTTCCACGGTCCGTTATGATAAAAAATAACGGACATAACCATCGCTATGCTCCATCCTATCGGCCATGCGAGCCATATCCCTGTTGCACCGATAAGATTCGAAAATGCCTTAGCAAGTATCACCCTCATAATCAGATCCGTGAATGTCGAAATCATAAAATTATTCATAAGTCCCGCACCTCGCAGTATACCATCTGCCACAAGCTTGACAGATATAACGAAGTAAAACGGCACCAATATATGAAGAAACATCATACCAGTATGAAGTGCTGTCTCTGACGGAGAATTTACAAAAAACACAATAAGCTTTTTCGCAAATAACATATATAGAAATACAATCGGTATGCATATAATCCATACCATCTTAACTCCTGCCTTAAAACCGTCCTTAATCCTCTTCAATTTTCCGGCACCAACATTTTGAGCGGTATAGTTGGATACTCCGTTTCCAAGCGTAGTAAATGATGTTATAACCAGATTATTAAGCTTAACTGAAGCCGAATATCCTGCAATAACTCCTGAACCATAGCTGTTAATTATGCTTTGAATAATTATATTTCCAACTGATATAAAGCTCTGTTGAAGTATGCTCGGCACAGCTATAATAGCAATCTTCTTTAATATGTCCTTCGAAAACACCTTCACCTTATCATCAGTATTAACTTCTGCAAGCCTCTTAAATACTACAACGATAGCGAACACACAGCTTATTCCCTGACATATAAAGGTTGCCCATGCTACACCACTCACTCCCATGTTAAAGCTTTTTACAAACCATATATCCATAAATATATTTGCCGTCGAAGAACACGCCAAAAATATAAATGGAGTCCTAGAATCACCAAGTGCCGAGAATATTCCGGTCGCAATATTATAAAAGAATAAAAAAGGAAGTCCCCATATGTATATATCCAGATAAAGCTTTGAATCATTGAAGATATTATCGGGAGTATTAATAAGCCCCAGAAATCCGTCACAGAATACAAATCCAAATACCATAAGAAAACCACATATTACAGCACTTGATATAAGCGTGGTATACACGGCGGTTTTCAAATCTCCGTATCTTTTTGCTCCGAAAAGCTGTGATACAATAACCGAACAGCCTATGTTGCATCCGAATGCAAAGGCTATAAATATAAGGGTAATCTCATAGCTGTTGCCAACTGCCGCAAGTGCATTTTCTCCTACAAATTTTCCTGCGACAAGACTGTCAGCTATATTATAAAGCTGCTGAAACACTATACTCCCAAACAACGGCAGACAGAATTTCCACAAAACCAACTCAGGCTTTCCCACTGTTAAATCCCTATTCATATCTTACACTCACTCTTTTCTTGTATTTTTCTCAATGATGTATTATACTTAAGTCTTAGAAATATGTAAAATATATAATTAATATATCCAATATATAAAATTTATATAAGAGGTAAATATGAATATTAATTACGAGTACTATAAAATTTTTTATTATGTTGCAAAGTATAAGAGCTTCACAAGAGCTGCTGAAGAGCTTAATAACAATCAACCAAACATTTCCCGTGTTATCAAACTTTTAGAACACGAATTAGGATGCAGACTGTTAAAACGAACCAATCACGGCATTATACTTACTCCTGAGGGTAAAATATTATATTCACATATAAAAATAGCAATAGACCGGATTATGCAGGCGGAGGATGAATTACTTTCAATAACCAATTTACACGACGGAGTTATAACCATAGGTGCAAGTGAGACTGCTCTTTATATGGCGCTGCTTCCCTCATTAAATAAATTCAAAAAAAGCCACCCCGGTATTCGTATAAACATAAAAAATCATCTTACAAAAGAAGCTGTTGAATCCGTTAAAAATGGTATGGTTGATTTTTCAATAGTAACTACACACAAAGATTTGCCAAAACCGCTTATCTCCACCACAATTATGGAGATAAAAGATATATTGGTAGGAGGTCCGTCATATCAATTCACTAATGAACCGATTTCCCTTAAAGACATAGAACAGCTTCCACTTATATGCATGGGAGAGGAAACCATGGTTTATGAGCTTTATTTTAATTATTTTAAGGAAAATGGTCTGACCTTCAAACCGGAATTCGAAGCCGCAACTACAGACCAGATACTTCCAATGATTATAAATGACTTAGGAATAGGATTTATACCGAAAATGTATGCAGCCGATGCATTAAAAAAGAAAAAGGTTTATGAGATTAAACTAAAAGAGGATATTCCTGTCAGAAAAATCTGTCTTGTTGAAAACAGTGAATATCCTCTTAGTATAGCGGCCACAGAGCTAAAGAACGAACTAAAAAAATAACTTATCCCAAGTCGCTGCCTCCTCTATGCTTCACTTCGATGTGATAACCTGAGCACTCTACCTCGCCTTCACTTCGTTTCGGCTCGGTGAGGTGCTATCATGTAAGAAACCTAAGCAACGCCACTTCGCCTTCGCTTCGCTGTAATAACCTGAGCACACTTGTTGCCGAACGAGCAATACTTCGTCTTCGCTTCGCTGTAATAACCTGAGCACACTACCTCGCCTTCACTTCGTTTCGGCTCGGTAAAGTGCTTCGCACTATGAAAAACAAAAAATGCGGGCATTTGCAAGTAAACTTGCATGCCCGCATTTTTATTTTTCGCAGTGCTCAGGTTATTACATCATTCCGCCCATGCCGCCCATGCCGCCGGCTGGCATAGCAGGTGCATCTTCCTTGATATCTGCTACAACTGACTCTGTTGTAAGAAGTGTAGCTGCAACTGAAGTTGCGTTCTGAAGTGCTGTTCTGGTAACCTTAACAGGATCGATGATTCCTGCTTCTACCATATTTACATACTCTTCTTTATATGCATCAAATCCAAAGCCTGCCTCAGATTCTTTTATCTTATTGATTATTACTGCACCCTCAAGTCCTGCGTTTTCTGCAATTGTTGCAAGAGGTGCCTCAAGTGCCTTAGCTACGATAGCTGCACCGGTCTTCTCATCACCCTCAAGTGAGTTGATAAGTTCTGCAAGCTTCTTAGCAGCATGAATGTATGCTGAACCACCACCTGCGATGATTCCTTCTTCAACTGCTGCTCTTGTTGCATTTAAAGCATCCTCAAGACGAAGCTTAGCTTCCTTCATCTCAGTTTCTGTTGCTGCACCTACTCTGATTACGGCAACACCGCCTGCAAGCTTGGCAAGTCTTTCCTGAAGCTTCTCTTTGTCAAACTCTGAAGTAGTCTCTGCAAGCTGATTCTTGATAAGATTTACTCTTGCTTCGATATCTTCCTTAGCACCAAGACCGTCTACGATAACTGTATTTTCCTTTGCAACCTTAACACTCTTGGCACGACCGAGCTGCTCTAATGTTACATCCTTAAGGTCAAAGCCAAGCTCTTCTGAGATAACCTCACCACCTGTAAGAATTGCAATATCCTTTAACATTTCTTTTCTTCTGTCACCATATCCCGGAGCCTTAACACCAACTACAGAGAATGTTCCACGAAGTTTATTTACGATAAGAGTTGTAAGAGCCTCGCCTTCGATATCCTCAGCGATTATAAGTAACTTCTGTCCGCCCTGAACTATCTGCTCAAGAAGTGGAAGTATATCCTGTATATTGGAAATCTTCTTATCAGTTATAAGTATATATGGATTATCAAGCTCTGCAACCATCTTTTCCATATCGGTTGACATATAAGCTGATACATAACCTCTGTCAAACTGCATACCTTCTACAAGGTCAAGCTCAGTCTGCATAGTCTTTGATTCTTCGATAGTGATAACGCCGTCTTTTGAAACCTTCTCCATAGCATCTGCTACAAGTTCACCTACTGTATCATCTCCTGCTGAGATAGATGCTACTCTTGCTATCTGTGTCTTGCCATCTATACTCTGGCTCATCTCTGAAATAGCCTCAACTGCTGCGTCACAAGCCTTCTTCATACCTTTTCTTAAAATGATTGGGTTAGCGCCTGCTGCAAGGTTTTTCATACCTTCATTGATCATAGCCTGTGCAAGAACAGTTGCTGTAGTTGTACCATCACCTGCTACATCATTGGTCTTGGTAGCAACTTCTTTAACTATCTGAGCACCCATATCTTCAAATGCATCTTCAAGTGTTATCTCCTTTGCAATAGTAACACCGTCATTGGTAATAAGTGGTGTACCGAATGACTTTGCAAGTACAACATTTCTTCCTTTAGGTCCAAGTGTTACACTTACTGTATCTGCTAATTTATTAACGCCTTTTTCAAGAGCCTTTCTTGCTTCTGCTCCGTACTTAATTTCCTTTGCCATTTTAACTGCCTCCTAAATAATAATCTCTTTTACTTTCTTAAATAGAGTCATCACAATTATAGTGTTTACTCATCTTTCTCATAAAAATCCAATTATTCTACAACCGCAAGTATGTCTGCCTGCTTAACGATTATATATTCTTCATCATCAAGCTTAACCTCTGTTCCTGCATATCTTGAGTAGATTACTTTATCTCCAACTTTAACTTCCATAGGAATCTTCTCACCATCAACAACGGCACCCGGACCAACTTCTACAACCTCTGCATACTGTGGCTTTTCCTTTGCCTGTGATGGAAGAACGATACCTGACTTGGTAGTTTCTTCTGCAACTGACTGCTTTAATACAACTCTGTCGCCTAATGGTAATAATTTCATTGTTAACTCCTCCTCGTCTATATCTTTATTGACAATTATTTCAGACTCGAATGTCTGTATTTTTTAGCACTCATTTAGTTTGAGTGCTAACATAATTATTATTGTACTCATTTTTTTGAAAAAATCAACCCCTAATTATAAAATTAACAGCTTTTTCACAAATTATTTTTTTAATGTCCAAACCGGATATGTAATAACCTTGTAAAAAAGCTGTATTTATATTATTTTCCAAGTCCTTTTTCTCTTCCGTAATAAAACAGATACTGCTGCGCATATCCCGCATACTCGCCATATCTTTCATATGCAAAGTTTTCTATAATTTCTTTTTTAGTATCTTCACCAAAGTACATATATTCCATAATCCTCTTCATCCACACGTCAACCGGAAATGCATTGGTAAAGGAAAGGCCGTACAAAAGCACACAATTTGCTACCTTCTCACCAACACCTTTTATAGTCATAAGATTATCTCTCGCTTCATTAAAGCTCATTCTTTTAAGTTTATCCTCGCTTATCTCACCATTATATACCTTACAAACTGCATCTCTTATATAAGGTGCTCTAAACCCTACCTTACACTCTCTAAGTTCTTCTTCACTTACCTCATAAAGCCTATCCACACCCGGAAATGTGTATACTACTCTCTCATCAGGAAGCACAATCTTATCTCCGTAACGCTCGGATATGGTATGTACAATCTGCTTTATATGTGGTATCTGCTTATTTTGCGATATGATAAATGATATAAGTGTTTCAAAAAAATCCTGTTTTAATATCCTGATACCTGCTTTTGCCGTAATCGCCTCTTTAAGCCTGTCATCAAAAGTCAGAACCTTATTTTTTATATCAGAATAATCAACCTCCATATCAAAATATTTAGACCATATTTCATTATAATCCTCCAAGGAAGTATTATATAAAATTATCCTACTGCAATTTTTTTTATCATCACAACCTGTATCATTTTTTGACGCATCAATTTTTACTGTATCTTTTTTTGCTTTACCTTTATTCTTCTTATCTGCTTTTTCCTCAAACTGCCTGATATGAAGGTACTTACCATACGCCATAAGCTCGTAATCCTTATCATCAAGTCTTGTAAAATGAAAGCACTGCCCGCATTCCATGATATCCTCTATATCAAAATCCTTAGCGTCCTCTATTATTACATTTTTATCCTCACTGTATATATTCATATTCATGACCTCATATAATTATGCCCAATTTTCCCTGGTCAAAGCTGACATGCACAAAATATTTACCCACAAAAAACTACTAAACCAACTTTTTTATCTGCTTTGCAAAATACTTCGGATATCCCATAGCATACTCGCCATGATCCATATTCGGAATCTGGCGAAATTTAACTTTAGGAATATGCTTCTTGATATATCTCATGTCAGTTTCTCTAAATCTTTGCTCTTCACTTCCGTACCAATACTCAAAATAGGTATCCATCTTAGGAAAATGTTCCGGCATATGAAAATTATCCATCGAACTGTAAAGTCTCCTTATGCTGTCTACACTCATACATCTTATAACACCATGCATAAGGTCAACCTGCTTTCTGTCATACTCATCTTCCGGAAAGACGAGAGACATAAGTCCTCTGCTTTTTTTCTCAAATTTTTTAAATGTAACGTCTGCCCACAGCTTAGCCTTTGCAAAGGTCTTTCCGTAATTCTTCGGTGTAACACCTCCATCAAGAACAACATTTTTCGCATGTATCCTGTTGTAAGCAAGAAGCCTTATGGCGATACCTCCACCCATTGAAAATCCATAGATAACATCAATATCGCTTAAGTCCATTTCCAAAAGCTTATTTTCAATTCTTTTCGCAACATTTTCTATAGATGTGAACTCATCAAATAAAAGCAAATCATGTCCCGGAACCGCAACCGCGATTATATGAAAATTCTTTTTCAAAAGCCTTATATTTTCCTTAAAATTTCTCCAGGACATACAAGCCCCATGTATCATAAGTAATATCTTATCGTTTTCTTTTCCAAACTCGTGAAATGTCATATGTACCTCCTGATTTCATACTACAAAATATAAATAATTATAGCAAATATCCTCGATTTAGTATATACTTGATTTGTAAACAGATAACAAAAATAAATAATACAAAATCTTCAATCGAAAGGATAAATCTATGGCAGAACAGCTTTATACCATACCGGTAAATGATGCATTTGATACAGACTGCGAATGTCCGGTCTGTGCTATGTATGCAGAATTGGAAAGAAATGCAATTGACTATACTATGGGTCCAAGCTATATGGAGGATGACAACCGCGCCATGACTGATAAGCTCGGATTTTGCAGTCATCATATCAGATTTTTATATGGTGAAAAAAATCGTCTCGGACTTGCCCTTATGATGAAAACACATACAGATAAAACTATAAAGGATTTAAAGGCTTTAAGTGAAAATAAGCCTGTAGCACAGGGTTCGTTTTTCAAAAAACAGGGTTTTTCTTCAGTAGGTGAATATGTAAAGAATCTTGAAAAAACCTGTTTTATATGTGAACGTATCGAAGGGACCTTTGACAGATATATAGATACCATCTTCCACCTTTGGAAAAAGGAACCCGAATTCAAGGATAAGGTTAAAAAATCCAAAGGCTTTTGTACATATCATTACGGACTTTTATATGACTATGCCGCTACAAAACTTTCAAAAGATTCTTTAAATGATTTTATAGATACATTAAATGCAGTTTACTTTGAAAATATGGAACGTATAAACGGTGATATAGGCTGGTTTATCGATAAATTTGATTACCGCTTTAAAAATGAACCGTGGAAGAACTCAAAAGATGCTCTTCCACGTGGTATCATCAAAACAAATCATACAATTATATCTCAGGATAAGTAATTATTTTACAGAACCATAGCTGCTTTTTGGGCAAGATTTTTAATCATACATTCCGAAAAGTACTCTTTGTTGCTTTCCTCGGTAATGTTATTGTCCTTTAAATACTGCCTGTAATCCTTTAGCTTTCCCTCATAGATCAGCTCAAGCTTATCCCATTGTCTGAAATCTTCAGGTCTTACAAGTCCGGCCTTTTTATCAAATGTATCTGCGCCGGACTTTTCAAGTACATGATATACAAATTGTGAACAGAAATAATTATATTCTCTCTCCACAGCCTTGTTAAACATAATGCCGACTATACCCAGATAATTATATTTATAATCCATATCATGTTTCTTAAACTCATTTATCATTTTTCTCATTTTTTTATATGAATTAGAACTTACCTTAAGCCTTGCCACGCGACAAGTGGTATCAACATCTCTGCCAAACACCCCTGTTGTTATATCTTCTTTTATAAATCCACAGTAAAAAGGATTATGTAATTTTCTCCTTGCAAAGCTATACATATCGTTAAGCTCTATGTCAAACGAAAGTGATGTATGAGCATATGGTTCCTTGGTCCACATCTTTATAACATTTGAAGGTAATGTAGATGTTTTTGATATAACTATATAGATACTTTTATCTTTAACATTATTCTTTTTTCGATTTGTTCTTTTAATATTCTTTTTATTGGCATAAGTTTTATTACCCATAAAAAGACCTCCAATCAAATAGTGAATTTGATAATATTATACGTTAGTTCCTATCATTAGCCACATCTTTTTTTATCAATTCCTTTAAATCAAGTGCCGCATCCTTAAGTCTGTGATTTGTAGCTTTGGATGTAAGAACACTTGCAAGAAGTCTGGCTGATTCTTCATATCGTTTAAGTTTTCTTGCAAGATCTGCCATTATATACTTTAGCGTACTTTCATCCATACCTGCTATAGGAAACGGTTCATTGGATATAGCAAGCACAAATCCTTCATAAGCATTTTTTATACAATCCATCTCGCTATCTGATAATTCTCTGTATTCAGATGAATTTTTATCAAGTGTTTGCATTTTTCCACGTAGAACCCATGCTGTTTTTAGACATGTATATGCACGTTCACCATTTTTTGCTCCTTTTACCATAGAACAAAGAATCGCCAACTTATGTCTTGTAATCGCATCATCATACGAATACGCTCCTTCGATATCAGGAAGGCCTTTAAATCTGCTGCCTATACCGGCCTTTATCTCCTT
This sequence comes from uncultured Lachnospiraceae bacterium, assembly GCA_902800325.1. Taxonomy (GTDB): domain Bacteria; phylum Bacillota; class Clostridia; order Lachnospirales; family Lachnospiraceae; genus Coprococcus_C. The sequence continues at coordinate 12,346 of CADCDW010000009.1, forward strand.
TATCTGTCTCATGGAGAGTCGCCCATAATATCTTACCAAAGAGGCATATCCGCAATACGAACATGCAACCACATCATATTTTAGAGGATCCATAAACTCATATGTCGGTCTCAGATCAGTATCATGTCCTGACAGCTTTATCTTTCCGCTTTTTACGCATTTTGATGTAAAGCCTATATCGCATACCGGGCAGGTATATTTTTTATCAAATATATAATCTTCCTCTTTACGTTCAAGTTGCTTTGCAGCCTGTTCAACGTTAGAATTAATATTACGAGTATTGTTATTTTTTTCAATTACTTCTGCATCGCTGTAGCTTCCCAAACCCAGCTTTTCCATATCGGAAAAAAGTCCCATATTATAACCTCATATATTATTGCATTTTGTTTTTTATTAAATCCGGACTCAACCAAAAGCTGATATTTAGCTTGGCCTGTATGAACTTTTAAGTGATACTATCCTGTTAAATACAAGCCTGTCCTCTGTGGTGTCTTTGGTATCAACACAGAAGAATCCATGTCTTATAAACTGGAATGAATCACCCGGTTTTGCATTTTTAAACGCAGCCTCAAGCTTACAATTATCCAAAACTGTAAGTGAATTAGGATTATAATTAAGCGTACCGTCCTCATTGAGCTTACCTTTTTCCTCATCTACTATATTCTCGTAAAGTCTTACAGTAGCATCTACGGCAGTATTTGCATCTACCCAGTGAATAGTTCCTTTAACCTTACGTCCTTCAAATCCCGAACCACTTCTTGTTTCCGGATCATAAGTGCAATGTATCTCTACTACATTACCTGTTTCATCTTTTTTATAATCAACACATTTTACAAAATATGCACCTTTAAGTCTGACTTCATTTCCCGGAAATAGTCTGAAATATTTTTTTGGTGGTTCTTCCATAAAGTCTTCTCTGTCGATATATAACTCACGGCTAAAAGAAACCTTTCTTGTTCCTGCCTCTTCATTTTCCTGATTATTGTCTATATCAAAATACTCTGTCTGACCTTCCGGATAATTATCTATTATAAGTTTTATAGGATCAAGTACAGCCATCATACGATCTACCTTCATCTTTAAATCTTCTCTTATACAATACTCAAGCATCGCATAATCAGATGAGCTCTGTGCCTTTGATATACCGGAAAGCTCCATAAATTTCCTAATTGATTCAGGTGTATATCCTCGTCTTCTTAGTGCAGCTATGGACACAAGTCTCGGATCGTCCCAGCCATCAACTATACCATCCTCAACCAGTTTTTTGATATATCTCTTACCTGTTACAACATTGGTAAGATAGAGCTTTGCAAACTCGATCTGTCTCGGCGGATTTGGATATTCAAGTTCATTTACAACCCACTCATATAAAGGTCTGTGATCCTCAAACTCAAGCGTACAGATAGAATGAGTTATACCCTCTATAGCATCCTCAATCGGATGAGCAAAATCATACATAGGATATATGCACCACTTATCACCCGTATTATGATGTGTCATACGAGCTATTCTGTATAAAACCGGATCCCTCATATTGATATTTGGAGAGGACATATCAATCTTGGCACGAAGCACCTTTGATCCATCAGGGAACTCTCCGTTTTTCATACGCTCAAACAAATCCAGATTTTCTTCTATACTTCTGTCCCTATATGGACTGTTTTTGCCGGGATTTTTGAAATCTCCCCTGTATTCCTTAATCTCATCAGCACTAAGGTCGCATACAAATGCTTTACCCTTCTTTATAAGCCTGACAGCAGCCTCGTACATATCATCAAAATAATCAGACGCAAAACGTACAGTATCCCCAAAATCTGCTCCAAGCCATTTTATATCATCTATTATAGACTGAACAAATTCAGTTTTTTCCTTTGTAGGATTGGTATCATCAAATCTAAAATTGAACCTTCCGTTATACTCTTTAGCAAGTCCGTAATTTAAAAGAATCGACTTAGCATGTCCTATATGAAGATATCCATTTGGCTCAGGAGGAAATCTTGTAACAACTTCCTTATATCTTCCCTCTTTTAAATCCTTATCAATTTCCTGCTCTATAAAATTTCTTGAAATAACTTCGCCTTCCATATCTGCCTCCTAATCATAATAAACCAATGATTATAATAACATTAAACCTACATAACGTCAATTTTTAAATTTCGGTAAAATCATATCCCATATTAACTGAATATATAGTGGTTTTTACATAAAAAGCTTACGGAACTTTAATCCCGTAAGCTTTCTTTATCAGTTATCTGTATCATCAGGGAAAATAAACTTTATAGTCTCTATATCAGATTCTTTTTTTTCTTCCATTTTGCTATTTTTATCTTCTGCAATACCGGAAGTCTCAGATTCTTTTTGATTGGATTGTTCACGGTTTTTATCCTCATCTGCACTTACCGTCATCTGTTTTTCAGTATTATTTTTATCTTCTTCCTTTTTCTTAAAGCTCATAATACTGATATTTCGGTCTTCCTGCTTGGTTTCTTCCTGCATATTGGAAAGATCAAAGCTGGCCGGGATACTATGACTTGGTTCTCTGTCTTCCTCATATGCCTTTCTTTCTTCATCATATACAGATTCTTTAGATACATCTGACGTATCTGCCTGCTCTCCTTTGGCTTTTCCTGATAACTTCACACTTTCAGGTTCTTTTAACGACTCATCTGATTCTTCTTCATCTTCTTCATCATTTTTAGCTTTTAGCATAGTTACAAGAGTTATGATTCCTATAAACAGTATAAACGCCAAAATTCCAAATACTATGGCAATTATTCCCAAAGTCTTTCTACTGAAAAAGCCTTCATCCTGCGGTACTACCTTTTCTATCACTACAGGTTCGGCAGGAGTTGCCATAGTTTGGGTTGCAACCTCTTCTGTATTTTCTGCTATATCTCTTTCCACATATCTTAAAAATGCTTTTTCCCTGGCATCATACCAGTAAAAGCCTTCATCTCCGGCTATATTTATCGCATATACAAGATATATGTTTTTATCATTTATATCATTTGATTTATATACTGTAACCTTTTCACCTATTCCTCCTATGTCAAGCTCTGTTTTTTCAAATCCATCAGGAATATCAACTCCCTCCGGAGCCTCAATTATAACATACCTGTTAAACTCAGATGAATATTCTCTGTATGGTATGAAGCTTTCCTTGTCCTTATCATATATAAACCACTCTAATCCACCGTCTTCATCCGCATTTTCATCTTTAGACTCAAGGCAGACCAAGATAATTTTTTTGTTGGGAGACTCAAAAGCAAGCACTTCCCAGTCCTTGTATTCGGTTGTTATCTCTTTAAAACCTTCGGGAATTTCAAGCCCGTTACTGCTTTGAACAAAATCATATTCTACACCATCTATGGTTGTTTTGGCATCACCGAGCACTTCACCGGCCGCAACACTAAGTGTATAGACCTTAACCGCTCCGTTTTCAGCAGTAACTGTAACAGTTACTGTGTTGGCTCCCGGTTCTATAAGACCTGCACCTCTAACTGAGGTAGATGCTTTTTCATCCTCTGCAACCGCACTTACAACCATACTTGTAACATCTTCATCTACCTGAACAAAATATGATGTAGTAGATGGTGAAAATGCAGGTTCAAGCGTTCCCGGAGAAATCTGCAAGCTCTTTAAATTGCAATTTGATGAGCGGTCATCCTCCTCTGTTGTAGCATCATCATTTTTGTCGCTGTTATTATTGTTATTATTGTTGTTATTGTTACTGTTATTTCCATTATCATTATTTGAAGCTGTAGCAACCGTAACACTTGCTCCTCCATGTGATATGGATATAGGATTATAATCAATATCATAACATTCTGTTCCGCTTGTGGAGATATAGCACGAGCCATTTCCTATAGCGGTAAAGGAAAGTGTTGTTGAACCTGCTCCCGTTCCTACAAGTCTTATAGTTCCGCCACCGCCATTGGCCTGAGCGGATCCGCTGCCCGAATTATACTGAAGTACACTTGCATCATATGAAACATATATATCATAAGCCGAAATATCCGAGCCGTTTACACTTACAGTAACACTTACTCCTCCTCCTATACTTGTCGAACCGGTAGAAAGACCTATAGTTACTGATGCAGCCGCCTTTGAATCAAGTGTTCCAAAACTAAAGCACACAATTATCGTCAAAAACAACGTCAAAATCTTCTTAATACTTTTCATAATAATCTCCATTCTGTTTTTTATGACAAAATCATTATAAATACTAATTAATGGTTTCTGTGCCGACTATATGTCTAATTAATGGTTTCTGTGCCGACTATATGTCTAATTAATGGTTTCTATGCCGACTATATGTCTCTGAATCTTTACTATATCGAGTACGGATACCTTTCCGTCGCCATTTACATCACAATTCATATCCATTGAATCAAGACCTACGATAACTCTTTGTATCTTAACTATATCGAGTACGGATATCTTGCCGTCTCCATTTATATCACCCTTGGTTCCGCCGACATTGGTCTGTGTTGAACCACCTGACATATCTTCTCCTATGGTTTGTGAGCCTGCAGCAGCATTGCCGCGAACAACCGTAAGCGTATAGGTCTTAACTGCACCGGTTTGAGCTATAACATTAATCTTAATATAATTTGTTCCTTCTATAAGATTTATCGTTCCCGTTCCTTTTACTGTTGATGTAGATACAACCGATGCGGCAGAAACATTTATCGAAGAAACTGAAGAATTAACTATAAGCGAATAATCAGTTACGTCATTTACCGCAAATGTAGGAGTAATTGTATATCCTGTTATATCAAGCGACTTAAGCCAGTTGTTGGGATTTCCCGAATCCGCCGGTTTTACACATGCTCTCTCCGGCATATTTTTATACACCGGTATCTTAAATACCATGGTCGAATCAAGCAGGTTATTGGCTTTATATGCCCTGTAATTTGTCTGACTTTCGGTTGTAGGTGACTGGATATTGGACATATACTGATGATTAAACAGACTTCCTGTATATGTAACATTAAACTTCTGTGTATATAATGTATCCTGACCCCTTTGGATATAAGATGCTCCAAGATACTGAGCACCTCCTATAATACTCTTTGACACAGTATTCCAGGGTCTTCCGTAACTGCCTGACTGTGATGCCCAAAATAAACCTTTTTCAACCGGTGCCCCGTTGGCTGTATCAAAAGCACCGATATTATAATAATTATATATGCCCGGATAATTGGTGCTTGTGCCCTTGGCAGCCACTCCGGCGGTATTGCCCATCTCAAGCTTGATTCTTGATGCAATATGATATGGACTGACTCCGCTTTGCGCAGCCGCATCCATTATTATATCCGAATATTGTTTGGATTCGCCCGGAGGTGTTGCATTGGTCATAAATGAACCCCTTAATATAGCTTCAACGCCTATCTTATTTTGAGCACCTTCCTGATATGAAAGACTTTCAAATACAAATACAAAATTTTCATAGAGATATGTACGTGGGTCAATATAATATCTTACGAGATCATCCGATGCAGCAAACCAAACCTTTCCGTCAAACGGCGACCATACATTTGATGCCGGATTATAACCAACCGTTATACTTCTCCAGTTATAATGCGGTGCTGACGAAGCACCATATATAAGATTCTTAATCTGTCCCTTTTTATTGACTTCATTGGCAATAAGCGTATTCCAGTCAATTCCTGTTTGTACTGCCTTAAACTGCCAATTCGGATGAAGAGCATGTATATCCCTAAGCAAAACCTTATAACTTTCAGGGAATCCCTCTGCGGCAAGCTGAGCTTCAAAATCCGAAGAACCAAGTAAAGTACCATCACCTTCTACCAATTCATCATCTTCGGCAGTATTGGTATTATCTGTAACTGTTGTATCTGCATTTGTTGAATCTGTAGAACCATTATTTAGTGTAACAAACTGTGAAGAAACATACCCTGTATATGTGGCACCGTTATATACAACAGACACCTTGTACCACGCTGAATTGGTTGTATCCAGAACTGTAAGTTCCTGCCCACCATTAAGCTTAATGCCTTTACCATTCTCATCTGTTACAGCGTTACCGTTTGGTTCAACCCTGAAATTGACATTGGTTACTCCTTCACTAATCTTGGCAGTTGTTTCGGCATGAGATACCATTGAACCACCTTGTCCAAAACATAAACTGTTGAACAATAAAACTAAAATCAATAAAAAATATATATTCTTTCTTTTTTTCGTAATTATCATAAAATAATTTCTCCGTTAATTATAAACCAAAAAACCGCTTAAAAATCATTTTTTAAATTATGTCAACTCAAATAATACTTAATCTATCATAGTATACCACGAAATGTAGTGTATTGCACCTTTTTTTTACAAAAAACAGCATTTTTTTACATTTTTTAAGTATCTGCCCCTTATTTGCCCCTTTTTTAAGTCAAATAAAAAAGCAATCTTCCTAAAGCCTTGATTTTACTTGCTTTAGTAAGATTGCTTATGGCATAGATAAAAGCTGCTAACGGGAATCGAACCCGTGGCCTCCGCACTACCAATGCGACGCTCTACCGACTGAGCCATAGCAGCTTATAAAAAATATTTGTTATTAAATTTGTCAGAATCAACTACTCACTTAGCTTTCGTCTTATTCTCTGTAAAGCATTATCTACTGATTTTTCCGTTTTGTCAAGTCTTTGTGCAATTTCCTGATAAGAAAGTCCATCCAGATACAGACTTAAAACCTTTTTTTCATAGGAACTAAGCGCTTTTTCAATAGTTTCATTTAATGCTTTACTTTTTTCTTTTGCTATCATCATATCTTCAGGATTTGAATTATTATCATCGGATTCAAGATTATCCTCAAGTTCATATCCGTATTTATCATTTTCTGTATATATAGATATATAGTTATTTAAAGGTATATGTTTTTTCCTGTTTGAATTATTTATAGCTGTTTTTATCTGCCTTCTGACACATAATGTTGCAAAAGTTGAAAATACCGTTCCTTTATCCGAGTCAAAGTCTCTTATAGCTTTAAAAAGACCTATCATACCTTCCTGCATCAAATCGTCCGGTTCGGCTCCGATAAGATAAACTGTACGAACCTCTCTTTTGACAATTCCGCCATACTTTTTCATCATATATTCCATGGCATCATTGTCATTTGCAGAAATTCTGGATATTATTTCATTGTCCGATAAAGAATCGTAATTTATACTCATTGAAGCCTTTATCCTTTCAAACTATCGAAATAGTCCCGTTAATATATAACCAATAACCGTCAAATATAAATTGTTTTTATATTTAAAAATACTATCTTCCAAGTCTTTGTCTTAATACTTCGTAAGCCAGCACTCCCGCAGCGACAGATGCATTTAATGAATCTATATCCCCTTTCATAGGTATGGATACAACATAATCGCATTTTTCCTTAACAAGTCTTCCGACACCTGAGCCTTCATTTCCAATAACTATTCCTATAGGACCTGTAAGATTGACATCGTACATTATCTCTCCGCCCATATCGGCACATGCAAACCACATACCTCTTTGTTTAAGGTCTTCAATAGTCTGGGCAAGGTTTGTAACCTTGGCAACAGGCGTATAATTTATAGCGCCTGCGGATGCCTTGACAACGGTAGCGGTAAGCCCTGCTGCTCTTCTTTTAGGTATTATTACTCCATGTGCACCGCAAAGATTGGCAGTTCTTATAATAGCTCCAAGATTGTGAGGATCTTCTATCTCATCAAGTATAAATATAAAAGGTTGTTCTCCTTTTTCTTCGGCATTTTTAAATATATCTTCAATATCCGAATACTGATATGCCGAACAGATTGCCATAACTCCCTGATGTTTGCCGGTTTTTGACATCTGATCAAGTTTTTCCTTAGATACAAAATTAACTATTGTGTCTTTCTTTTTTGCATCTCTTAAGATCGAACTTATAACACCGTCCTTAAGCCCGTTTTGAACATATAACTTGTCTATGGTTTTACCTGCACGATAGGCTTCAAGAACAGAATTTCTGCCTTCAATCATATGAGAATCTTCTTCTGTATATCTGTTATTATCATTTGATTTATTGTTGGACATAATCTATATACGTGGCAAAAGCCATCCCCTTTTTTATTTCTATAAGGTCGTGAAAACAATTATTTTTTTTCTGCCTTTTCAACTTTGTCAAGCAACTTTTTAAATGCAATCTTAAGTTCTTCATTTTCTTTCTTAAGAATATTAAGATCATTGAGCACCGGATCAGGAAGGTGTGTCTGATCAAGATCAAGACGTGGAAGTCTTACATCCTCACGTTTTACTACTCTTCCGGGTATACCTACAACCGTTGAATTGGGCGGAACTTCTGAAAGGACTACAGAGCCTGCACCTATCTTGGAATTTTCTCCCACGGTAAACGAGCCTATTACCTTTGCTCCGGCACTTATCATAACATTATCTCCGATGGTCGGATGACGCTTACCGCTTTCTTTTCCGGTACCACCTAAGGTAACACCCTGATACAGAGTAACATTATCGCCTATAATAGTAGTTTCGCCTATTATAACTCCATTTCCATGGTCGATAAAAAAACCATCACCTATGGTTGCTCCCGGATGTATCTCGATTCCGGTCTTTCTGGCAGCGCGCTGAGATATATACCTTGCCCTGAAATAATGTTTCTTAAGATAATGCTTATGTGCCTTTCGGTAGCTGTATATAGCTCTAAACGACGGATAAAGCAGTACCTCTAAATCGTTTTTTATAGCCGGATCTCTTTCTCTTATGACCTTTACTTGTTCCTTGTAATACTTAAACCATGACATAATTATCACCAAATCTTTTTTTGTATATTATTATATTATTCAACTAGTTTTTATCAAGATAATCCTTTATCATCTTATCTGTAAAATATTTTAAACGTTCTGTTTCATTTTTCAGATAAAGATAGCCTATCATTGCCTCAAGTCCTGTAGCTTTTCTATACTCACTTCTGGTAGCATTTTTTGCCTTTGAGTGGGCGTTGGCATTTCGTCCCCGCTTATATATATCGAGCTCATCCTCTGAAAGTTCATCCATAATGCTATCTATGAAAGCCGACTGATTTACCGCATTTACTATATGCGTAACATCCTTATGGTACTTGTAGGTCTGCTTGTTGACATTTACAACAAAATAAGACTTAACCATAAGATCTAAAACACTGTCACCGAGATATGCAAGTGAAAGCGGCGAGTACTGATATGCATTTACATTTTCATTCTCAATCTGAGGTATATTTATATCCTCATTTAAGCCCTTTTCCATCTTACTCCTTCTCTTGTATCCTCAAGGATTATACCCTTTTCCAAAAGTGTATTTCTTATCTCATCCGCTTTTGCAAAGTCCTTATTTTTCCTTGCATCCTGTCTTTCCTGAATAAGCTTTTCTATATCGGCATCCAAAAGTTCTGCCTCGGTTTTAGCCTTTATTCCAAGCACGTCACATAGCTTAACTATCATTTCATATACCTTTGATGCAAATTCTTTACTTGAAGAATCATTTACATTGGTATTGGCAAATTTAACCAATTCAAATATCGCAGATATGGCATCTGCAGTATTTAAATCGTCCTCCATAGCATCCTCAAACTTCTTTTCATAACTGTCAAGTTCTGATACAAGTAAAGCTTCAGCATCAGTTATTTTATCGGATTTTGAAGCATTTATAATCTCATCAAGCTTTGAAACAGCAGTCTTTATTCTTTCTAAAGATGTCTTTGCGGCCTCAACCAGATCATCAGAGAAATTAAGAGGACTTCTGTAATGAGCACTGAGCATAAAAAATCTGATAATCTGTAAATCGTATTTTTCACTGATTTCTCTTACAGTAAAGAAATTACCAAGTGACTTTGACATCTTCTCATTATTTATCTTTAAGAAACCGTTATGCATCCAGTATCTTGCAAACTCAGCATCATTGGCAGCTTCACTTTGAGCTATCTCATTTTCATGATGAGGGAAGATTAAATCTTCACCACCGGCATGTATATCTATAACATCACCTATATATTTCTTGGACATTACCGAACATTCAAGATGCCAGCCCGGTCTTCCGTCTCCCCATGGTGATTTCCAGAAAGGCTCTCCTTCCTTCTTTGGTTTCCAAAGAACAAAGTCAAGCGGATCTTCTTTTTCTTCTTCGCCGGAAACCTTCAAATCTCTGAATCCGCTTCTTAAATCATCTATATTTTTCTTGGAAAGCTTACCATAATCAGAGAACTTTCTTGTTCTGAAATAAACCGTTCCATTCACTTCATATGCATAGTCCTTTTCGATGAGTGTCTTTATCATCTCTATCATATCGTCTATTTCTTCGGTAGCCTTAGGGTGTGTTGTAGCTTCTCTTACATTCAACCCCTCCATATCCTTTTTACATTCCTTGATGAATCTTTCGGATATAACAGATGCATCAACGCCCTCTTCATTGGCTTTTTTTATGATTTTATCATCCACGTCAGTGAAATTTGATACATAATTTACATCATATCCCTTATACTCAAGATATCTTCTTAATGTATCAAATACTATCATAGGTCTTGCATTTCCTATATGTATATAATCATAAACTGTAGGTCCGCATACGTATATTCCGACTTTTCCTTCATTTATAGGAACAAATTCATCCTTATGTCTGGTAAGTGTGTTAAATATCTTCATCTACAATCTCCTCTTTCAAAATAAAACTAATATCATTCAGCTATATCAAATTAATCAATAAAAGATATTTTAATATAAAAATACTACAATGTAAATATATTAATTTTCTAAAATTGCCATTTTTATCATAAAAAGCATATAGTACAAAAAGAAAAAAAGAGACTACCAAAACAAACGAGTAGTCTCTTACATAGATTTTTATGATTATTTATGCTGATGCCAACTGATTACCAAGTGCGACACAATCAGCAATTGCATCTTCATCAGGTGCTTCGTGAGCCATAAGGCCCTCACCGTTTAGAACATTTGCACCTGCGGCAACCATACGATCAACCCAGTCACGCATCCACTGGCCATCACCCCAGCCATAAGAACCGAATAATGCAATAGTCTTACCTGATGCAAAAGCCTCTACATCACATACGAAAGGTTCCATTTCGTTTTCCTCCAGAACTTCAGCTCCCATTGCAGGGCAACCCAGCGCAAAAGCATTTGCTGCCTTTAAGGCCTCTATTGAAGCATCACTTACAAAAACTACTTCCGCTTCTTTTCCGCCTTCTTCAATTCCTCTGCCAATAGCTTCAGCCATAGCTTGAGTGTTTCCACCCTGTGACCAGTAAACTACCTGTATCTTGTCCATATTACTCCTTCCTACCAAAAATGGTTAAATGTATTTAATAATTGATTTGTATTTTCCTGTTCTTATCACAGCATATACTTATTATCTCAGACATGCTAACACCATGATATAAAAGATTTATAAGGCTCTCTTTAGCATTTTCAAAGCTTTCAAATATTTTCATTTTTTGCTCATAATCTTTGTATACTTTCCAATATCCCACATATTGATATTTTTCGCCTTTATGGTTTATAAATCCTTTTATATCCTCAACCGGATATCCAAGTAAAAAACCAAGTTCATGCGGAAAATTATCTTTCATTTTCATATATACAGCATATTTTTCGGAAAACTTTTTAAGCAGTTCCTTAAGCATACTTCTTCTAAAAAAAACCGAACACCTGCCTGTTTTATCATTATATATATTGATAAAAAATTCTTCGTATCCCATCTTAAAGAATTCACCCGACACTTCTTGTCTTGAAAGATAATCATTTAACAACTCGGAATTATACAACAGGATATTCGCCTTATAGCCATCCTCATATAAAACAAACCATGATATACTGCTCTCTTTTAAAAGTTCGTCCAGCCTTCTTAGCTCTTTTATACTGATATTTAACAGATTTGATACCTTTAAGCCTGCTATAAGAGGTGCGCATTGAAGTGCAAGTTCCAAATCAACACCGCTTACCTCAATTTTTTTTATAAGCTCCCAAGCTTCATTACTCATATAAGCCGCTCCTTGTCATTCGCCAACCTGCTTATACGTAAAGTCTGTTATTTCTTTACATGAAATGCGTCCATCTGTGGATATACACCGTTTTCACCAAGTTCTTCTTCGATTCTGAGAAGCTGGTTATATTTAGCTACACGTTCTGAACGGCTAGGTGCACCCGTCTTAATCTGACATGTATTAAGTGCAACAGCAAGGTCTGCTATAGTAGTATCTGCAGTTTCGCCGGAACGATGTGAGGAAATTGCAGTATATCCGGCATTATGTGCCATTTTAATCGCTTCAAGAGTTTCAGATACCGAGCCAATCTGATTAAGCTTAATTAAGATTGAATTACCACATCCAAGCTCTATACCCTTCTTTAATCTTTCTGTATTGGTAACAAATAAATCATCACCTACAAGCTGAACCTTATCACCTAACTTGGCCGTAAGCTTCTGCCAACCTTCCCAATCTTCCTCATCAAGTGCATCCTCGATAGAAATGATTGGATATTTTTCAACAAGGCTTGCCCAATGCTCGATAAGCTCGTCAGATGTAAACTCAGTTCCCGCCTTAGGAAGCTTATAGAATCCTTTTCCCTTTTCACTCTTCCACTCAGATGAAGCGGCATCCATAGCAATCATAAAATCTTTACCCGGCTCATAACCGGCTTTCTTAACCGCCTCAAGTATAGTTTCTATAGTTTCTTCATCGCTTGAAAGGTTTGGAGCAAATCCACCCTCATCACCTACAGATGTAGCAAGACCTCTTTCCTTAAGAATAGATGCAAGTGCATGGAAAACCTCAGCACACCATCTTAAACATTCCTTAAAAGAAGGAGCTCCAACCGGCATAATCATAAATTCCTGAGTATCAACTGTATTGGTAGCATGAGCACCACCATTTAATATATTCATCATAGGTACAGGAAGTCTGTTACCCTGTATACCACCTAAGAATCTGTAAAGAGGAATATCAAGTGCAGTCGCAGCCGCTCTTGCTGTCGCGATAGAAACTGCAAGAATTGCATTAGCACCAAATTTAGACTTGTCCTTGGTACCGTCAGCATCTATCATCGCCTTGTCCACAGCATAGATATCTGATGCATCCATGCCAACTATTGTATCATTTATGATTGTATTGATGTTTTCAACAGCTTTAGAAACGCCCTTTCCCAGATATCTGCTCTTGTCTCCATCTCTAAGCTCCAGTGCCTCAAACTCGCCTGTCGAAGCCCCACTGGGTGCTGTACCTCTTCCAACTGTACCATCAATCAATGTAACCTCAGCTTCAACTGTAGGATTACCTCTTGAGTCGAGAATTTCTCTACCATAAACCTTTTCAATTTCCAAATAACTCATTTTAATATTCCTCCATTTTATAGTTTTGCAAGTATTTTGTAAGATTCTCAAGCCGGACGCGGGGGCTTCCGGCTACATCAGCTGCATTCAGCAGTTACAGCTGATTTAAGAGAATCTACATGATTTACACAAAAGTTAGTTTAATTTAACTAACCGAGATAAAATATATCATACATATTTTTATATGTCAACAAATAAAAAATTATTCTTAAAACTCAAAAAATATGTGACAGGGCAGGAGCTTTGTCAAATCTTGAAAACAAATCAGACTGTATAAAAAAAATGTGCAATACACGGCTTTAAGTAACACGTGCCATGCTTGCACATTTTTTTCATATTATTGAAACAATTTCGATATGACAATGCTCCTGCCCTGTTGAGCACTTTATATAATACACTATTCTTCTATAAGAATATTAAGTATTTCGTTGCTTCTTGCTACAAAAGCTGTCATTTCTTCAGGAGAAAGAGGTTTATTGGCAAGTACCGCAAGGTCATATAACTGGCAGCAAACTGTATTGGTATGCTTACCCTCCGGATTGTCAAGAACATACTTAACCAGCTTGTTGTTGGCATTTAAAACAAGAGTTTCGCCCTCATTACCGAACATATCGGAATTCATACCCGGCATACTGTAAACCTTCATCATCTCAGCCATACGTCGAGATTCCTCTGAAAGTGTAATCATGGATGATACATTTTCATTCTTAAGGCTCTCTACCTTAACCGTAAGCTTTTCTTTACCGGTTGCTTTCTTGAAAATTTCAGTTAACTTATCAGTATATTCCTTTGTCTGTTCTTCAGTAAGTGCCTCACCTACAAAATTATCTGCAAGGTCTGCATCTATACGAAGGAACTTGACGTTTTCATTCTTGCTCTCAAGATGAGTGATATACGGATTATCTATGTTGTGAGTAAGGTATACCGCATCTATACCCTCTTCCTTAAACATATTGATATACTGTGACTGCGCAACCTCATCACTTACATAGAATACTTTATTTTCATACTTTTCCTTACCTGCCTCAAGGTAATCCGGAAGTGTGATGTACTTGCCCTCAAGGTTCTTGAATAGCATATAATCTGTCATCTTCTCGCAGAATTTATCATCTCTTAAGCAACCGAACTTGATAAACGGACTGATATCATCCCAGTACTTCTCGTATTCTTCTCTCTCGGTCTTGCACATTCCTGAAAGTTTATCTGCAACCTTCTTCGTAATATAATCAGCAATCTTCTTAACAGAACCATCATTTTGAAGTGCACTTCTTGAAACATTAAGCGGTATATCAGGACAATCAATAACGCCCTTAAGAAGCATCAAAAATTCCGGAATAACTTCTTTGATATTATCAGCTACAAACACCTGATTGTTAAAGAGCTTTATCGTACCCTCCAACTGATCATACTGTGGATTAATCTTAGGGAAATAAAGTATACCCTTTAAGTTAAACGGATAATCCATATTAAGATGTATCCAGAACAACGGCTTTTTGAAATCTAAGAACAAATGCTGGTAAAAGTCTATATATTCTTCCTCTGTACAGTCCTTTGGATTTTTAAGCCAAAGAGGATTGGTATTATTAAGCGGAACCTCTTTTTTCTCATCTTCCTCTTCATCCTTTTTATCATCAGCTTTTGCTTCATCATCTGACTTTTCTTTCTCATCTGTTTTATCTTTATCAGATTTCTTGTCAGCCTTATCTTTAGTCTTTTTATCCTTTTTTTCATCTCCTACAAGGTCATTCTCTTCGGTAGTATCGACCTCGATAACCTTGTCTTTTTTCTTAGCTTCCTCTTTCTTCTTCTTAGCCTCTTCCTCAGCCTTATCCTCGTCAGTAAAATAGATATTGTAAGGCATAAATGCACAATATTTCTGAATAACCTCTCTTACACGATATTCATTGGCAAACTCGTAGCTGTCTTCGTTAAGATAAAGGGTAATGGCTGTACCTCTTGTATCATCATCGCTTTCAGTCATGGAAAATTCGGTACCACCATCGCACTCCCAAAATACAGGAACTGCATCCTTCTTATAAGAGCATGTTTCTATTGTAACCTTGTCGGCAACCATAAATGCAGAGTAAAATCCAAGTCCGAAATGTCCGATTATCTGATCGTCATTGGACTTATCCTTATATTTATTAATAAAATCCGTTGCACCCGAAAATGCTATCTGATTGATATACTGCTCAACCTCCTCAGCGGTCATTCCAAGACCATTATCTACAAATGTAAGTGTCTTGTCTTTTGGAGATGCATAGACATCAATTCTGTACTCTTCTCCTTCTGTCTCCTCAAACTCCCCCATCATAGCAAGCTTCTTTAATTTAGTAATCGCATCACAACCATTTGAAATAAGTTCCCTTATAAATATATCATGATCCGAATAAAGCCATTTCTTGATAATCGGGAATATATTCTCGCTGTTGATTGATAAGCTTCCCTGTTTTTCCATTTTTACATTCCTCCTGACAACTTATATATTATTTATTATATTTTTTTGTCAATACATCTTTAATATACTATTATTACGATGTATTTTTAACTCCATAAAGATAATATAATACCCCTTTCACAGAATGTCAAGAAAAAATTAGCACTCATTTCGATTGAGTGCTAATTATATCTTATATACCAAGCGAACAGGCACTTTGTCACATAAGATATAATGTAACAAAGTGCCTGTAACACATTACACATAGTATTTTTCAACTGTTTTATCCCAGAGCTGCTCTAAAGTTTTATCCATGGTAAATATATTTAATGAAGTTCCTGTAGTTATCAAAAGCTTATCATCTGAAAACAGAACATTCATAAATAACGCTCTGACATTTTCCGGATGAATAGGGATATTGTTCATCTCTATCAAGCGATTAACATTGTCCTTGTTAAACATAAGAATAAGCTTCATCTTAACAGGAAGTTTTCCTTCCCTCATAAATCCAATTATCGTCTTTTTCATATCACGCCAGCATATGTAATCTTTTTCGACAAGTTCTTCAAACTCCTTTTCATCATAAAAATCCCGGTTAATTTTTCCGTCTATATCATAAGAAACATCCGAATCAAGTTTCAAAGAAAAGAGATAGAAGCTGTCATATCTTTCATCAGTAAACAGACCATTTAAAAATTCTTTTATTTCTTTTTTTTCATTAATTTCAAAATTATTCACGATAACACCTGCTATTTATTAAAATTAATAGTCATTATATAATATGATCCATAAGGTTCCGGACTGTAAGTAAAGGATGTGATTCCCTGAACATTTGCTATCTGCGACATATCATATGTCTCCTTGCTGTAATCTGTCAGAACATATTCTACAGTTCCGTAAGGATCTCTTAATGCCCAAAAATCCATCTTGTTTTTAAATGCCTGATAATCTCCAATTGCATTATTCACCTTAAAATAATTGTAATCCATGGCATCGCATTTCTCATAATCCTCAATCGTCCATATGTGAGTATCATCCATAATTTCATCAGTTACATTAAAGAACTGATGACCTGCGAAACTGCCTCTGTCAGGAATCGGATCATCCCAGGTCGAATCGACCTGATACCATTTACCATCCAGCCTTACCCTGTTCCATGCATGAAGCTCGCTGCTTGCCCAGCCTGTCATTATTTCATTTTCCACACCTACACAATTGAGTAATAGTGCCATAGCCTCCGCATATCCGTTACATACGGCTTTTCCCTGAACCAATGCCCCATATGCTCTATAGGCATAATCATTAGAATAATCTACATATCCATATTCACAGTTTGTAACGATATAATCATGTATAGCGAGTTCTTTTTCATAATCAGTCATATCTGATTTAATTATTCTCGGTATTATTTCATTTATCTTATCGTACAATTTCATAGCTGCCGGTCTGTCTGACGGTATACCTGTACCATTTGTATATTTTTGGTAAACATAGTAATTATCCGATATTTCATAAAAGAACCTGACTTTCATACCATGTCTGCTTTTTTCCAGAACCGAATACTGACTTACATTTCCATTCAGACTACATATATAATCATTTATACCGGAAAGCTCATCCTGACTTATATTTTTAATATAAAAATCTCCGCTTTTTTTACCATCATCTATCTGGTCACTTATCATCTTTGTAAGCTCAGCTAAATCATCAGTTGTCTGGTCAGGATGAAAATGAGCTCCTATATCCCAACTGTACATATAGGCTACAAATACGATTACTATAACCAAAAGGGGTACAATTAAATATAATTTGGAACCACTGTTTCTCATAAAAAAACCTCTTAAAATGTTAAAATTTATTAATCATCTGTATCTTCATCATTATCATCAGTATCATCATCATTGTCTTCATCTTTTTTATTTATCGTTCTGCCCGTTATAACCAGAACAACCGTAAGAATAACAGATATAATGAGACATATGGCTATAAGCAGTGGTTTACTGCTATCTCCGGTTTGAGCCATTAACATAATCAAAATATCATTCATTTTTAAATCCTCCCAAGAGTACAACATTTAATTCTTCTAAAATCAACTTATTCTATTATAAAGCCAGTCTATAAAATAATCAAATTCTTTTTATCACTTGCTACATTTAATACATTGTTGTAAAATATTATAGCATTAAATATACTTTAACCGGCATATTTAATATCTTTTTATATTTAAACATATTATTCAAAAAAAGTGAGGTAAAAATATGGCTCAGCTATGGGGAGGTCGTTTTACCAAAGAAACCGACCAATTAGTTTATAATTTTAACGCTTCCATATCCTTTGATCAGAAGTTTTACAAACAGGATATACGTGGAAGTATAGCTCATGTAACTATGCTTGCAGCTTCAGGCATACTTACTGACGATGAAAAAAATCAGATTATCGACGGACTTACCGGAATATTAAATGATGTCGAAACCGGAAAGCTTGAAATATCAGATAAATATGAGGATATACATAGCTTCGTTGAGGCAAATCTTATCGACAGAATCGGTGATGCGGGAAAGAAACTTCATACCGGTCGTTCAAGAAATGATCAGGTTGCTCTTGATATGAAGCTCTATGTAAGAGATGAACTGACTGAAGTGAAACTTTTGGTAATAAACCTCATTAAGGAGCTGCATATCCTTATGAAAGATAATATAGATACATATATGCCGGGCTTTACACATCTTCAAAAAGCCCAGCCTGTAACCTTCGCACACCATATAGGCGCATATATGGAAATGTTTAAAAGAGATCTTAGCAGAATAAATGATATATATGAGCGAATGAACTACTGCCCTTTGGGTGCCGGTGCCCTGGCAGGCACAACCTATCCGCTTGACAGGGAGCTTACTGCAAGACTTCTTGAATTCAACGGTCCGACACTTAACAGTATGGATTCCGTATCTGACAGAGATTACGTTATAGAAATGCTTTCAGCATTTTCAACAATTATGATGCATCTTTCAAGATTTTCAGAAGAAATAATAATCTGGAATTCAAATGAGTACCGGTTTGTTGAGCTTGACGATGCATACAGTACCGGAAGTTCAATTATGCCGCAAAAGAAAAATCCTGATATAGCCGAACTTGTCAGAGGCAAAACAGGTCGTGTATACGGCGCTCTTATTTCTATACTTACAACCATGAAAGGCATACCGCTTGCATATAATAAAGATATGCAGGAGGACAAAGAACTTACATTTGATGCTATAGATACCGTTAAAGGCTGTCTTGCTCTTTTTACAGGCATGATTAAAACCATGAAGCTCAATAAAGCCAATATGGAAAGAAGTGCCATGAACGGATTTACCAATGCAACAGATGCGGCTGACTATCTGGTTAATCACGGCATTCCATTCAGAGATGCTCACGGAATCGTGGGACAACTTGTACTTTATTGCATAGATAATGATAAATCTCTGCTTGATATGACTTTAGACGAGTATAAAGCCATAAACCCTGTATTTGAAAATGATATATATGAGGCCATAAGCCTTAAAACATGTGTAGAAAAAAGAAATACAATCGGTGCTCCGGGTAATGAAGCTATTAAAAAAGTTATTGCAATTAATGAAGAATATATCAGCAATCTTTGTTAATATATTGCCGATAAAAATTAATTATCTTACATTACATAATACATTTTAACATAACATATAAGGAGAATTATTAACCATGAATAAAACCGACAAAGCAAAACTTGACGTTGCCAGAAGAATGTTAAAAGGGAAAATAGAAGTAGATGAGGTTGTTCTTATGACAGGTCTTGATAAGAAAGTTATCGAAGATCTTAACGAAGAAATCAATCCTAAAAACTCAGATGCAGCTATACTCGAAAACCTTGATAATGTTGATTTAGATATCGGTCAGCTTCTCTATGACGATCTTCCTGCCGAAGATGAGGAGCTTGAAGGATTTAAAGCCAACCCTTCTCAAGAAGATGAAGATTAGGTTTTCACTTAATCCAATATTATTTTTTATCATTTTGATAGTATTTTATTGACATATTATTTATATAATTTATAATTTATTATGATGATACTTGTTAAATGCGGCATTATAAAGGGGATGAGAATATGAAAAAAACAAAAAATTCCGGTTTCACCTTGGTCGAACTTATAATTGTTATAGCTATAATGGCAATTTTAGCCGGATTGATGGCTCCCGGACTAATAAGATATATAAACAAAGCCAGAAAAGCAAGAGATAAATCTGCTGCTGAAGCATTAGGTAAATCTCTTCAGGCTGCATATGTAGGCGACGAGGAATTTGCTGAGTTTTTGGATTATGCTACAAGCACTTACGGCAACAATATGGAAGCAAAGCCAAGTTTCAACAAATACTATCGTGTTTTAGGCTACGCTAATGTTCCTACGGGTTCTCATGCAAAATATGCTATGGATTTCCATTTAATCAACACTGCTCTCCCAAGCAGTTTAAACAAATCTAACTTGGCAGTTTTAATTAAATCATATATAGAAAATGATTTAGTACCACTCAAATTTGAAAAAGATAATGTGCTTGATGAATGGATTATCTGTGCGGATAAGAATCAAAATATATATATCTTTGTAGGTGCAGGTATGAACGATAACAGATATTTTATGTCAAAAGACGGAGTCAATGATATGGGGAAAGGACGCCAATGTTATATGATTTGGCCTGAAGTTGATCCAAGATATGATGCGCTCGGAACGCCAAATGATGCACAATAAATTAATATGTCATGGGCATAAGCCTTTTCACATTTTCAACTTTTGACTGTAAAAAATGCGCAAGCATGGCACGTGTTACTTAACGCCATGCTTTACGCATTTTTACAGTCTTTTTGTATTATGTGACGGCTCATGCCCACGACATATTATCTCAGATAATTTCTCATACTTTTTATTGCGCTTTTTTCAAGGCGGCTAACCTGTGCCTGTGATATCGAGATTTCATCAGCAACCTCGGTCTGAGTTTTACCTTCAAAAAATCTTAATTTTATTATGTTATATTCTCTGTCATCAAGCCTATCCATAGCATCCTTCAGAGCCATATTTTCAACCCAGTTTTCCTCACGGTTTTTCTTATCACTTATCTGATCCATAAGATAAAGAACATCCTGACCTTCCTGATAAACCGGTTCAAACAAAGACATCGGAGTAGCTATGGCATCAAGTGCATTGATAATATCCTCCTCCGGCATATCCACTTCATCGGCAATTTCCTTAATCGTTGGTTCCCTGTCAAGCTTCTTTGTAAGTAAATCCTTGGCATAAATAGCCTTATATGCGATATCTCTTAATGATCTTGAAACTCTTATGGCATTATTATCTCTCATATATCTCCTACACTCACCTATTATCATCGGAACCGCATAGGTTGAGAATTTTACATCCATATTTCTGTCAAAATTATCAATGGCCTTTATCAGACCTATACATCCAACCTGAAATAAATCATCGGCATTTTCCGCATTATTTCCTGCGAAACGTTGAATCACGCTTAATACTAATCTTAGGTTTCCTTTTATAAATTCCTCTCGTGCTTCCTTGTCACCCTTATCTATACGATCAAACAAAGCTTCCTTTTCTTCTTCGGAAAGTAAAGGAAGCTTTGATGTGTTAACTCCGCAAATAACCACCTTATTAAGTGCCATCTTTTATTCCTCCAAAGTATAAAATCTACACTTTAAAGGATTAACATTTACAGAGTTTTCTATTCAATTTTTAAGCTGGTAAATCTTTACTGCTGATTATCTTCAAGCATCTTAACCTTAGTATCATAAAGCTTCTTGGATAAATCTACATAATGAATATGCGGATTTTCATAACGCTGCTCTTCCTCCCATACCTTATTCTTAAGCTGGTCAGCTACATAAGCTTTAATTTCTTTTAATTCCGGCTTATTATATACAAGCTCACCATCCTTAAATATAGGTACCTGAAGTTCCTTAACATCAACATTTTCAAACTTCATCTTCTTCCAAGGCTTTTTAGGATCCACATAAGCAAATGGTTCATCACCTTTAACCTCTTCATCATTAAGAGTTATTAAATCTGCCAAACCATATCCTGTCTCTTTGCTAAAGATTCTCCAAAGTCTCTTTTTACCCGGATTGGTGATTTTTTCAACATTTTCAGATATCTTAATCTTTGGAACATACTCTCCGTCTTTTCCATCCTTAACGGCAACAAGCTTGTAAACTCCACCAAATACAGGATCAGACTTTGATGTAATCATTCTTTCTCCAACACCATATGAGTTAATCCTTGCACCCTGCTTATTTAAGGATCTTATAAGATATTCATCTACACTGTTTGAAACAACGACATTACAATCCTCCATGCCGTTCGCATCAAGCTGTTTTCTTATCTTCTTTGAGAAATACGCAAGGTCTCCGCTGTCAATTCTTACACCCTTAAGTCTCTTGCCCATCGGTTCAAGAACCTCTTTTGCAACCTTAATTGCATTTACAAGACCACTCTTAAGGATGTCAAAGGTATCGATAAGAAGCACACAATTATCAGGATAAACCTCCGCATAAGCCTTAAACGCCTCATATTCATTATCAAAAAACTGAACCCAGCTATGCGCCATTGTTCCTATGGCAGGAACCCCAAACATTTCATCTGCAAGCACTGTAGCGGTTGCTGCCGCTCCACCTATATATGCTGCTCTTGCACCAAGAGTAGCTGCATCTGCACCATGTGCACGTCTTGCACCGAATTCCATAACAATAGCTCCGGTATCCCCCGCTGCACGACAAATTCTTGAAGCCTTTGTTGCGATAAGTGACTGGAAATTGATTGTAAGTAAAAGCATAGTTTCAAGGAGCTGAGCCTCTATAACCGGTGCAGTTACCGTAACAAGCGGAGTGTTTGGATAAACTATGGTTCCTTCAGGAACTGCATCTATATTACCGGTAAATTTGAAATTCTTTAGATACTCTAAAAAATCCTCTGAAAATTCACCTTTTTTTCTTAAATATTCTATATCCTCATCATTAAATGAAAGATTTTGAATATATTCGATAAGCTGTTCAAGTCCTGCTGATACCACAAAACCACCATTGTCCGGATTATTACGATAGAACATATCAAATACGGCAATTCTGTCCTTATATCCCTTTTTAAAATATCCATTGGACATCGTAAGCTCATAATAATCCATAAGCATCGTAAGATTTCTCATTTCTTAAGTACCTCCCTTTCAATATCTGCCGGTTTTTCGGCAAAAACCTTTGCTCCTTTTTCTATTAGAAAATCTCTGTCCCTAAAGCCCCAAAGACAGATTATTAAATCAAGACCTGCATTTTTTGCGGTAGCCATGTCCACCTCAGAATCACCCACATATACCGATTCTTCTATGCTGCTGTTCAAAAGCTTAAGTGCTTTAAAGCAGGAGTCCGGCTCAGGCTTTCTTTTTATATCAGGACTGTCACCGATAGCTATATCGATAACATCACTGAAAAACTTTTCTCTAAGCTGGTCAACTGCACTTTGAACCTTGTTGGATACAATAGCCATCTTAATACCTTTATTTTTAAGGTCATGCATAAGTGTAATCACACCGTCATAAGGTTTTGTCTTATCCTGATTGTGGACATTATAATACTCTTTAAAATAATTAAATGTCTTATCAAAGTCCACATCCGGTATTCCGTCAGGTACAGACAGCTTCATAAGCCTCTTTATCCCGTTTCCTAAAAAAAATCTTATTTCACTTTTTTTCCTTAACGGATAATTCATTTTTGAAAGTGCATAATTGACACTGTCTGATAAATCATCCAGTGTATCTAAAAGCGTTCCGTCTAAATCAAAAATCACAGTATTATAGCTCATATTTTTATCCCATCAATTAAAAAATCTTTTATTACATGCAATCTATAATTAATAATTATGTCTCTCTTATTATTCCAAAGTATTAGCTTGTCTGCATAGCTCTTTTAGCACGCATACGCAGTGTTGGATCAAGTATCTTCTTTCTGATACGTATATGCTCCGGAGTTATCTCAAGAAGCTCGTCAGTATCAATAAAGTCAAGTGCCTGCTCCAAGCTTAGAATCTTAGGCGGCGTAAGCTTAAGTGCCTCATCAGAACCTGAAGCACGGGTATTGGTAAGCTGTTTCTTCTTACATACATTTACCTCTATATCCTCGGTCTTTCCACACTGGCCGACTACCATACCACCGTAAACCTGCTCACCCGGACCTATAAAAAGAGTTCCCCTTTCCTGAGCATTAAAAAGTCCGTAGGTAATTGCCTCACCGGCCTCAAAAGCTATAAGCGAACCCTGACTTCTATATGACATATCCCCCTTATATGACTCATAGCCTTCAAATAAGGTATTTATAATTCCGTTACCCTTTGTAGCGGTCATAAAATCACCTCTAAAGCCGATAAGGCCGCGAGACGGAATCAAAAACTCAAGTCTGGTTGTACCATTTCCGGTAGGTGCCATACCCTGAAGCTCGCCCTTACGATTGTTAAGCATATTTATAACCGTTCCTGAAAACTCATCCGGTACATCTATAACTGCAAGCTCAAACGGTTCGAGCTTTTTACCCTTTTCATCCTCTTTATATATAACCTCAGCCTTACTTACAGCAAACTCATATCCCTCTCTCCTCATATTTTCAATAAGAACCGAAAGATGAAGCTCGCCACGTCCGGATACCTTAAAGCACTCTGTAGTATCTGTTTCTTCAACTCTTAAGGAAACATCCGTATTTAACTCTCTGAAAAGTCTGTCTCTTAGATGTCTTGAGGTTACAAACTTTCCTTCCTTGCCTGAAAGCGGAGAATCATTTACCATAAAATCCATAGAAATCGTCGGCTCGGAAATCTTCTGGAATGGTATCGGCTCAGGATTCTCCGGCGAGCATATAGTATCACCAATATGAATATCCGAAATACCCGATATGGCTACTATTGAACCTATACCGGCCTCATTAACCTCAACCTTGTTTAATCCGTCAAATTCATAAAGCTTACCAATCTTAACCTTAACCTTTTTCTCAAGCTCATGAGCATTAACGATTACACATTCCTGATTAAGCTTAAGAATTCCGTTATCAACCTTACCGACACCTATTCTTCCTACATACTCATTGTAATCTATAGTACTTATAAGCACCTGCGTACCCGCATCAGGATCACCTGTAGGTGCAGGAATCGACTTTATTATAGTCTCAAATATAGGCTTCATATCCGTTCCCGGCTCGTCCGGACTATAAGATGCATATCCATCTCTTGCTGAAGCATATACGAAAGGACAATCCAACTGCTTTTCATTGGCATCAAGCTCTATTAAAAGCTCGAGCACCTCTTCTTCTACTTCGGCAGGTCTTGCTTCCGGTCTGTCTATCTTATTGATACAAACAATAACATTAAGATCAAGCTCAAGTGCCTTCTTAAGCACAAATTTTGTCTGTGGCATAGCACCCTCAAATGCATCAACAACAAGTATAACACCATCAACCATCTTAAGAACACGCTCAACCTCTCCACCGAAATCCGCATGTCCCGGAGTATCAATGATATTAATCTTAGTATTGCCATAAGTAACTGCTGTATTTTTGGAAAGAATGGTTATACCTCTTTCTCTTTCGATATCATTTGAGTCCATTACTCTTTCTGCTACTTCCTGATTCTCACGAAATACACCGCTTTGTTTTAAAAGCTCATCCACAAGTGTTGTCTTACCATGATCAACGTGTGCAATTATCGCAACATTTCTTACATCTTCTCTTGTTATCTTCATATCGATTATCTTCCTCTTTTATAATAATTCTTATATACCTTTAAAAACCTTGTTATTGTAACACAGCACACCTAATATTTCAACAAAAAAACTGCCGCATAATAATGCGGCAGTTAAAAATTTTAAATTATACTTTAAAAAATGCAATTTGCTTTCTTAGCTGTTCTGCTATTGTTTGTAAGCTGACTGCATTCTGGGAAATTATCTGGAAGGTTGAATTAAGCTCTTCCATAGATGCATTGGTTTCCTCTGTTGATGCAGCATTTTCTTCTGATATTGCGGATAAGTCTTCCATGATATTGATAAGACTTTCCTTTGTAACATTGATTGTGTCTGCCTTATCACCTGTATCTGAAACCGAGCTTTGAACTCTTGTTGCATTTTCAGAAAGTGCGCTCATATCTTCTCTTGTAAGCATAATCTTATCGGACTGAGTCTCAAATTCGAAAACAAGCGAATCAACTGTCTGAACTGAACTAATTGAATCCTCAACCAGCTTCTGGGTAACCTCTTCAATCTTAACAACAGCATCCTGTGACTGGGTTGCAAGATTGGATATTTCAGATGCAACTACCGCAAAGCCTCTTCCTGACTCTCCAGCTCTTGCAGCCTCTATGGTTGCATTTAATGAAAGGAGGTTGGTCTGGTCTGCTATCTCAGAGATAATCTGAGTCATCTGTGATATCTCCTGAACAGAATTTGCTGTATTTTCAATAACGCCTCTGATAGAGCTTACGGCCTCTGTTACATCACCATTTTGAGCAAGCAGGTCTTCCATAGCTATCATCGCTCTGTCACTTGCATCCTTCATGCTGTCAACAAGTTCATTGAGAGTATGTATATTATCTGTGATTCCCTCTATATCATCACCAATCTGGTTAGTATTTTCAGAAGAAGTCTGAACACTTTCTGCCTGTGAAAGTGAACCCTTTGTAATATCCTCAACGGCTGAAACAACCTGGCTCGATGCCTCTGCAGCGCCAGATGCCGATGACGACAGATCATAACCTGAAGCCTTTATCTGATCGGCAAGAGTTTTGGTATTGCCTATAACTTCAGAAAGCTTATTCTTTAATTCAGATACCGCTCTCGCAATAGCTCCGATTTCATCAGGTCTCTTCGTAAGTACAAATTCAACGTCTCTTGTAAGGTCTCCACCTGCAATTACCTTGATATCTTCAGCAAGAAGATTCATCTTACCGGATACAAGACCTGCGAGTGAGAAACCTATTGCACAGCTAATTGCACTAAATATAACTATTGCAATAACTATCTTTTTTACAAGATCACCTATATCATCCTTAACGTCAGCTGCCGGACGACCGGTAAATACCATACCTACGATTTTACCGTCAGGATTTTTAAGTGGAGTATAGTATCCGTAATATGGCTTACCGCCTATGTTAAGATTATTGGAATAACAATCATTGCCCGAATCAAGTACATCAAGAACATTGGCAGTTGTAACTGCAGTTCCAACCATTCTCTTACCCTGCTTATCTATAAGAGTTGTCATTCTTCTTGTATCACCGTAAAACAAAGCATAATCAAGCTTTGTTCTTTCATGAAGGATATCAAGCTGTTCCTGAAGTTCATCCTGAACTTCGATTCCACCTTTATATAGATTTTCACCGTCTAAGGTCCAATCACCATCATATTCATTGGACATCTCATTTTCAAGCTGTATAGCACCTACCATCAGCTCTTCCTTTGTAAGCTTGTAAATCATATTTTTTGATGATCTGATACTTATAATACCAACCAAAACAGCTGTAAGAACAAGTGCAATCGCTGACAGCACTATAACTTTGACAATAATCTTTTCTCTAAAATTTCTCATATTGTTTATCCTTCCTTGCAATTTATGAATAATATCAAGTTTAGATAAATTTATCCCCCCATAGGCAATTTATCAAATAACACCATAGAAAATTATAACATTTATCTGTTATTTTGTCACTATGTATTTTATAAGCAGATGACAAATATAAATAAGTTCCATGAAATAAAAATCTATGTAAAACAAAATATAAAAAAACTGTTACAGGAAATACTCAACACCGGATTCGAATATCTTCTGATCCTGTTCACCATAGATATTGATTGCAACAGCATCTCCTCTACGCTCTGAATGTGCCATCTTACCAAGCACTCTTCCGTCAGGACTTGTAATACCTTCTATTGCGTAGTAAGAACCATTGATATTATAGTACTCATCCATAGTCGGATTTCCATCTATATCCACATACTGTGTGGCAACCTGTCCATTTGCAAAAAGCTTTTCTATCCACTCTTTGCTTGCCACAAATCTTCCTTCTCCATGAGATATAGGTACTGTATAGACTCCGCCAAGCTCTGCCTTTTTAAGCCATGGACTCTTGTTTGTAACAACCTTTGTGTAAACCATCTTGGACTGATGACGACCTATACTGTTCATGGCAAGTGTAGGTGAATCCTCTGTCTGTGGTCTGATTTCTCCATAAGGAACAAGTCCAAGCTTTATAAGCGCCTGAAAGCCGTTACAGATACCAAGTGCAAGTCCGTCACGCTCATTTAGAAGCTTCATAACCTCATCAGCAATCTTGGCATTTCTGAAGGCTGTTGCGATAAATTTACCTGAACCATCCGGTTCATCACCGGCAGAAAAGCCACCCGGGAACATGATAATCTGACTATCACTTATGGCTTTTGCAAACGCATCAACCGAATCTCTTATATCCTGTGCATCCTGATTCTTAAATACTATTGTAGTTACCTCAGCACCCGCTCTTTCAAAGGCTTTGGCAGAATCATATTCACAGTTGGTACCCGGAAATACAGGAATAAATACCTTTGGCTTTGCAACCTTATTTTTAGCCACAAGTACGGTTCCCTTATCATAGATTGATGACTTAACTATTCCGTTTTCTATCTTAAGCTCATCATTAATCTTATCCTCCTGTGATACATTTGAATAATTAGGAAATACCTTTTCAAGCTTTCCTGTCCATGCATAAAGTGCTGCATCCATGGATATCACAGTATCACCGTATCTAAACTCAGGCTCTTCCGTAACCTTACCGATTACTATGCAAGGGATGCCGAGAGCATCCAAATTTTCTTCCTTTATCTCAAGGATTATCGAACCATAGTCTTTAGAATAAAGCTTATCAGCCGGATAAGCCTCTTCTATCTCGACACCAAGCTTATTACCAAATGCCATCTTGCTTACCGCCTCGATAACACCACCAAAGCCGACTGCATAAGAAGACTCTACCAAACCGTTTTTAATCGCTTCATAGAGTTTTCCGTACTTGTTAAGTGCATCCTGATAATCCGGTATATCATATTCATCTTTATCAATGTTAAATTTAACCAATATATTTCCGGCATTTTTAAGTTCAGGAGTTACAACATTCATATAGCTTGCTACGTCTACCGCAAAGGAACAAAGTGTAGGCGGAACATCTATATCGTTGAAGGTACCTGACATGGAATCCTTACCACCGATAGAAGGAAGACCAAGTCCCATCTGTACATCATAAGCACCAAGAAGTGCTGCAAGAGGCTGTCCCCAACGATAAGGGTCCGTTCCGAGTCTCTTGAAATACTCCTGGAAGGTAAGTCTTATCTTGCTTACATCACCACCTGAAGCTGCAATCTTGGCAACGGATGTAAGAACCGCATATATTGAACCGTGATAAGGGCTCCAGCTTGAAAGATACGGATCGAAGCCGTAGCTCATCATAGTAACGGTATCTGTCTTGCCCTTAAGTACAGGAAGCTTTGCAATCATTGTCTGTATAGGTGTAAGCTGATATTTACCACCATATGGCATAGTTACAGTTCCGGCACCTATGGATGAATCAAACATTTCCACAAGACCCTTTTGTGAGCAGACATTTAAGTCTGAAAGTACTGAAAGCCAAAGCTTTTCTATATCCTTTGTATCCTTCTTTTCTTCAAAATATTTGGATGCCTCATCCGGCATATTGACCTTAACCTCAGTCTCCTGATGAGCACCGTTTGTATCAAGAAATGCTCTTGAAAGATTAACAATATCCTTACCTCTCCAGTTAAGAACAAGTCTTGGCTCCTCGGTTACGACCGCTACAGGCACCGCTTCAAGATTTTCTTCCTTAGCGTAAGCGAGCATAGTATCTACATCCTTCGGATCTACAACTATGGCCATTCTTTCCTGTGACTCTGATATGGCAAGCTCTGTTCCGTCAAGACCTGCATATTTTTTAGGCACCTTGTCGAGATCTACCTTTAATCCATCTGCAAGCTCACCGATTGCAACAGATACACCACCTGCACCAAAATCGTTA
>CADCDW010000010.1 GCA_902800325.1 uncultured Lachnospiraceae bacterium
GCGATGGACACCCTTGCTGTTCGGCTATACACTTCCTCGTTGCCTAGGCGTGTTCGGGACTTACACCCGTTAGAGCGCGCCCATGGCGCGCAAACAAAACGAGATGTCAATCTAACCAGATTGGCATCTCGTTTTTTCATGACGCACTTATGCAGCCTCAATTTCCTTTATCTTGGTAAGCACCGCCCGGGCGAGTGCCTTATGTCCGTTTTCATCCATATGCTCCTGATCGGTTTCGCTCGGAGATGAATATTTTGATGCATCAAGGAAGTAAATGTTTTCTTCCTTGCTTATTCTGCTATATACATCTGCAAGTTCTTTTGAAATCTCCACTGATTTCTTTGAAAATTCAGTATCAAAATTATCCTCCCAGACTCTTTCTCCAAGATGAATCGGTGATATAAGTAAAACCTTACTATCTTCAGACAGATTCTTTATCTGTGCGAGGAGCCTCTTTACTCCCTTTCCTATTATCTCGGGAGTTGCGCTATATACTGTCTTGCAATCATTAGTTCCAAGCATAACAACTATTAAATCCGGATTATTATGGGTTTCCAAAAGCAATGGAAGAAGCTTTGTCCCACGTCTTCCTTCTCTTAAGGGATCCTCAAATATTGTAGTTCTTCCACATAAGCCTTCCTCAATTACCCTATAGTTGTCAAGTCCAAGTTCTTCATTTAATATACTTGTCCATCTTACTCCCCAAGGATAACGCTTTCCAGTCTGCGGTATATATCCATATGTATTAGAATCTCCAAAGCAAAGAATATGTTTCATAAAACCACCCTCTTTTCAAATATGAAATATGTTGTGGTTATTATACTATGATCAACGGATTTTGCATAATTCTTAAATGATATGGCAGGTTATAGAATTAAGCTATAATCTATGCAGATGCCTTTAAAAAAAATTCACCAAAACGTGTAAGTGGCTTTTTTCCGTAACAGTATTCATAATACACCTCGTTGATTAAGATAACAATGTCTTACTCCACTGTAGCCAGCGGTTCTACCTCTATCCCTAACGGAGTACATATTTTTTGCAATTTGGCTGCATCTTTGTCATTTCCGAATATAAGCATCTTTTTCAGATTTTTAAATTGTTTAAGTTCAGACTCAGAAATACTGTTAAAATCAAATCTTTCATCTTCTCCATCCCATTCAGGCGCAATATTCATATATATTTCATCCGAACCATCCATATTAATCTCAGTCACAAAATCAGCAAGTCTTGCCGGAATAGGCAACTCCTTAAAGTAATTAACAGCAGCTCTCACATTCTTATCAGTTTCAAGATTCCAATGCGCCTTCTTAAACGCCATATAATCATAGATATCAAAATAAGGTTTTAAAACTTCCTGATTGTACATTAATTCATTAATAACAGCCAATTTAAAATTAAAAGTATCAAATACGAGACTTTCTTCATTTGGAATCTTAATATCATAATTCACTTTACACTTTGGTCTTTCCGGCTCAAACGATATAATAACATCCTTTAACAACAAGTCACCATCATAAAATGGTTCTTCATCCTCAGTAACTATTGTTGTTAAAACCTGAATATATTTCTTTTCTTTACTCTTCTCGTCCACAAGTGGCTGGCATCCAAAGCCCGATACAGATTTCCAAGTTTTATCCTTATCTATCTGTTTACCTAAAACAGTCAGATTACCAACATATTTCTTTTCACATTTATCATCTTTAAAATCATATATGTTATGTCCGGTTACATATAGTGTTAATCCAACTATATTATGATCATTATCTTTATAAGCTTTTTTTCTTTTAAGATTACTCAGATATGCCGTAGAACCTTCAAATTCCATTCCCAACTCATCATAATAATAAGTTGTATGC
The DNA here is from genome assembly GCA_902800325.1 of uncultured Lachnospiraceae bacterium. Classification (GTDB taxonomy): domain Bacteria; phylum Bacillota; class Clostridia; order Lachnospirales; family Lachnospiraceae; genus Coprococcus_C. The sequence continues at coordinate 1,860 of CADCDW010000010.1, forward strand.
ACATCATTATCATCTCCGTCTGCTACAATTCTCGCATCACCTAACAATTCCTTTATTTCACTGTAAGACATAGGAAATTGAAGAATCCGTCCATTTATACTTACCGAAGTATCTGATACGTCTATAGAATTCATAAATCCACTCCTTAATATGTAATTAATATGTAAGTCCGTAGCCTCTTTCAAGCCAAGGGTTTTCAGAACCAATCTTTTCTACAGAGTCGTACCATGGGCTTGGCAGCCTGCCGGTAAAATCAGAGTTGCCACAAAGAACATTGGAGACTCCCTGACCTTCGGTACCCGGTAGATAGCACATAACTACTCCGTCCCAGTCATCTATATAATCATCTATAAATACATTTCTTCCTGCTACGATACATGTAACTATCGGTTTTCCATACTTCTTCGCTTTTTCTATAGCCGATGCATTACCCGCGAGACCAAGCGGACCGCAAAGATCTATATCTTCCGCATCGCCGTTCCATTCTGCGTAGGCCTGTTCTCCTACAACCAGAAGAATTACATCTGCATTTTCAGCCTCAGCTTCTTTGGTAATAACATTTATTCCGTATTCGTCTGATTTTTCCAAAAAGCCCTCTCGTATGGTAGTTAATCCAGGTATATCCTCCATATAGCTTTCGTTCCAGTCTAAAGTCCATCCACCGCACTGAGCCACATCATTATCAGCTGCCGGTCCCATTATATAAACGCTCGTTCCTCTTTTGAACGGGAGTACATCTCCCTCATTTTTAAGAAGTACGAGGCTTTCCTCAACAGCCCTCTCGGCAACTGCCCTATACTCTTCCGATCCGGTTTCTTTTTGAACAGTTTCGAGATTTTCAAAAAACGGATCTTCAATTATACCAAAATCTTTTTTAACCTGAATGATACGTCTTACCGCATCATTGATCCTATCTTCTGATATATCACCCTTTTCCACTGCTTCAACGATAATATCACTAACCTCATCCGCTGTGCTTACTTCCATAAGCATATCTATACCTGCATTTACTGCAGTAACTATCTGATCATAATAAGTATCAGGCGAAGTCTTTTGAACCGAATCCCAGTCACTGACTATAAAGCCCTCAAATCCCATATCATTTTTTAGCATATCAATATATTGCTTATTTTCGTGCATCTTTACACCATTTACAGATGAATGACTTATCATGATTGTTTTTACGCCTGCATCTATATGTGCCTTATATACCGAAAGAAGCTCTTCTATCTCTTCATCCGAAAGAGATGCATCACCTCTGTCTATAAGTCTGTCTACGTCCGAATGTTCACCTGTTCCGTAGACTACATTGCCATCACCGAAGAAATGTTTTGTACAGGCGATAACACCTCCATCCTGCACACCTTTCATATAGGCTATCGAAAGTTTCTTGATAGTTTCCAAATCAGAGCCGTAACTTTCATATGTCCTGCCCCATCTGGGATCAACTGACTGAGCCACACAAGGCGAATAATTCCAAAGCATATGACAGAGTTTTGCTTCATCGGCAGTTATAAGGCCAACCTGATACATAAGTTCTTCATCATCTGCGGCTCCCATTCCTATATTGTGTGGAAATATAACAGTATCAACCGCATAGTTTACTCCATGTAAATCATCCTGTCCGTAAACGAAAGGAACACCCGCCTCGGAAGAAACTGCCATCTGTTGAAACTCATCGATATAATCCTGCCATTCCTCATAATTATAATAAAAATTCCTTGACAGAACTCCGCCGTAGCAATTCTTTCCCATCGCCTCGGTACTCGTTTCATAACATGCCGGTAAAACCATCTGATTAGCCTTCTGCTCCAAAGTAAGAGATGCAACTATCTCATCAGCGGTCATATCCGCATACTCCATATATTTATAGTCACCGTCTTTAGACTTTTCTTCTGTAGTCAAAGAATCACTATCGGATGCAACCTCCTGCTCAGAAGTAACTTCGTCACTCACAGCCTCAGTTGTACTATCCTTTTTTCCACTTTTGTCTTTACCACAACCGAAGATTGAAAGACCCATTGACGCAGCCAAAAGAAATGGTAAGACTTTTCTTTTAAACATAGTTGATATATACCCTTTATGCATAAATTATCCTCCTGATTAATATACATATACCGATACACGGATTTCTAATTAGCTATACATTGTTGCATGCGCAAAATGTACAGCTAATTACGAAACGATGTACTGGTTTTACGCTTTTAAATCCTTTTTCATATATTTTAAATAAGCTGCTATAATTCCAATGACCATAAATATAAGTCCGATGATAAGACAAGGTATATCTATCGACTTATCATTGACTATATCAGCTCCGTCTGTATATCCATAAGGTGTAATATATTTAAGAAAATCAACTTTATCAGATATGTTGGTGATCAAATTGAGAAAATAAAAACCTGCCGTTACTCCTATACCGATACCTATGCCCGATCGGCTTATAAATGCAGAAATTCCAAAACATATACCTGCAATTTCAAGTTGCATCATAAATAAAGCACCATGATATAAAAGCATTTCCTTCCAGAGAATATCTTCATGTATAGCCGCTATGGATATTACAGCCAGTAAAAATATGATAACATTCATAAATACAATAATCAATAAAACAGCTAAGAGTTTTTCTGTAACAACTCTTTTTCTTGATATCGGATGAGTATATAAAAACTCCGCAGTACGCTCTTTTTCTTCTTTCATAAGCGCGGTTATACCCATTATCGCCGCAAAAAAAGCTCCACCTATACCAAGTATATTGCCACATTCTATGGTATAAAATCCGATCAGTGTACCAAAATTAAGTCTATCCATTCCAAATGCGGCAGAAAAATTGCCCATCTTTGAAAAAACTTTTGTCGCTTCATCCATTTCATTTTTCATTTCAGGATAAAGGAATATACATGCAAGTATAAAAAAACCTATAGCTGCTGTCCAGATTATAAATGCACTTTTATTTTGTTTAAGTTCATGCTTTAAAATGACCATGGCTATACCTCATAATAATTCATAAATATCTCTTCGAGAGTCGGTTCCGTTATGGATAAATCTTTTATATCACTTTCAGCCAGTGCTTTTAAAAGTTTTTTAATATCTCCTGTGTACAAAAAACTGCACATTTTATCTGACTGTTTAATATCCGAGATGCCGGTCAGGGACGATGTATCAAAATTGCCCACAAAGCTTACCTTCTTGGCACCTGTTTCTTCAAGCTTTTCAACTTTATCAGAAACTATTATTTTTCCGTTTTTAATAAATGCTGCATATTGACAGTAGCTTTGAACCTCCGAAAGAATATGAGATGATAAAAAAACTGTTGAACCATGTAAATTTTCTTCGGTAAGTATTTTAAAAAACTCCATCTGCATAAGCGGATCCAATCCGCTTGTCGGTTCATCGAGTATAAGAAGTTTTGGCTGATGCTGGATGGCACATACTATACCTGCTTTTTTTCTGTTGCCAAGAGAAAGTTCATCGACCTTTTTTGATGTATCAAGACTTAGTCTTTCACAAAGCTCCGCAGCTTTTTTACTGCAATCTTTATGCTTTAAAGAGGCCGAAAAATCTATAACGTCCTTAACCGTCATTTTGTTATAAAAATTAATCTCAGACGGCAGATATCCGATATCTTTAAGTATTTTGTCATGTTCTTTAACGATATCCATTCCAAATATAGTAGCACTTCCCGATGTAGGACTTATCAACCCCAAAAGTGTACGGATTGTCGTGGACTTACCTGCACCGTTAGGACCTATAAAGCCAAAAAAATCTCCCTCTTTTACAGTTAAATCAAGTTCCTTTATGCCGTATATATCTCCATATTTCTTTGTCAGTTTATCCGTTTTAATTGCAACCATAGCACTCTTCCCTATATATATTACTATTTTTTCATTTGAAAACGATGCTCATTTACACATTTTAGATTTTAAACTACTCCCGAAACTCTTAAAATAAGAGTTATCACAAATACTATGCACATAAAAAGAGGTATTCCTTTTACATAAACTTTAATATCCTGCGGACTCATGGTCATATGGAAGAACATAGCCGTTCCGATGTAGCCGAGTAAAATCCTTAGCCATAGAGTTCCTATATGAAATACGCCGTACCAGCATGCATATGTAATTATCGCACCGCAAAACATCGGTGCCGATGAAATAAATATATATTGTAAAGTAACAAGCAATTTATTGCCCCTGTTTTTGAAATTTACATGTCCGAGACTCTTGCCCTCTTTCTTAAACAGTGCCACCTCCGTAACCTTTGCTCCGGTGAGAACAGCAAGCAAAGCATGAGATAATTCATGAAGCATAACCCCCGGAAAGAATAAATAATTAATAATCGCATATACAAGCCATGGATCTACAAATAAACTCGCCACAAGAGCAAGCGCTTCACCAAGATTGCCAATTATGAATCCAACCGCAATAATCAGAAATGGCAATATGATAGCAACCGCCACAGCGAACCATATCGGACTTGCGTGAACCTTATTATACACATCCACAAAACCGACCGCATCGGTAGTTGTCGCTACTTCGTATAACATATCAAAACTCCTTTCCTTAATATATACTCTAAGACCGTTTTTTCATTTTGTTTAAATAAGAACCATTCCTAAATCAACAAAATGAAAAAACATCCGGTATTACATATCATTTCGTCCTTTATATTCGAGACATAACATGGTTAAATCATCAAACTGCTCGGATTCTTTTACAAATTCATCTACCGAAAGTTTCATATTTTTTATCGTCTGTTCGGCAGATACATCCGGATATTTATTGAGCGAATCAACAAGTCTGTCAAGTCCAAACATATCACCTTCGGCATTTTTTGCCTCAGGTATACCGTCAGTATATAAAAAGAGCTTGTCACCCGGCTTCATTATCGTCTCGTACTCAACATACTGTGCCATATCCATAAGACCGACAACAAGGCCATGCTTATCCTTACATAACTCATAGCCCGCACCACCTTTGCTGAAAACAGGGAATTCATGACCTGCATTGGCAACCGTAAGTTTACCTGTAGATATTTCGAGGATACCGAGCCAAACCGTTACAAACATATTTTCACGATTATTTGAACATATAAGCTTATTGGTATCTGAAAGTATCTGCGCAGGAGACTTTCCCGCCATGGCATTGTTGGCGATTATAATCTTAGACGCCATCATAAATAACGCGGCAGGAACACCTTTTCCAGAAACATCCGCCATAACTATACAAAGATGGTCTTCATCAGTTAAAAAGAAATCATAAAAATCACCACCGACTTCTTTCGCAGGATCCATAGTTGCATATATATCAAAATCCTTTCTTTCCGGGAACGCAGGAAATGTACCCGGCAACATATTGGACTGAATCCTTGAAGCAAGTGAAAGTTCTGTACCTATACGTTCTTTTTCGGCAGTAATCCTTGTCAGATTTTCTTCGTGCAAAGTAAGATCTTCTTCCATATCCGCCATAATAAGGCCAAGATTTTCCAATTCATCACCCGGCCTTATATTAAGATTTGAAAAATGCTTAACATCAATCTTTCCTTCCCGCTTATCTGCGACATAAGCCTTAGCTGCATCAGCTATACTGTTTATAGGCTCTACCAGCGACTTATTCATGCGTTTTGTCATAATATAACCCATAACAATTATCGCAAATAAAATTGCGATAACATACTGCAGGATAAATTTACCGACACCATCAAGCGCATCTGTGGCACGTACAACAACAAAAACAAATCCGGCTTCAGGATTTCCCTCCTCTATAAAAGCACCACTTACACATATAACTCCCCTGCTGAAAAGAAAATAATATGTACGTGGAAATGATCCGTTGCCGCGACTGAAGAAATACTTCTGAAACCACCCCGGTACACTTTGCTGCTTTCCTACCGGATATAGATGACCTGGTCTCGGATCCGTATCTGCCACTATGATAAGCTTACCGTTTTTTTGGTCTGCTACAGCAAGGAAATAATCAGACATATCTTCAGTTCTTGTATCACATAGGATCTCAATCATACGTTGGTAATCTTTATCATTATTTATCTCATCAAAATAAGCATAGTAAGTATCATCCATTTTTGAACTTCTATGCTCCTTATATATCTCCAGAGTACGTTTGGAAAATTTACCCGGATCAACTTCCTGTTTTACAATGTCAAGATTCTCATGTGCTTTATCATATGCTTCCTTCATAGCATCCTGCATGGAAGCATTCATATACATACCAAGACCTATTAAAAAACAAATAAAACCAAGTATAATAGAATGAACAGCCGCCGCATTAAAAACTTTGGCATTGAGAGAATTCTTTCTTTTTTCTCTTTTACTCATTTCCCTGATTGATTTTTTTATTTTTTTTCCCATATAATCACCTTACTATCAACAAGTTAAAAACCTAATGATTCCTTATATATCTTTAACATTTTCAGTATATTTATAAGTCACTATAAAACTTCTGTTAAAAAACTCTGTTAAAAAACTTCTGTTAAAAACTCTTTTCTATCATAAGTTCAACCTTATTACCACTTACTCCAACCTTGATATCATCAGCAAGATTGGCTACAATCGACTTGTCAAGCTCATCCCATGCTTCCTCGGCATCCTCGTCATCTTTTTTTGCATGATCGAGACTTTTTTTATACATTTCCATAGACCATACATGAACACATGAATCAAGAGCCATATTGTCCATATCCACCTTTCCGGTAGAACCATACATAAAAATTCTATTGCCGTAATTGACAACTTTACCACTTATGGAATCGAGATTATACATCCCGTTTTCTATAAATTCCCTTATCCTTCCCATAACGCCCTTAGCCGCTGAATTCTTTTTATCGGAAGCTGTTTTTAGAAGTTCTTTCTTCTTATCGAAATTCATTTTGGCAGATGCTATAAAATGCATAATGCATATCTTATCAATTTTATTTTCGAGCCAGAATTCAGCTTCAAAATCACCTGTTATGGATTTTAACATACCGAGAGCTTCTTCAGCCAAAAGTCTGAGTCTCAGGGAACTTTTTCGGTCAAGTTCTAAATCACCTGCAAATTTTATAACCATATCAAGTGCTTCGGCTGCGCCTTCGCCCTTATTTTTAACAATTATCTTCTCCGTCTGCATTCCTGTCTCCTACTCTATAGTTAAGAATTCAATAAAATTAGTTATCTCGAAAACTTCCATAACATCCTCTGATACATTTCTCACAACCATACTTCCCTGTTCGGACATCTTCTTATAAGCATAGGCCAGTGTCCTCAATCCGTCACTTGAGATATATTCAAGTTTTTGCATATCAAAAACAAGCTTTTTTACTCCCGGAAGTTCTTCTGTCAGTCTGGTCTTTAAATCAGGTGCAGTTAATGTATCCAGAGTTCCTTCTAATTCTATAGTTAAATTATCTCCATCTCGATTACTGATTATGTTAAACATTTTAAGTCCTCCTAATATCAAAAATATAATTATTATAAATATTTTATTATGGTTAAAATATTTTGACTATCCACGTAATCATATTCAACATCATCCATAATATTTTTGACCATATAAATTCCAAATCCGCCCTCTGTACGTTCTTCAAGTGGCATATTAAGATCCGGATCCTCCTTTTCCAAAGGATTATACTTTATACCTCCGTCTATAAAAGTTATGACAGCCGCTTTTGGCTCCTCCTGTACATTAACTTTTACTATAGCATATCCCGTCTTGTCAACATAGGCATAGCTTGCAATGTTTACAAATATTTCTTCAACGGCAAGCTGAAGCTTCAACCTGAGCTTTTTAGGATATTCTATTTTGGATAACTCTTCCCATATAAAATTCATTATGTCATCAAGTTTTTCCAACTTAGCATCTACTTTTAATTCATTCATACAAACCTCCTGATAAAAACTTATTCATTAATATTCTTATCAATATTTACGTTCTTATGAAAAACTAGAGAAATTTCTTATATAAGAATCCAGTTTCGCATAATCATCGGAATCCAGTAAATAAACCACAAATGCTGCCTGCATCTTAGGATCACCTATATTAAATTTATAGCCTTCTCCTTCACCTCCGGGGCCAAACCAGTTTTCTGCAAAAAGATAGAGTTCTTCTTTTTTTACATAAGCAGTATACTGGGCATAACCATAACCTCCATCTCTATTAACCCACTGGTCATACTCATTATAATAACCATTGCTCATATTGTCATTTCTGGACTCTGCAAAATCCTTTTTATCAATTGATTTTTTATTGACTTTCTCTGTATATGTTTCATCATCAATATCCCAGATATCATTATTATAATCCTCCAGATTATGTGCTTCAAATCTGGACTCGGCTCTTATATTGCACATAACGCCTATGGTTGCGGTTTCATTGCCGTCAAAATGTTCCATTAAAAGCTTATAAAGATACTGTTCTTCCGTCAGTTCTACCAGCTTATCATATTTCTTTTCCGAAAAAGAAGCAGCTGATTCTTCCATAGGTATATCCTTGATAATCTCTTCCTTTTTAAGTTTAGAACCCGGAAGTATTAATTCGACCATAAAGAACATAAGAACAATAAAAATAATACCTGCTATAAAAAGTATAATTTTTCTCCTTCTGTAAGAAAAATTTTTATCTTTTATATTTCTGTCTATGATATTTTGTAGTTTTTGTTTTTCATCCGCAAAAAATGCAAGAATTCTGTTTCTCTTTCTCTTTCTTTTATCATTTACACGGCTTCTGTGCCTTTGTCTTATCTCATCCTGCTTTTTTCTGTGTGTGCTTATAAATTCATCCGTCTTTTTAGTGCGCTGTTCAAATTTTTGAAGACGTTGTTCATCACCCTTTATATATTTTTCTTCAATTTTTTTACGACGTTCGGCAATACGTTCATCATACATCTGCCTATGTCTGTTTAAAACCTCTTCATTTCTTTTTCTTAACGCTTCAAGTTTTTCATCATTTGATTTCAGAAATTTTTCCTGTCTTTCAACAGTTTTATTGCTTTTGTCGATTATTTTTTGATAAGTCGTATTTTCCTTTTCTACTCTATTAATTTTTTTGCTTGAATTATTGTCTATGCTCATTTTATCCTCTGTTTAATGTTATATAAATAATCACTTATCATTTACAAAAAGATTTAAACTTAAATCTTATTTATACATTAGCTAATCGAGTCCAAACTTTTCTTTAAAATCTTTTAGTTCTTTATTCCATTTATCAGCCAGTTCCCCGTCTGCTCTGCTCTTTATATCATAATTTTCAATAATATAATTCAAAAGATAATCACTGGTCTTGGCTGTACCGTTTATATTGACATGATCATTATAATCAAGCATATCTGTATTCCAGTCAAAAGAAAGCTCATCCGTCATAAGATTAAAATCAATATATTTGATACCAAGTTCATCACTTATCTTTTTTATACCGTTATGTTTTTTATAGTTATAATTTTTCGGCGAAGGCATACTCACAAGTATAAGTTCTATATCATGCTCATCACACAAGCTTTTTATCTTCTCCAAATAAAGTTTTGACAGAGGTCTTATTCTAAAAACACCATCGGTAGGTATCATATACTCTTCACCCGAATAACCTGCTATAACATCCCTTATCTCAAAGCCTTTAAAATGCGGTTTTGTCTTCTGATCCTTATCTCCAAGCATAACCTTCCATAACTCATGATATTTGGTTGCAGGTAAAAAATCATACATAATCTGATATACGAGTATATGCAACTCAGTTTCGACATCATGCGTCAAAATACCTGTTTCGAGCAATATAACCTTTGGCGACTGATTCTCAACTATATTGTAAAGTTCAAAGTAAGTCTCAGGAACAACCTGTCCTGCCTGTCCTGCTATATATGAAGTGATACCTTTTTCTTCCCAAAAGTCCATCGGATTGATCATACCATACGAAAGGCTGTCCCCCATAATCAAGACATCGATAGTATCCTCAGGTTCCTGCATAAGACTCAGATAATAACTGTCATGCTCGGTTACATATTTAACCATATCGAGTCTCAACGGATTAAATACAAAATTTAAAATTGATAAGACTGCTATCAGCGTCAAAAAAAAGCCAATCGTGCGAAGGAGTTTTCCCTTTTTAGAAGCCTGCATAAATCAAGTCCACCTCCTCATGTCCCGGTCCGTATACTCCGAGAATTATAACTCCGACTATAAGACTTATATATAAAAGCCATCTGACCGGAAGTTTCCTTTCGGCAAGCCATGCTCCAAAATCCTTATGCTTTTCTCTGAAAGCTCCCACTATGGTTACAATTATAAGACCAAATAAAACAGCTATCCAGTCAAGTCTGTCAAGTCCCATATTTAAAAATGCGCCATTAAACAGTTCGGATATCTTAAAATTACGGAACATGGATTTAAACATACTGAAACCAAGTTTTAAGTCTTCGGCTCTAAAGAACAGCTCACCGGTAAATATAATAACCCAAGTCTTGATTCTTCTGACCCATCTGTACCATATGGTTTTATCGCTTATCTTCAAACCGGAAACCGCTTTTTGTCTGACTGGTTCAAGTGCCTGTTCGATAAGTATTACAGTAAAATAATAAAGACCATAGCATATAAATCCCCATGCTGCCCCATGCCAAAGACCGTTTGAAAGCCATACCGGAAGAAGCGCTATCGCAAGTTCAACCAATCTTGTCACATTTTTTCCTACTTTATCAGGTCCGTATTTAGTCCATCTTTTAACAGGCCCTGACATCGCAACCGGATAAAATATATATGTCTTAAACCATACGCCAAGTGACATATGCCACCTGCGCCAGAATTCAGATGCATCCATTGAAAGAAACGGTTGTCTGAAGTTTTCGGGCAAAGTTATACCAAAAAGCTTCGCACTTCCTATAACTATATCTATACAACCGGAAAATTCCATATAAAGCTGTAAAGTATAAGTAATGGAAGCCGCAGCTATATAAGCACCATGATAAGAAGCCGCATTATTAAAAAGCTCTGACACTATAACATAAAGTCTGTCAGCAATAACCAGTTTTTTAAACAAGCCCCAGAAAATACGTATATATCCCTGTGCCAGATTGTCAACATCAAGCGACTCTCCTGCATAAAGCTTTTCATTTATATCTGTATAAGCGGCTATCGGTCCTTCCATTATAGTCGGGAAAAACAATAAAAACAGCAAAAGCTTAAGAGGATTTTTCTGTGCCTTTACCTTTCCCCAATACACATCAGCCACATAACCGACTGCCTGAAGAGTGTAGAAAGAGATACCGAGCGGCATAATCAGATTCTTTCCTTTAAGTATCGTTTTACCGCCTGCCAGTATATTGTTTACATTTTCAGCAAAGAAATTATAATATTTTAAGTATAAAAGTATACTTAATATAAGAATGATTCCTGTTACCAGTATAAACTTTTCTTTTTTTTGCTGCTTCTTCTTGTAGATTTTCTTTTCTTCTTTTGCAAGCTGCTTTATGATTTCTTTTTTCTTTTTATCTAACTTTTCTATAACTAATGCTGTTATATATGAGATAACGGCTGTCATGACAGAATATATGACATACACTTTTGAATGATAAAACGCATAAGCCATACTTGACATTAAAAGTATAAACCATCTAAGCTTTTTGGGCATCAATTGATATATAAATGCCACAATAGGAATAAAGTACAAAAAATAAGCGATTTTATAGTATTCCATTTTTTTCCTCTATGTTAATCATTTTTATACTAATCATATCATAAAACTGTTATTTAAATTATAAACCAGAATAAAAGAGCTAATATAAGCGCATCAACCGGTGTGAAGAAAAATTCTTTCTCTTGCGATTTGTCCACTGGACTCCCGGGATTTTTCCCCCGGTTCGACACCTGATGCAAGGCGTGACCATTTTTCATAAAAATTTGTTTTTGTAAATACGAAGCCCGAAAGTATAAAATCATTCCAGAGCGCAAGAGGAAGCATTATTATAAGAAATCTTCCCCAAAGTGCCCAATAATTCATACCTGAATATCTTCCCTCAACTCCGGCAACCATCAAAACCGCCAAAAAGAGCAATGCGTAGATAATGCATATACCATTTCCGAGAATCCTTTCCGACCTGTCAGGGTCAGGCACATGTGACATTTTACGCGTTTTTTTTCTTAACAGGGATTTAAAAACTCCCGGTGCCGCATATGCAAGTATAAAAAATGTAGTATTGATAAGAACTATCTCAATAAAAGAAAGAACTATACTGAAAAGGAACTCTCTCTTATAATCAGGTTCAGATGTTATAATCTTAACATCCGAATTGGTGTTTACCAAGACCAAAAGTGAAACAACAAAAAGCGCTAAAACCGCTATCCATCTTATAAATTCACGATATGAAAATCTTACAAGTCTCGACTCGTGTAAATTCTCTCCCGCTTCACCATCTTCATAATAAGCATTCTGACCGTTATCGTTCATATTGTCTTCTCCTTTCACATCCTGCTTTGTACAATTATACTACGCTCTTTATTTTTATAATTGATTACATACTCTATAACCTGCTTATTATCACTGTTCTACAGGTATAACAACCTTTTCGTTGGCATAAATCTGTCTCAGATATTCTTTTGCCTGATTGACCGTATTTTCATCAGGAACCATAACATAAACTACCGCACTTCCGGTTGAGTATGCAGTTGTCATAAGATCTGAACCGGTAACACTATACTTAACCACGTCCCAGCTTGCTCCGCTGTCTAACTGATCCTTAACGAATCCTGCTATCTCATCATAACTCATACTTGTGACAACGCAATCAGAAACCTCATTCCATATACCTGTATAATTCTTAAGTATCTGCGGACTGGTCGCTTTATTGACTATACCTTCTATAACCGCCATCTGGTTTTTACCACGTTGTCTGTCTCCTTGTGCAAAAGCATGTCTTTCTCTCGCAAATAAAAGTGCCTGTTTTCCATTTACCTCATTATATCCCTGGTTGAAATGATATGTCATATTGACGACATCATTATCAAAGCCTTCAAAGTCATAATCCGAATAAACAGTTATACCGCCCAAAGCATCTATAACATCTATAAATCCATCAAAATTTATTCTTACATAATCATCAACACTTACACCATACAACATTTCAAGTGTATCCATGGTAACGTCTATACCGTAAGCTCCGGAGTGTGTCAGCTTATCTTTAACTCCTCCCGATATAGAAAGCGGTACATAATAATCTCTCGGAGTACTTATCATCAAAATCTGATGAGTCTTTGTATTGACAGTCATAAGAATATTGGTGTCACTGTTACTGTTAGCAACAATACTTCCCCTTGTATCAACACCATTTAACAGTATTGTAAATGCGTAACTGTTCTCATCAGCCTTTTTTTCTTCGGTTGTGATTTCTGTCTTGAAGTCTTTGTTATATATGGATCTTATCTTTTGCTCAACGTCTTCATAACCTTCCATGCCTTCAACTATACCCAGATAAGCATCATTCATAATAATAGCCTGTGTCTGATTGTCGTAAAGAGCCTGAACCAATTCGTCGGTATTGGCATATTCGGTACAATAAATCTGCTTTCCGAGGAGCTCATTTATCGCTTTTACCGTAGCATCGGTATTGTCCCTGTCCAATGTAGTAAGTATACCAAAATTATATGCTCCCGCATCGTTTATCGTCCTGGCGGAATCATCCGTTTTAACATATACATTGACATTATCAATTTTAGTTGCCACACCTGACATATCTTTTATCTTCTTATATGTGAAGTTGACATAAAAGCATCCGATTAACAGCATAGAACTGACGATAACCGATAAAAACGACGCAACAATTCCTGTAGCTTTCCATTTTTGTAAAAACATAAAGAATAAAACAAGAACCGTCAAAAGCAGCGTAACCTTGGCAACATACGAACCCGGTATAAGCTTTAATCTTATAGCATATACCATAAAAAATGCGCTTATAATAAGCTGGATAAAACATACTATAAGACCAATCACCATAATAGCCTTGTTCATCTTTTTTTCTCTGGCTTTTTTACTGTTCCTGACCGTTCTTCCTTTTCCTCTCATCTGTTGATTCTTACTTTCCATTTTTTTCTCCTCTTTACGTTAATAATTTCTGTCAAAAAGTTTACAATAAACTTATCGTAGTATTATATCATAAACGATATAACAAATGCACAACAAATAATTATTTTATAATATTCAAAAACATATTCCTATCCTGCAGATAAGAAAGAATCTTACTTTCTTCTATCTGTTTTACTGCTTTTTGACAAAACTCCTGCCCCGGCAGGCTCACAAGAACCGTAAACATTATCCATACGATTATAAGTCCCATAACTCCGCCTAAAAGTGCTCCTCCAAGCTTATTTAAACTGCCTACAACAGGAAGATTCGATATAAATCTAAGTGCAACGACTATAATTGCAAGTACAACTCCCACCAACAAACATGATGCAAGATATGCCAGCAGCCTCATAGCCCTTCCAACCACATACTTTGCTATATAATCATAGAAATTATCTGCTTCTATATCTGTTTTTTTGCCATAGTTATTATTTTTAATAAGCTCTTTTTTCAGGCTTTCGGGAATCTCAAGATTATTAATTATATTAATCTGGTCGCTTAAATCAGGATCAAATCCATAAGCTTCTTCTTTTAGTTTTTTAATAAGCTCCTTATCTTCGACGGAATCCTTAAGCTGTATACCGGTTTTATAAAAATAATCATTTTTCACCTTTAATTCCACATCCTCTTCAATCAACTGACTTATCTTTTCGGTAAAATAGTCATCAAGAACTGTCCTCTGAACCATGATATTGTACATAAATGGTGAAATAAGATATGCAAGAACTATAGATGCAACGGAAAAAACCGCTCCAAGCAGACTTTTTACAAGACCCTTCATATATCCGCACACTGCACCCAGAATTATTATAATTATAACAACTATCGTAAGAATATTCATACAAAAGCACCCCCGTATATTATAAATATTATTTGAACAAATGTCTACCATATCGTTACTGCATATTTTATAATGTTTGTCACTTATTTTTTCATCTATTTTAGCATCCGCAACATAACAAAAGAGCAACAAAATACCGCAAATCCGTTGATGAATTTGCAGTATAAAACAGATATCTGATAAAGTAAATTTTAATCCTTTTTTATTATTTCTTTTCTACTACTACATATGACAATTTCGAAGCCCAGACCATGTATGATTACGTTCCGGGCACCTACAAATCTACATATACCGAGGAAATAGACGGTACAACGGTCGAGCAGGAACGTTCCATAATACTAAACGAGGATCATACCGGAAAAATGATTTTTCAGGACGAAGTTTTACAGGACGAAGTGGATATATTATGGTACAGTCATGAGATTGTAACCACAGACGGTACAAATACATACGAATATACAATAGAAGGCGACAATCTGATGATTAATCTAAATGATGAATGGATAACCTTTACCAAGTAAAAAAAGTTTGTAATATGAACCTGCCAAATTAAAGACAAAACGGGAACTGCCATACATACGGCAGCTCCCGTTTTTTTATATTTCAATTAATTCATACTCTTTAACACCGATTCCAAGCTCACATGCCGCATCTATGGTATGTTCTCCATTTCTTGAGGTTACTCTTTCCATAAAGTGCTCCCTTCCCCTATCATTGCTTTGCTTGACTAAATCTATACAGGCTCTGTCGATTGCTACAGGATCAGTTGCCGCCAGAATTCCTATATCCTTAAGGCAAGGATCTTCTGCAACCGCACAGCAATCGCAGTCAACAGACATATTGGCCATAACATTTATATATACGATATTGTCCTTAAAATGATCCACTACTGCAGATGCCGCCTCAGCCATAGACTCTAAAAAAGCGTCCTGTTCCGGCAAATCCTCCCAGACAATCCCCTGTTCCTCTGCCTTAACATATTTACCTGCAGAGTGAATGTTTACTTTACCTGCAGTCGATGCACACCCGATAGAAAGCTGCTTAAGTGCTCCGCCGTAACCGCCCATAGGGTGTCCCTTAAAATGTGACAGTACAAGCATTGAATCGTAATTAAGGAAATTCTTACCCATGATGTCCGATTTTAAATGCTTTGCATTTCTCTTTATCGGAATCTCAATATCAGGTCCTTCCGCATCCATCAAATCTACATCAAAATACTTATTCCAACCATGATTATAAATAAGCTTCTTGTGCTTTTCTGTAGAATTTCTCTCACCTTCATATGCGGTGTTACATTCTACAACCGTTCCACCCACATGTTCAACCATCGGCTTCCAAAACTCCGGATGCAGGAAATTCTGATTTCCGGCTTCTCCGGAGTGAACCTTAACCGCTACTCTTCCTGAAAGCTTTCTTCCAAGCACATCAAATAATCGAACTACATTTTCCGGTGTAATCTCTTTTGTAAAATAAACCTTTGAAACTGATCCCATTTTTCCTCCTTATATTAGATTTTTAATTACCTGCTGCTTCTTCCAAATAACCAACCCAACCAAAATCCTTTGGATTGATTCTTTCTGTCTCTCATTTTCTGTTCATATTCTTCATAAACCATATCTCGTTTTATGCGTTCATGCCTCAGTTCACGTATCACTTTATCCGAAGCGCTAAAACCGCAATACGGACAAACCTGTACGGTCTCACCTAATAATTCTCCACATTTTTCGCAGTTTCTCATATTATCTCCCTACACTAAAAATTCAAATCATAATTCAGGTTTTACTCTAATAATTATTTACATCTTATATCAGTTAATAATTGCAATAACAAATGTATCTTTACCTGCTAAATCTATATCCTCCGGATTACCTCTGTATGCAACCCAATAAATGCTCGAATTACTTTCATATTCTGCAACGCCATCAAATTTTTCCATGAAAATCATCCTCTCATCTTCAGCAGCAAACTTATCTCTTGTAGAATCTATCACAACATCTACTCTGTCAGGATAGACTGCATCCATCCATTCCTTTGATTCAGGGATATAAAAAATATCATATATTATGGCATCACCCTCTGTAGTGCTTTGAACAACCCTGATATAGGCTTCCTCTTTGTCTTCATATTTCTTCATGAATTCTTCATAGAGATTATCATTATAGACCTTCGCTGCTCCTATAACAAAGCAGCCATCATTTATCGCATCATCTACGCTGTAATCCTCACCTAACTCATCAATATTGCTTATTCCTCTGTTAGCACCATAAACCTCATACCAAGATTTATATTCCTCTTCTGTATCAGCATCTGTCGTTTCTTTTGCCTCTGTTGTCCCATCTTTTTTATCCCTGTTCTTACCGCATCCCACTAAAGCAAAGATACATAAAAGAAGCAATATTAAGCTTTTATTTTTTAATATTTTTTTCATCGTTTATCTCCTAAAAAAATTTACTACCTAAATTTTATCATTTTTTCGGTAGTAAAACAATAATTTATATCAGTTCATCTGCCCAAGCCTCAATTAATCTGTCCAGACTCCACGCTGCATTTGCAGGGCTTGTAGACGGCATAACCACAGCTTTAATCCCTGTAATCGGTTCAATATATTTGATATATAACCTCTCGGCAGTTTTTCCGTTTACAATTATTTTTTTAATTGACGAATCCTTTAAAATTTTGCTTATGTCATTAGCCTTCGCATTTTTAATGCTTGCATCCGATGAACCCGTAATCTCACATTCCGAAATCACATCCCAAAGTGCAAGATGATTCTTGAGTATAAGACTTTTCTTATCCTCGATTGTTTCAGGAATTTTCTCGTCAAATACATCTGCAACCACCTTCCAGAATCTGTTCTGCGGATGTCCGTAAAAGAATTTTACCTCTCTTGACTTAACGGACGGAAAGCTTCCCAATATCAGTATTTGTGAGTTCTCATCATAAAGCGGAGGAAACGGATGTTTAACCTTTTTTGAATCTTCTGCCATAATTGATTCCTTTATAAATTTTATCCTATAACCTTTTCAATCTGCTCTTTTGAAACTCCTGTCTTACTTGAAATCTGCTCAACAGACATTTCAGCATCATGATAAAGCACATTGATACGTACAATGGTTTCAATATCTAAATTTTTTTCAGCAGTATTGTTTGACTCAGCTTCTGTCGGTTTATCATCTTTCTCTTTCTCGGGTTGATTTTCGGTTTGCTTTTCAGGTTGCTTATCTTCTTTTTCTTCAGCTGCTTGCTCTTTCTCTGCAGCAACCTTTTTGGATGCCTCATACTGCAAAATAAAAGCATTCAATTCACCCATTTTTTCTTCACTGTTCTTTTTTGATATTTTATTTTTTTTAATTAAATTCTTTGCAGTTATAAATGCAATTACAAAAATTACAATCATGTAAATAATAAAAAGATTTGAACCGCTTATTGCTAAAAACATATCTTACCTCCTAAAATGCTTTGTTAAAACTACAATTTTTTATAACACAAACTATATCTTGTCACTCCATTATCAGCAGTCACACTGTTATATAGCTCACAGCCAAAATGCTGATACATTTCTGCATACTCTTTCATATCAGTATCAAATAAAAGTGTCAGCCCTTTCGCATCAGCCATACTTTTTGCAAATTTTATAAGCTCTGTCGCAACTCCTTTGCCCTGACACTCTTTGTCTACACAAACCATAAGTGCATCAATATGTCTTTTCTTTGCATACTGCTTATTGGAATTACCTATCTGCTTGGCAAATTTTAAAAGACTTTTTATCCTTGAATATTCCATCTTTGTGTACATTTTTAAAATCATTTTTATCTGTGGCATAATCGGTTTTTTCACCGAGTCCTCAAGCCCGATGAAGCCTGTCATATCCTCATTTGCATATAATTCACCCGATTGATAAACGTAGTCAACATAGTACGACATATACTCCATGACATCATCCTTACGTTCAGACACCGAACCCCAGTTATGAAACAACTCATTTGTAACAAATGCTTCGCCTATAATCCTTTTTATGCCATCTAATTTTTCCTGTGAAATGTTTTCCACTTTAGAAACCAAATTATCTGCCTCCCAAGATTTATAATCTGTCAGTAAAATTTATAACTACCATACCACAAAACTGCATTTTTGAAAAGAAACATTAGCTGTTTGAAAGTATAAATCAATGCATTTTTCTTGACAACCAAAATAATCGGCTATAATATTTAATATACTGTTCAATAATATAAAAGGAGTTTAGTAATGGCCGCTAATTCAAATAAAAAAAATAATAATACTCAAAATAGCAATTTAGAAAGTAATAATTCAGAAGACACTATTAATAAAAAAATCACCTCAACAGACAATAATATTGAAACTTCCTTAAAAGGTAACACCCACAAGGTAAAGCGATACATTCCTATTTGTATTTGTGTCCTTGTTATGTTTATAATCTTCAAATACTGGGATAATGCCGTTCACTTTATAGGCCTTTTCTTAAGCGCATCATCGGGACTTATTATAGGAATGATTATAGCTTTCCTGGTCAATATTATTATGACCTCATATGAAAAGGGACTTTCCAAACTCTTTAAAGGCAAGATAAAGCATGGTGTACTAAGAGCAATAGGGCTTACTACCTCCCTGCTTACATTAATTCTGATTTTAGTCGGTATAATCAATTTTATTATACCGGAACTCATAAACAGCATTTCTCTTATGATTAAATCATTGAGCGATAATCTTCCGAAGATGCTTAACGAATTAAAAACTAACAAATATATCGGTAAATATGCTGTGACTCTTCTTAATTCCATGCCATCCTCGGAAAACATTGAAAGCACAGTTCAGGGACTGGGAAGCTTCGTGATAAATGGTGCAAGCGGTGCCATGAGCCTTCTGGTCAGTTCAGCGGGAGCATTAATTTCAGTT
This sequence comes from uncultured Lachnospiraceae bacterium, assembly GCA_902800325.1. Classification (GTDB taxonomy): domain Bacteria; phylum Bacillota; class Clostridia; order Lachnospirales; family Lachnospiraceae; genus Coprococcus_C. Next base: position 21,708 of record CADCDW010000010.1, read on the forward strand.
ATTGCCAATCTATTTATAGGAATTTTCTTTTCCATATATATTCTGGTTGATAAAGAAAAGCTTTCCAGACAATGTACCGGTCTCATTAAGACCTATGTTCCTGCCAGCGAAAAAGTCCTTTCATTGATTAGCTTGCTTGGAACCAACTTCCGTAACTTTATAGTTGCACAGGCAACCGATGCATGTATTTTAGGCGGATTATGTATTATTGGAATGCTTATTCTACAGCTTCCTTATGCCGTAACATCCGGTGTAATCGTTGCATTTTTTGCATTGATTCCTGTCATCGGTGCCTTTCTTGGTATGGGTATCTCTGCATTTTTCATACTCATGGTATCACCGGTAAAAGCACTTATTTTCCTTATTTTCATCATCACTCTGCAACAGATTGACAATAACATCATCTATCCTCGTGTTGTCGGAAACAGAGTTGATCTTCCGGGAATGTGGGTACTCGCCGCGGTCACAGTATTTGGCGGTTTATTTGGAATCGTCGGAATTATGTGCAGTGTACCTGTAACCGCAACCGTATACAAGCTAATAAAAGATGATTATAGAAAAAGAGCCGGAAAAGAAGCTGTTGACGCTAATGAAAAAGAAGCTGTCGCAACAGATGATTAATTCATCATTGCGACAGCTTTCTTTAACTTAATGTTTTGACTAAATGCCTGCCCCATGTTTCAATTGTGTCACAGAACGTAAGTCTTGTCACTTTCCATTAGTCATTTTTATCTACAATTATTTTGTCAATGTATCCATCATCATCATAATTGAAGGATACCTCATATTTACCGTCAAGCGAATGCTTAATCTCGATTATCTCAGACTCATCTGTTACCTCTTTACCTTCAAAAACAAGTGTAACCAATCTGTCATTAGTTTTATTACTTTGAATCATTTCATCTAATGTTGACTCAAGGAAAAAAGCATCTTGCGTTCCATTATCACCGGTGAACTGAAAATTAAATGAATATCTCTTTGACTCTTCTTCCTGTTCCTTTGCCTTTTGTTCATATTCAATACGAGACTTATCTTCCTCTTCTTTAAAATCTCTAATGGATTTAATCGACATAAAAACTATAGTGCAAAAAATAATTATAAAAAACACAATCGGAATAATCATAATCTTTGAAAAACGCTTCGCAACTACGTCTCGGGTATCAATTGCATTTTTCATAACATTATCCATCTTGATATTTACATTTACATCATCATTTAATTTATACTTTGTTCCGCAATAAGGGCATGTAGCATACTCCTTATCATCATCAACCAAAAGATCTCCACCACAAGATTCACACTTAAGTTTTTCCACGCTTTATCCTCCTTATAAATACCGATGATCACTGATTTCACATCTAACATACCATAAAAGCACAATTTTGAAAAGAAATAATGTAACTTCTGTTTGGGTATAAAAAATACGGACTAAATCAGTTCTATATCAGATTTAGTCCGTATAAGGTTTACATAATGTTATTTCGCCATCTCGCTTATCAGCTCGATGCGTTTTCTCGTCAAAGTGGTATTTGTGCAAGCACAATACCACCTCTCCTCGTTATTTCACTACAAAATTATTTCGCCACTATATTAACAATCTTATTAGGTACATAGATTTCCTTGATTACATTAAGACCGGCGAGTCTGTCGCCAAGGGCAGCCTTTGCTTTTTCAATTACAACATCCTTCGCATCGTCTACGCCAATCATAACAGTAACTCTGGTCTTGCCGTTAATCTGAACAGCAATTTCCTTTTCATCATCCTTCATGGCATCCTCGGAATAAGTTGGCCAGCTCTGGTGGAATACAGAATCGGTTCCGCCAAGTTCCTCCCAAAGCTCTTCACCGATGTGTGGTGCAAACGGTGCTATAAGAAGTGCCATTGTCTTAAGAGTTTCTTTATCAACACCTGTTGTCTTGGTAAGCTCAACGCACTTATTATTTGCTTCCATAAATGCGGAAATTACTGTATTTAAGCTGAATTGTTCAAGACGAGTTGTAACATCATATACCAGCTTGTTACGAAGCTTTACGAGCTCCTTGGTCTCTGCAGCATCCTTATCCTTGTTAGCCATAACCATGTTGTAGAATCTGTTTATGAAACGGTATATACCTTCCATACCGCTGTCATCCCAGATAGAATCAAGTTCAGGCGGACCGATGAAAAGCTCGTATAAACGAAGTGAATCACAGCCGTAATCATTTACCATATCATCAGGTGAAACGATATTTCCGAGAGACTTACTCATCTTGGTTGCTGCGCCTGTTTCCTTATCTCTACCGCAGACCATACCCTGATTGAAGAGCTTCTTGAACGGCTCATCAAAATCAACGACTCCGATATCATTTAAGAACTTAGTGTAAAATCTTGAGTAAAGCAAGTGAAGAACCGCATGCTCTACACCACCGATATACATATCTACAGGAAGATACTTATCTGCCTTTTCTCTGTTTACAAGCTCTTTATCATTCTTATTATCTACATAACGTAAGAAATACCAGGATGATCCTGCCCATTGAGGCATTGTATTGGTCTCACGCTTTGCAGGCTTACCACAGCAAGGGCAAGTTGTATTTACCCATGAATCAATTGCTGCAAGCGGTGACTCACCTGTACCGGTCGGCTCGTACTTCTCCACATCAGGCAAAAGTACAGGAAGCTGCTCTTCAGGCACTGCCACTGCACCGCAGTCAGGACAGTGAATAATCGGAATCGGCTCACCCCAGTATCTCTGACGTGAGAACACCCAATCACGAAGCTTATAATTAACTGTCTTCTTGCCGTAGCCAAGCTTTTCTATCATCTCCGGTGCTTCCTTTTTAAGTACGGAGGATTCCATACCGTTCCAGTCACCTGAATTAATCATTGTTCCTGAAGCCTCTGTATAAGCCTCAGTCATATTTTCTATCTCCTTGCCGTCCTTTGCAATTACCTGGATTATAGGTAAATCAAATTTCTTGGCAAACTCAAAGTCTCTGTCATCATGTGCAGGAACACACATGATTGCTCCTGTACCGTAATCAGCAAGTACGTAATCCGATAACCATATAGGAGTCTTCTTACCGTTTAAAGGATTAATCGCATAGCTTCCGGTAAATACACCGGTCTTGTCCTTATCCTGAAGTCTGTCTACATTTGACTTCATAGATGCCTCATAAATGTACTTGTCGACCGCTTCTTTAGTTTCAGGAGTTGAAAGTGAAGCTGCAAGCTCATGCTCAGGTGCAAGTACCATAAATGTAGCGCCCCAGAGAGTATCCGGACGTGTAGTATAGACAGTGATTACATCATCCTTGCCGTCTACCTTAAAATCAACCTCTGCACCATAGGATTTTCCTATCCAGTCGGTCTGCATCTTCTTAACCTTCTCAGGCCAGTCAAGCTTGTCAAGGTCAGCTAATAATCTTTCAGCGTAGGCAGTTATCTTAAGCATCCACTGACGGATGTTTTTCTTGGTAACCTCAGAATGACATCTCTCACACTTACCGTTTACAACCTCTTCATTTGCAAGACCTGTCTTACAGGAAGGACACCAGTTAATCGGCATCTCCTTTTCATAAGCAAGACCTTTCTTAAACATCTGAACAAAAATCCACTGTGTCCATTTATAATAATCAGGATCTGTAGTGTTTACCTCTCTGTCCCAATCATATATAGCAGCGATCTGATTAATCTGTCTTTTGATATTCTTTATATTTTCAGCTGTTGATATAGATGGATGGATACCATGCTCTATCGCATAGTTCTCTGCAGGAAGACCAAATGCATCCCATCCCATTGGATGAATAAGATAATAATTGTGCATCATCTTATATCTGCTCCAGACATCAGAAATAACATAGCCTCTCCAGTGTCCTACATGAAGACCGTTTCCTGACGGATAAGGGAACATATCAAGACAGTAATATTTCTCCTTTTTGCCGTCATCCACATTTACAGGATTTTCCTCCCATTTCTTATTCCATTTTCCTTCAATCAGCTTGTGGTTGTAGCTTCCAGCCATAACTTCATTTCCTCCAAAACTTTTAAATATTTAGTAATTATATCAAAACATGATACAAGGCAAATATGCCTTGTATCAATAATTTTATATATTATATAAACTTATTTAACTCAACATTATAAGTATAACCTACGCTGTCAAGCTTTTTAACAATCTCATCCTTTGATACATCAAACTGACTGCATAAGCTGTCCAAATCAATCCCGTCATCCCTAAGTCTCGTATTGACGAAGCTAAGCAGCATAATCGCATCCTTCGGTAAGCTTTCAAGTGCCATATTAAAGTACCTCGCCGGTTATAAGCCAAGGAGACGGCTGTGTCACCAGCATGCTCTTTCTGTCGGTTTTTGAAACGGTAATCTGGGTAACCTCAAGATTACTTATGTTATACTTTTCAAATAAATCCTTGATACCCGAAAGCACATTAAACTCCAAGGTATATAATACAAATTTCATCTTAGGATTCTTCTCAAGAAGTCTTACTATATCCTCCTCAAGATGCTTGTTTGCAACTATAAATGAAAGTCTCGGAACCGGTATCTTAGCCATATTTTCAGGTCCCAAATCAGAGATAATCTGAACATTGTGTACACCGAATTTCTTGACATTATCCTCCATGGTTTCCTTGGCACCCCGGTCATTTTCCACACAGATTATCGTACCGTCACCGGCAACAAATGCAGCCTCTATAGCGATACTTTCCGCATCTACAAGGCATATGGTATCCTGTGCATCTACATCCAGCATACTCATAATAACGGCTCTTATTTCATTTCCTACATACTTTATTGTACCCTTGGAAAACATCTCATTTTTCATACCGATACGATAGGACTCACGAGTCTTTTCATTGAGTACAAATATAACTGTCGGCTCTGTAATCTTGTGATTGATGGCTTCCTTAATCTTGCATTTTTTAACAAGCGCATTTACCTCGATACCGGTTGAATACCACATATCAAGCTCACCAAAGCCAATCTCCCATAATTCATAAAACAAATCCTCATGGGTTTCATCTGCAAATATTAAAACTCTCTTATTGGTTTCAACTACCGGAACAACATTTTTCATCTTACCACAGATATCAAGAAGCTTTATCTTTTCCGGTCTTACCTCCATTTTCTGTGCAAAATAACCCATCCACTCTAAAATTTGATTGGTGCTGTAACATCCCTTAGCCATAACTCTACCTCCCTATCTATGAGTCCTTTTCATTTTTGCTTTATATTTTTTTACAATTTCTATTATCTATTCCTATAAATTTCATTTATTGTATTATTTGTCTATGTTATCTTCTTACTATTTTTCTTCTGTCTTCTTTTCTTCTTTTTCCTTTTTTTCGGCTTCTTTTTCTTCTAATTTCTTTTCTTCCTTCTCTCTTTTTTCAGCCTCTTTTTCTTCCTTCTCTTCTAACTTCTTTTCCTCTTTTTCCTTCTTTTCAGCCTCTATATCGGATATCTTTTCTTCCTTAACAAACCATCTCTTGGTTATAGGTCCTTTATTTCTATGCTTGATGGTTCTTCTTGTATCATTTTTATCCTTATAAATTGCCTCTCCTGTTTCCAGATCAAAGCCCTTCAAAAGATGATAATCCTCTGTATCGGAAGAAAGATTCTTACTTCTTAAACCATCACGAAGAAGTACAGCAATAAGCGCATAAATACATGCAAATACAGGTACACCGAGTACCATTCCGGCTACGCCAAACAAATCGCCTCCGACAAGAATTGCAACAAGAACCCACATACCCGAAAGACCAGTTGAATCTCCGAGGATAAGCGGTCCAAGGATATTTCCGTCGAACTGCTGAAGTACCAATACAAAAATTACAAAGATTATGAAGTACATCGGATCGTCCATAAGTGCCAAAAGTGCACCCGGAATCGCTCCGATAAACGGACCGAAGAACGGTATGATATTGGTCACACCGACGATAACACTTATGAGCACTGCATACTTCATTCCGATTGCAGCGGTAAAGATAAAGCACAAAATTCCTATAATAATTGAATCAAGAATCTTACCGTTTATAAATCCGCCAAATACAAGATTGGCATATGAAAGACCTTCAAGTATTTTATTTCCTGTCTTCTTAGAGAAGAACAAATATACAAATTTTTTAAATTGGGCAACAAGTGTTTCCTTGCTGTTAAGAAGATAAACCGCAACTATAATTCCAACTAAAAAGTTAAATATTGCCTTTACGCCTAAAACTATGCCTGATGAAATATTAACAACTATAGTGTCCATATTAGGCATAACTTTTTCCTGGAAAATAGTAAGGATATTTTTCTCCAGATAGTTTACAACATCTGTAAACTTATTCTCCAAGAACTCATTCTTGGCAAAAACCTTGTCCACCCAGTTTTGAAGACTGTCAAGATAACCCGGCATAGAATCCACCAGATCCTTAAGACTCTCATATATTCGTGGGATAACCAGCCACAGGAATATCGTAATAAGTCCTATAAAAATCGCTATGGTAAGCGCAACTGAAAATGCCTTTACTTTTTTATAGGCCTTATCATAATCCAATTTTTTGGAAATCTTACTTACGATGATTGCAAGTCCTTTTCTGATATAATTCATAATTGGACTTAGCAAAAATGCAATAACTATACCAATTACAAAGGGAGTAAGCGCAGAAAAAATCGCACCAAAGATACCAAATATTCCTCTCCATCCCTTGATAATCTGGCTGAACAATATAGCTATACATAATGATACGGTGAGAACCACACCAAGTCTAAGATAATTTTTATTCCATCTGTTTCCCATTTGTTACCTCTTTGAAATTTTTAAGTTAATGTCAACTTCGTTGCCGCTTGGTTTTCGCTTATACTCTATATCTCGCAAGCACGCATCTTCGATGCTCGCCTATCTGCTTCGCAGATGGCTTGCTCGATAACTCGCCGCGAAAACTCAAATGCCGACTTCGTCGGCGCTTGGTTTTCGCTTATACTCGTTATTATACCATAAATAGCAAAAATGTGAACAAGCTTTGCAAGATTTTCACAATTAATTTTCTTTATCGTTGACACGAGTAAAAATATTGTCTAAAATAGTAATACAGTTTTTGATTACACATTTATCAAAACAAAAATTTTACATTCTGATGAGGAGACAGTTTATGTATAGAGATGTCATAGGTAACCTTTTAGCCTGGTACGAGGAAGGGCATAACGGTATATTGTATGTAAAGGGTGCTTACGGAGTTGGCAAAACCTGGACAGTAAAGGATTTTGCAAAGGCTTATTATAATGATTTAAAATCTGTGGATTGTTACAAAAATACAGCATTTAAAAACATTATAACGCGTAAGATTGATAAGGATAACGATGAAGATGATGTCTCTATTGAAACAAAGATTTCGGATGTTGACTTTATACTTGAGCAGCATTTCGGAACGAATGATTTTTCAGACTGTCTTTTAATATTTGATGAGATACAAAATATACCTGATGCTGCCGAGTTTTTCCTCGAATACTCTAAGGCTCATCCGGATTATAAGCTGTGTCTTATCTCTTCTTCCATGAATGTTACGGAATTTGAATATACACATATGGATATCTTTAATATAATCCGTATGCGTCCTATGACCTTCGAAGAATTTATGATTGCCAATCAGGCAAGTGACCTGCTTTCACTTATTGAAAATGACAAGAACAAAAAGCTTAAAAAGGATGATGAGGAGAAGGTTAAATCCCTTTTACGTGACTATATGCTGACAGGCGGTATGCAGGGTGTTGTAAAAGCATTTTTGAAAAATCATGATTATTCGGTTATAAAACCCGAACAGCAAAAGCTCCTTGATGAATATGAAAAACGTATAAGAAAATCCTATACATATGCTCTTTCACAAAGAGCAGTTCGTATATGGTCAAGTATTCCTACTCAACTTACACATGATAACAAAAAATTCATGTATCGTTTTGTGAATGAAAATGCGCGTGCAAGAGAATATTACAATTCAACCCAATGTCTGCTTGATCTTGGATTTGCAAGAAAGCTTCCACGTGTTAAGGAGTGCATACTTCCGCTTGAAGAACACATAGATGATAAATCCTTTGAGCTTTTTATGATAGACCACGGACTGCTTAGAACCGCTCTTAAACTCGATGTAAATGAAGAAATTACTCTTCTCGATATATTTACCGAAGCAAACGGTGCCGTAGCCGAGCAATATCTATTCCAGGAGCTTAGCCATAAAGTTGGATTTTTATACTACTGGATATCCGGTGCCACAGCAAGAGTTCCTTTCGTATATGAAAGCGAGGACGCTCCCGTACCGGTAGATATCAGATTTACAGAAAATAAAAAAGCACAAAACATAAAATCTTTTAGAGAAAAGAACAAAAACACCGAGTTTTCTCTCAAGGTTTCCCTTGAACAGGTAGGACTCACCGATAAAGTACTTAACGTACCTGCATACGGAATCCACTGCTTATAAAAAAGAGGCTAAAAGCCTCTTTTTTTTGTTTAATTAAGTTCATCCAGCGTCTTTGCAAATGACGGAATAAATTCTCTCACAAAGTCCTTTACTTCAGGGAGTTCATTGCTTAATTTTTCAACCGCATATCCGATTGTTTCTTTAGCCTTTAAAAACTCTCTGTTGCCGGTTTTTTCTTCTTCCATACATTTTATCAATGCAGAAAGCTTATCAGCCGCCTTGACAAGCTTCCACTCATATTCCTTATCAGGTGCCTTAAAAAATAAATCTTCGTAAGCCTCCCTCATATCCTCCGGAAGCTGACCGAGAAGCTTTCTGTTGGCTCTTTCTTCTATGGTCTTATATGCCTCCTTTATATCCTGATTATAATACTTTATAGGTGTCGGCATATCTCCGGTTATAATCTCGGAAGCATCATGGTAAAGTGCCGTAACAGCTGCATAATCCGCATCCAGCTTTTTATCAAATCTTACATTTCCGATAACACAAAGCGCATGTGCAATCATGCTTACATCAAGAGAATGTTCCGAAAGATTCTCCTCCCTTGTATTGCGCATAAGTGCCCAGCGGTTAATATATTTCATCCTGGCTATCGTAGCAAAAAAATTGTATTCCATATCTTTTCTCCATAAAGTTATATATGACACAGGAAAGACACCCGGCATACTTTTAGGTGCAAAGCAAATCGTGAGCGACAGCGAGATTTGCGTGTACCTAAAAGTATGCCGTGGTGTCTTTCCCTATGTTGCATTACTCACTTACAAGTAAATCTTCACCGTCTTCATTTTTAGTCTTAAGCTTTGTTCCCTGATATTTTTCAAAAAGCTCAACAAACTCTTTACCGGAAAGGTTTTCCTTTTCCATAAGCACCTTTGCAATGGCATCAAGAGTAGTCATGTTCTTTTTAAGAAGCTTAAGTGCCTTTTCATAAGATGCCTTTATCAGGTTCTTAACCTCATTGTCTACCTTGGTCTCTGTTTCGGCAGAACAGTTAAGCACTCTTCTTCTGTCAAGATATTCACCGGTTACACCTTCGAGCTGAACCATACCGAATTTATCTGACATACCATACATGGTTATCATGGTTCTGGCAACATTTGTAGCCTTTTCTATATCATTTGAAGCACCTGTGGTTATAGAATCAAATTTAAGCTCCTCTGCTGCTCGTCCTGCAAGAGCTATAACAATCTCTTCCTCAAGCTCCTTTTTGGTCTCAAGCTGCTTTTCCTCTTCAGGGACCTGCCATACATATCCAAGTGCTCCGTTGGTTCTCGGAACTATGGTTATACGCTGAACAGGAAGGGTATTTTTTTGAAGTGCTGCTGCCAGAGCATGACCTGTCTCATGATATGCAACAATTTCCTTTTCCTTCTTGCTAAGAAGCTTTTCTTTCTTTTCCTTACCTGCAAATACTATCTCTATAGCTGCGATTAGATCCTTTTGGGATACATATTCCCTTCCGTTTCTTACAGCAAGTAATGCACCTTCATTTATAATATTGGCAAGATCTGCTCCCACCGCACCTGAAGTTGCGAGAGCAAGCTCCTTGAAATCAACAGATTCATCCAGCTTAACATTTTTGGTATGAACCTTTAAGGTGTCTATTCTACCCTTCATATCAGGTTTGGAAACTATAATTCTTCTATCAAATCTTCCCGGACGAAGAAGTGCCTTATCCAAAACCTCCGGTCTGTTTGTAGCAGCAAGAATTATTATACCCTTTGAGGTATCAAAGCCATCCATCTCGGAAAGGAGCTGGTTAAGTGTCTGCTCTCTTTCGGAATCTCCACCCGAATATCTGGTATCACGGCTTCGTCCTATGGCATCTATCTCATCAATAAATATTATACAAGGCGCCATGGTATTGGCCTTTTTAAATAACTCTCTTACTCTTGATGCACCAAGTCCGACATACATTTCTACAAATTCAGAACCTGAAATTGAGAAAAACGGAACCTTGGCTTCACCGGCAATTGCCTTTGCAAGTAAAGTCTTACCTGTTCCGGGAGGGCCGACTAAAAGAGCACCACGAGGAAGCTTCGCACCAATCTCGATATACTTTTCAGGTTTCTCAAGAAAATCAACAATTTCAGTAAGAGACTCCTTAGCCTCCTCCTGACCGGCAACATCCGCAAAGGTTACCCCTGTTTCCTTTTCAACATACATCTTTGCATTATTCTTATTTACACCCATAATACCGCCGTTTTTAGACGCTGTACGCATTATAAGAAGCATAAGAACATAAAATGCCGCAATCATGATGCCGTAGGAAATAATGGTTGAAACGATTGCATTTTGTCCTTCTTCAACCTCTTCAAACTCCACCTTTGCTTCTTCGAGTCTGTCGACAATCCTATAGTCGGGAGTTCTGATTACGGTATAAGTTGTTTCATGAACCGAATCTTCACTTTCCTTTGGCTTAATAACTATTTCATCATTGTAGATTTTGACACTTTTTACCTTATCGTCTTCAAGCATCTGCAGGAATTCATCATAGGTTATTTCTTCCTTGCCCATAGCCTTAAATTTGCTGTATCCCTGCCAAAATAAAAGAGCCATAAAAATAGAAGCAACCAAAAGTATAATCTGCATTGATGGTTTTTTCTTATTGTTGTTATTATTTGAATTATTGCCGTTATTTCTATTATCTTTATTATCCTGGTTATTGTTTTGATTATTGTTATCCATAGTTATTCTCCATAACTTATAGTGTATAGCCTTTAAAACATTAAGGGCTATGTACATCAAGCATAATGTACAAGCCCTTAATATAATAATCCTATTATCTTACTTATAAAGAGGATACTTATCAGTAATGCTCTTTACAAGACTCATGGCCTTGTCATTATCCTTGTCAATAACTGCAGCCTTAATGGCATCAGCTATTACTATCATGTCATCTTCCTTTGCGCCTCTTGTTGTAATAGCAGGTGTACCAAGTCTGATACCGCTTGTTACAAATGGTGACTTAGGATCATTTGGTACTGTGTTCTTATTTGCAGTTATATGTACCGAATCAAGAAGCTTCTCAACCTCTTTTCCTGTCATATCAAGGTTCTGTAAATCCACCAGCATAAGGTGGTTATCCGTACCGCCTGAAACTATATTGAAGCCTCTTTCCATAAGTGCCTTTGCAAGTACCTCGGCATTTTTCTTAACCTGTGCCATATATGCCTTATATTCATCTGATAAAGCTTCCTTAAAGCATACTGCCTTACCTGCCATAACATGCATCAAAGGTCCGCCCTGAATTCCAGGGAATACTGCCTTATTGAAGTTATACTTTTCATTTACCTCATTGCTTGAAAGAATGAGTCCTCCACGAGGTCCTCTTAAGGTCTTGTGAGTAGTGGTTGTAGTAACATGAGCATATGGGATTGGGCTCTCATGAAGTCCTGCTGCAACAAGACCTGCTATATGTGCCATGTCCACCATAAGCACTGCTCCCACTTCATCAGCAATCTCTCTGAAACGCTTAAAATCAATTGCTCTTGCATAGGCAGATGCACCTGCCACGATAAGCTTTGGCTTGCACTCCTTTGCTATTCTTAACACCTCATCATAATCTATAAAGCCGTCATCATTTACTCCGTAAGGTACTACATTAAAATACTTACCTGACATATTAACAGGTGAACCATGAGTAAGATGTCCGCCATGTGCAAGGTTCATACCCATAAATGTATCGCCCGGCTCCATAATAGCAAAAAATACAGCCATATTGGCCTGTGCACCTGAATGTGGCTGAACATTGGCATATTCACAGCCAAATAATTCCTTAGCTCTTTCTCTCGCAAGATCCTCAACCACATCAACATACTCACATCCACCGTAATATCTCTTTCCCGGATAACCTTCTGCATATTTGTTGGTAAGCGGACTTCCCATAGCAGCCATAACTGCCTTTGAAACAATGTTTTCCGATGCTATAAGCTCGATATTATCATTTTGCCTGTTAATCTCAGCTGTCATCGCATCAGCAACTTCAGGGTCAATCTTAACAATCTCGTCAAAATCGTACATCTTTTAAAACCTCCATTAATTATTTTATGATTTTTATTTGCTTATATTTATGTAATTCTTAACAATTTAAAATATACTGACCAAAACGCACATTGATTATTGGTATAAATATAAGTTCAATCAACACCGCCTTTAATTATCTCATAAGTGCTTTTTAGTGTCAACAAAACTATTTTTCTTTTAAACTAATATTTTTTCTTTTAAAGAATTTATTTAAAGCTTTTAGCCATTCATATAAAACCACTCTTTTAGAGCTTCTGTATCATTTAGTTTCTTTTAGACCTTCCATATCACTTAGTTTCTTTTTTCTTTTGGATTTTTTTTCCTTACTTCGTTGTTCAGACTTATCCAATAGCCTGCCCATAAAGAAATTAATCTCAGCACCGTAAAACACAACCTGCATACACACATAAAGCCACATCATTATAAGTATTATCGATGTAAGACTTCCGTACATATATGATGCATTTGAAAGATGTTTTATATAAAATGAAAAGCCATTGGTTATAAGCATCCACAAAAGCGCCGCCATAGCCGCTCCCGGCAATTCTCTTATGAATTTACTTTTTCTGTTTGGAAGCTGATAATATATAAGCACCATAAATATAAGAACAACAACAAATGTAAATACACTTTTTAAACTCAAAACCAGTATAGTCGCATTAAAAAGCGAAGGCCATCTATTGATAATACGCTTGGCAAGATCCGCACCAAAGATATGAAGAATCATAAGAGCACCCATCATAATCATAAATACAAGTGTATAAATGACACTTAAAAATCTGACAAATATAAAATTTTTTCTTTTTTCAACCTCATAAATCTTATCAAGACCATTTGTAAGTGCCTGAATCCCCTTGCCCGCCGACCAAAGTGTTACGACTATAGTAATAATAGTAAATGACCGGCTGTTGGAATATACAATATCATTTACAATATACATAATGTATTCCTGAAATTCATCCGGAGCAATTTCAAGAATATAATTAATCATATCAGTATTTATGAAAGAAACCTTGGATGCGATTATTACTATAAACAAGATAACAGGAAAAAAAGATAAAATCACATAGAAAGCAGCCTGTGCCGCATAAGCAGCCAGACCATCATCGCCCGCTTTTTTAAAAAAATCACCCAAAAACCTAAAGAACTTTTTTATCATATCCCTCAAAAATAATATATCCGGAGTGCCGTTTCCTGCCTTTTGACTCCTAGCAAGGCTAGGTGGGCAACCGCACATAGACTTCTGCCTTCCACCGATACGAGGCCTGACATCCATCTATGGATTAGGTATCCCGTTAAAAGTAAATGTAGGTTCAAAATTAACAGGAGTTTTCGCACACTCCAGATATATGCAATTCGTATATTATTAATATAGCTTTATTATACCATGTTTATTCATTTTTTCAAGAGAAAAATATGTTATTTCTTTACTCTGAAACTTGTAAAATATCAGCTACTTACCATCCGGAAAACTTGTAAAACATCCGCTCTCAACTTCAGGAAGACCATATTTTTCCTTTGCTTCTTTAATTGCTTTGAGCATAAAGCTCATATTTCTAGTCTATAAACGATTATAGCGTCTCCTATTCGTCCACTTCCATACCCTGTTTCTTAAGGCACTCTATAAGTGACTCCAGCAGCTCCTGTCCGTCATCAGTTCCAAGTATCGAACGGGAATCAACATATTCATCATCCGTAGCTATAACCTGAAAAAATGGTTTCATCGTGATTCCCTTTATAATAAACTCGTATATTTTCTTTGGATTTTGCGTAAAATGATGCTTCCTTATGAAGCCGTTAAATTCCCTGTTGTAATCCGAATCACGTTCCTCTTCAAATGCCTCCAAAAAAGCTTCCTCGGATTTTAATATATCGACATCACACAGATCATCTATGTATCCTCTGTATACCGCTACGATATTCATGAACTCATTTATATTTCGTGCTATGATCCCGCATTCTCCCTCTGTACCAATATATCCGATCTTTTCATCATCCAGTACTGCCCATAATCCACCCACACCATCACGGGCAAAAGGCTTAATATTCTTATAACTGCATTCTCCCGGTCCCATCATTTCATCAAACCAGGATGTATCTTCCTCCATATCCTTTACCCCTGCCTCGTCATAGATTTCAATATCACAATCGAAGTAAAATGCATCCTTCAGGTCCATGTCATTATAGATTTCTTCCAGATAGTCCCGGACATCCTGAGGTAAAGCAGTATTACCATATGTTTCATGCCCATCCATAATATAATCAAATTCCTTATTATTTACTGAAATCGCGATCTTACCGTACAATTGCTGAAGATCAGTTCTCATGGCTTCGACTACTCCTGCATCTGTCATATCGTCGATCTGCATTTCCTCCATGTGCTTTCTCAGCAAAACATCCCTTACTACCGCATACACGATCATGTCATAGCTGTAGTGCTTGAACTTTTTTGTAAAAATGCTTTTTCCTTTTTCCACGATTCTGACGACAAACTCTTTTTCATCCACTTCGACAAATACTTTGCCGTCCTGAGGGTTTTCAACATTTATATATTCTGCTTCTACTTTATCTGCACTTATATAACCCGGGTAAATCCTGTTAATCTTTATCGGCACCCCTGTCTTAATACCATCTATTGCATCGATTTTGTAGATAATTTTTGCTTTTTCAAACAGATCCGTCAGATCCGGATATTCTTTTGATAAAACATCCATATTTCTCGCAAGCGGTAGTGCACTGTCTGATTTAATTTCTATTGCATGATCAATAAGCTCATTAAAGAGACTGAGCGTTTCATCTCTTCTATGCATACTTTGTGAAATCAGTGCGATCGCGTAATAATAACCCGGGGTATCCGGGATAAAATCCGTGTTTTTAAATGGATATTTCATCTCCTTTAGTGTATCCAGAACAGCATCGACTATCGCATCATCCTCGGCAAACACTGCCATTTTCTTATAATCTGCCGCCGTCCCCGGTGTTCGTGCATAAGTTGATAACCTTTTAACAAGCTTCCACACAGCTTCCTTCACATCATCAGACGCATGTTCCATCAAAGGCAGTGTCATCATCTTATGGCTATATTTCTTTAATTCTTCCTCACTTGGAATTTTTTTCTTCATTTTATCCTCCTTACAAACTGCCGATTTGTCATCGTTAATAATACTTTTTTATCAATATCCTTCATCAGCTATTTTTGATTATAACATAATGTTATAAGTATAGTTATATAAAGTTTATCAAGTAAAATCTTTTTTAAACAAATAAAGGGAAAATGCCAAGAGCCCGTTTCCTCCTTATTCATTATTTTAGTGTATTCAAAAGTAATCAAAAAAATATTCAAAGCCGCACAAATATCCGGTAAATAGCCACATATCTATGCGGTTTTGAGAAGTGCAGTTGATGGGGTGCTGCTTGCCTGTGGCAAGCGTTTAGCACCGACTGTCGCTGGCATCCGGTGGATGCCGTTTAGCGAAAAGGCGAGACCTTGAACCCACCTACACACCTTGTAAGCCCTTTGTTTATGCGGTCTTACAAAACTGAGTATTCAAATTTAGGCTTTGAGTATTCACAAATCCTCTATTTACCTAAATTATCTTACCTGCATTTTCGATATACATTTTCTTTGTGGACATATCTATCGTATCATAAGTATAGTTATATTCATTAACTCTTACAGTATGTCCAAGCAATGATGATGCAGCCGTAGCTGATACTCCGGCACATCTCATTTTATATAGCTACCGATTTATATGATTATTTCATGCGACCGACAAGTATTTTTTCATAGCTTTCTGTATAAACGATAGCAGATCCCGAAGTGTATTTCAACTAATATGGATTAATATTAATTATCATTTTCCAAAAAGAGCTAATTGTATAAACATAAAATATAAAACTTATGTGTGTACATCGAGTAATAAATAGCAAGAAACGCATTTTATACACACAAATGCATTCTTGTTATGGGACACCCCTAAAACCCCGATTTATAACCCTCTTTTAAAAACTGTCCCGGACAAAAAATAGGGTGTCCCGGATAAAAAACGAGCCAAACAATCATTCGAAGATTATTTGACTCGTTAATTATTAGATTAAATTATAACTATTTTATCTGCTTTCTTTTAAGTGTAAGATAAAGTGCAGCTAAGCATGAATCTATCATAAGCATAACGATTATGCCCATATTAATCTTATCTCCTGTTGTCGGAGCTTTTGGTGTATCTTTCTTTGATGTATCATTTTTAGTAGTTGGCGTATCTACCGTTGTTTGCTTATTCTCATTCTGTTTTGCCTTAGCTGATATCTCAAATGAAACTGTTACTTCGTCAGCATCATCAAACATCGCAGTAAGTGTATGTTCACCTGCCTC
The DNA here is from genome assembly GCA_902800325.1 of uncultured Lachnospiraceae bacterium. Lineage (GTDB taxonomy): Bacteria > Bacillota > Clostridia > Lachnospirales > Lachnospiraceae > Coprococcus_C. The sequence continues at coordinate 38,559 of CADCDW010000010.1, forward strand.
AAGAGTTTCGAGGAACGAAGATTTAAGCTTTATTATTACACTTCCTTTTATTTTTTCATAATTAGCAGCATCAACTGTCTTACCGTCAACCTTTACGCCTGCAAAATGGTCATATGTAG
>CADCDW010000011.1 GCA_902800325.1 uncultured Lachnospiraceae bacterium
ATTCTCACAGGTACCCCTTCAAAAAATTCAAGCATATGGATGTTACAGCTAAGCCAGTCGGATTCGTTCATGGTAGATGTTGCCTCTACATATGTATACTGGCTATAAGGGAGTGTTGCAACAAATAGATAAGCGGTCTGTTCAGAACCTGTATCAGCATCTACATAGCTCATTGTTGGACCTGACCAGTCTACTTCGATAGTTACTCCTGGCTTATGTTCTACATGACTTGTATAGCTTTTATCTACAGTATACTGCTTATAGCCTCTGGCAAATGTGGGATAAGAACATGGTTTAACTCCATCTTGCTTACACTTTTCAACATACTCCTCCCATAGAAGAGTTTCTGTAACTCCTACTTTACCGAGTTCACTATGTACATAAGCATAGTCTACCGGTGCATAGCTGTTCTTCGGTTTGAATTTCTCAGGATAAAATAACCGATATAATTCATCATCGGTCATCGCCAGAAGTTCATCCCACTCAAGTTTTCTTTCATCAGATTTATTTCTGATACGCGCAACAGAATTTCTGGAAACACTAAGAATTTCAGAGATAATTTCAGAGATCCTACTGTTGCTAAGATCCTTTTGAAGCAGTTCTATAATCTGCCTCACTCTTGTCTTCTTAAATATAAGACAACCTCCTCGTATAATATATTTTTGAAGGAAAACCCTTCAGCCATACAGTTTATAGGAGGCTAATACCTAATATCAATATTCGATTACTAACCGCTATATATAGTGGGTGCTCTCAAGCGTGAGAATACACCTGACCCAGGGTGCTCTCAAGCGTGAGAAGGGGTGCTCCCAAGCGTGATAATATTCAGCCCTGACCCAGGGTGCTCTCAAGCGTGAGAAGGGGTGCTCCCAAGCGTGATAATATTCAGCTATAAATGTTTTTAGCGATTTTTTGATTGATTCGGATATGGAGATTATACTCGTTGTATTTGATGAAAAGTCTTTTGTTCTGTCGGATAAGATTTTTGCGGGTGTAGAGACATATATCGATGACAACTATGTGACTCAAAAGGTATATGAAGAGTATGAAACGGAGGACGAGACAAGAGCTCTGTTGGGGGATATACCCTACAGGCCGGGCTCGCGGCGTTTTGGAAGCGCATCAAGGGCGAAAGAATCTTCGCAGGGTTCTTTCCCTATGTATGCAAGTCGTTCGGCTTCCATGTCGGAAAGCATGCCTGATAACACATCTTCCATGTCGGAAAGCATGCCTGATAACACATCTTCTATGTCGGAAAGCATGCCTGATAACACATCTTCCATGTCGGAAAGTATCTCCGATAACACATCTCAAAAAAGAATACTGGCTTCAAGTATGCCACCCGATATGGCTTCAAGTATGCCACCCGATATGGCTTCAAGTATGCCGGCCGATATGGCTTCAGGTATGCCGCCCGATACGGCTTCAAGTATGCCGCCCGATACGGCTTCAGGTATTTCACATAAGGATAAAATATCAAGTGTACCACCACAAAGTGACAAGGCCGTACATATGTCACAAAGTAACAAGGCCGTACATATATCTCTTGATGACAAGGTGGCGCACATTAAGGATACATGGCAGGAAAGTTTGTTCCATTTGATTGATGAGAGAGGATATACGGATATTGAGGTCTATAAAAGAGCCAATATTGACAGAAAGCTTTTCTCAAAAATAAGGAGTAATGCAGCCTATCAGCCTAAGAAGGTTACTGCTTTGGCATTTGCACTTGCATTGCGGCTTAATCTTGATGAAACTAAGGATTTTCTTAGCAGGGCGGGGTATGCTCTTTCACCGAGCAGTATGTTTGATCTTATTGTAGAATATTTTATCGAGCAGGAGGTCTACGATATATATACGATTAATCTGGCTTTGTTTAAACATGAGCAGCAGCTTCTGGGAGAATGATATTTTACAACTTTTTTGGATAGTTTAAAAGTCGCATGTGAAGCGACCATTTCCATTTAAAAATTTTATATACTTATCTCGTAACAGGAATATAACAAAGCTGTGACAGGAAAAACAAGTTGTCTGTTGCTGAAATACAAAGTGAATTAAGGAGGTAAGTATTATGAAGAAAGGTTTAACAGAGGTTGTATTTATTTTAGACAGAAGCGGTTCGATGAGCGGACTTGAGGCAGATACTATAGGCGGTTACAATTCCATGTTGGAAAAACAAAGGATCGGCGAAGGTGAGGTTATCATTTCGACAGTTTTATTTGATGACAAGATAGAGGTTATACACGACAGAAAACCGATAACAGAGGTGAAGCCTATAACTTCAAAGGAGTATTATGTAAGGGGCTGTACGGCACTACTTGATGCAATTGGAGGAGCGATTCACCATATCGGACATACCCATAAGGAGGCTGATCCAAACGATGTTCCGGAGAAGACTTTATTTATCATAACCACTGACGGTATGGAAAATGCGAGCAAAAAATACACCTATGACAAGATTAAGAAGATGGTGGAAAAAAAGAAGAAAAAGCTCGGTTGGGAGTTTATCTTTATGGGTGCTAATATTGATGCTATTTCGGTCGCAAGTCAATTTGGAATTGCAAAAAATCGTGCAGTAAGATATGAAAGTGATTCTGTGGGAACCAGACTTAATTATAATGTTATGTCCAATCTAATATCAAGTGCACGTATGTGCCAAAGTTCTGCCAAGATGACACAGGCATTTAATGATGAAGATTTTCTTGAAGATATAGAAAATGATTATGAAAAAAGGCATAAATAAATATTGACATAGGGGATATATCCCCTTATAATATAAATAGAATTATAAGGGGAGGGCGTAACAAATATGCCGACAATTTCTAATTTTTATGGTATTATAATTATAATGTATTTAAGAAATAAAGAACATAATCCCCCACATATTCACGCAATTACTCAAGATTATGCTGCTCCTTTTCTTATTGAAACAGGAGATATTATGGAAGGGAATTTCCTCGAAAAGCAAAAATGTTGGTCAAGGAATTTGTTTTAAAATATAAGAATGAATTAAAGGAGATGTGGGAAACAGAAAACTATAGAAAACTCCCACCATTAGATTAATATGTTTCATAAAGCGTTAGAATTAGAATTCAAAGATGGAACCGAGCTTGAACTTACTTTTCAAGATGGAAAGGTAAAACAATATGATATGGCTGTGCTCTTTACTAAGTACCCGCAACTGCATGCCCTTGAAAACAGAGACTTGTTTTTATCCGGTCAACTAATGGGCTCGTATGGTATAAGATGGAATGATGATTTGGACATTGATGTTGAGACCATATATGAAGAAGGGCGTACTGTACGCCTTGTTAAGCTTGCGATAGCATTTATGGTTGGTGAGGAGGTAATGCATGCAAGAACCAAGAGGGGATTGACACAGAAACAGTTATCTGAAGCTACAGGCATTGATCAGTCAGATTTATCCAAGATAGAAAGAGGTATGGCAAATGTATCTATAAGTACACTCAACAGAATTGCTCTGGCATTGGGGTGTAGGTTGAATATTAATTTTTCTTATGAAGATGATTAAATAGATTATAAAAAACAAGATATCCACACCATGGGTTATAGCTTTTAGCTATAACCCATGGTATTTTTTAGGAATTATACATAATCAAAAGCTCGTGCTATATTAATCCAAAGAAAAACACTATGAATTAAGGAGAGTGATAGTAATGGGAGATATTAAGCTGATTAGTCCGTTTGATGAGATTGACAATAACACTTATCTTGAGACAGCAGAAGCGGTTGCGAAGTGGATTGACAGATTTTCCGTTAAGAAGGATAAAGGAAAAAGTTGGAAGATAAGCAGCGGAGAGGGTTCTTCAGAGGGAGATGAACTGGCAGGTAAGTTAAGTGACAGGACTATTTATTCCGGAGCTGCGGGTATCGGTTTCTTTTATATCCAGCTCTATGAGGCAACCGGTAAAAAGGAGTATCTGGAGGAAGCTATTCAGGCAGGAGAATATCTGCTTGATACATACGACGAAGAGCTCGGTAAGAAACCGGGGATTCATACGGGTTTATCCGGTGAGGGTTTATTTGCTTATCATCTGTATCAAAAAACAGGCGATGAAAGATATCTGGAATATGCAAGAAAGGCTGGAGATGCCGTTTACAAATACGCCGTTAAAAATGAGGGCGAGGTTCATTGGTATAACCTGATTGATTATATGGGTGACGGCAGTACCATTTTATATTGGATTTATCTGTCAGACATAACGGGTGATAAGAAGTATCTTTCGTATGCGAAGGAAACGCTTGATTATATTATAAGTCTTGCAACAGTAAATGATGATGGGACGGTTAATTGGAACTTCCTTGAGATAAATGATTATTTCAAAAATCTTCCTGCCGGCGGACTTATTTCCAACTTTGCACATGGAACTGCCGGAGTGGTTTATTTACTTACCAAATATTATGAAGCATCTAAGGATGAAAATTATCTGTCTTATGCAAAAAAGGGTTTTTCGTTCCTTGAAAATATTGCGGTAAAGGATGGAGATTCGGCGATTGTTCCTTATATATATTGGAAGGATACGGGAAAAGCCTACGATGTATTTTATCTTAGTCTATGTCACGGACCGGTCGGAACGGCAATTGTGGCAAAGGAGCTTTATCAGGCAACAGGAGATAAGGAATATATTGAATTCTATAGAAAGTTTACAAATGCACTTGTAAAAGCGGGTGTTCCGAATATCCGCTCAGCAGGCTATTGGAATGACTGCATATGCTGTGGTTCGTCCGGCGTACTGCTTCATTTTATAGACGGAATAGATACTATAGGTGATGAAAAATATGAAAGACTTGCCAAGGAGACTGCAAGAAAATTAATCGGAGACGCATTTAAGGATGATAAAGGAATACGTTGGTACAATGCGTGGACGAGAGTAATTCCGTGGAATGTGGATTCACACCTTGGACTGTATATAGGTGCAGCCGGTTCGGCGAGTGCATTGCTTTCGCTATATGGAAAGCTTGAAAATAAAGAAATAACATCAATAGTTGAATTTTAAAGAGGATTTAGGGAGGAAAATGATATGAGTAAAATATATTCAAGTATTACAGAGTTGGTAGGACGTACACCTTTGGTTGAGCTTACAAATTTTGAAAAGGATAATAATCTTAAGGCAAAGATTTTGGGAAAGCTGGAGTATTTTAATCCGACGGGAAGTGTAAAGGACAGGGCTGCACTTAGTATGCTTGAGGGAGCGGAAAAGGACGGTAGACTTAAACCGGGGCAGACAGTTGTGGAAACCACAAGCGGCAATACGGGAATAGCTTTGGCAGCATTTTGTGCAGCTAAGAATCACCCGCTTATCATATATATGGAGCCGGGATGTACACCTGAGAGAATTCAAATTATGAAGGCGTATGGAACGGATGTGAGAGGACTTAATGATATTCCGGGAGCAGATGCTATACTCAAGGAGTTTGGCTTTAATCCTGTTAAGCTTATGGAAGCAGTAGGTAAAGAAGCAAAGGAAAAGGATTACTTCTATGTGGGACAGCTTTTTAATGAGGATAATCCTAAGGCACATTATGAGACAACGGGACCTGAGCTTGTTGAGGATACAGACGGAAAGATAGATATAGCTGTTATGCTTGTCGGTACTGCAGGCACGATTGCCGGTGTGGGTACATATCTTAAGGACAATATCAAAGGCGTTAAAGTGGTTGGAGTACAGCCGACACCGGATTCACTTTCCTTTGTACCTGATGCTAAGGCAACCATAGACGGTGTTGTTGTGTTCCAGACAGAAGAAAAACCGTGTAGTCATCCGTTTATAGTTAAGAGAAATTTCCAATTTGATGAAATTATAAATGTAAGCGGAGAAGCAGCGTATGAGTCTGCAAGAGAGCTTGCACAATCTGATGGAATATTTTTGGGTGCATCCGCTGCTGCAGCACTTACCGCAGCAAAAGAACTTGCCTTAAGACCTGAAAATGAAGGCAAGAATATAGTAGCTGTTTTTGCGGATAACGGAATGAAATACTTAAGTACTAATATGTACCGTTTTGATTAATAAATTAGGTTGTTTTATGATTTTATAGGTAGTAAAGCCTTCCCTTTTATGGTATTATAAATCTATATAAACTGTGAGCAGGGGGGAGGTTTTCTATGGAAAAGAGAATGAATGAGCAGGAGCTTTTGGACAGCTTTGACGAGGCTCTTTTAAATAATCATATATTTGTTGTGTATCAACCGAAGATTAATCATGCCACAGGCAGGATGGTCGGTGCGGAGGCACTTATGAGATGGAGACATCCGGAGTACGGTATGCAGTTTCCGTCGGAATTTATTTCGGTGCTAGAGAAGAGTAATCTTATATGCAAGGCTGACCTTTATGTATTCGAACAGGTTTGTCGCCTTCAGAGAAAATGTATCGACGAGGGAAGACATATAGTGCCGATTTCCTTCAATATGTCGAGATATGACATTTACAATAATAATTACGTGGATGAAATTGAGAAGATTCGTGCAAAGTATGATGTTCCGGTCAAGTATCTTCGCGTGGAGATAACAGAGTCATCTGCTGTTGGCGGTGTGGAGCTTATCTCAAGTGTGGTTGATAAGCTTCACGAGCTTGGTTACATAGTTGAGATGGATGATTTTGGAAGCGGTTATTCATCCTTAAATGTGCTTAAGGATCTTAATGTTGATATTATCAAGCTTGATATGAGGTTTTTGAGCGGAGATATCGGCGGACGAGGCGGTACGATTATAAGCTCTATCGTTCAGATGACGAAGTGGCTCAACACCCCTGTTATCGCAGAGGGTGTCGAGACTATCGAGCAGGCAGACTATATGAAGAGTATCGGCTGCAAATATATCCAGGGATACCTTTATTCCAAGCCGGTTGAGGAGAAAGAATTTATAGAGAAGCTTGATTCAATTGAGCATGAGCCGGTAGGACCTGCCATGGATCTTATCAGTACTATGGATGCCGGAAAGTTTTGGAATCCGGAGTCTTTGGAGACACTCATTTTCAACAATTATGTGGGCGGCGCTGCTATATTTACATATCAAAACGGAAAAGCTGAGATTTTAAGGATAAATGAAAAATATATAAAGGAAGTCGGTATGAATCAAACAGAAGCCGACATACTGAGCACTGATCCATGGGCATATTATGTGGAAGGCGATAAACAAAAATATATCGATACTCTTGAAAGAGCTATCAAGTCCCGTGATGAGGAAAGCTGTGAGACATGGAGAACGATTTACAGCGACTGTTGTGGTGAAGACAGGATATGCGTAAAGAGCTTTGTGCGCATGATTGGTAAGACGGAGGATCAGTACATTTTTTATGCTATGGTTCAAAATATCACCAAGGAAAAGAAAATGTATGAAGATTTGTATGAAAGCGAAAGAAGGTTCCGTTTTGCCAGCGAACAGGTAAATGTTTATGCATGGGAGTATGACATTTCTACCAAGGAAATGCGCCCTTGTTTTAGATGTATGAGAGATCTCGGACTTCCTCCTCTTGTAAAAAATTATCCGGAGCCGGCTATCGAGGTTGGGATTTTTCCGCCTGATTATGCGGATATGTACAGGGATTGGCATAGACAGCTTGAGGAAGGCGTCGGAACATTGGAAGCTATCATACCACTTACTGTCGGACGGGTGCCTTTCCATGTGAGATATACCACCGAATTTGACGAGAACGGAAAACCGCTTAAGGCTTATGGTTCGGCGGCACTTGTGGTCGATGACAAGTCTTGATTAAATACTTAATGAAAGAAGAATATATTTCAAGGTATATTCTTCTTTTTGTAATTACAATTAGCGAAGGCAGAGTAGATAATGGCAGGATTTTTACCAACAACAAAAGAAGAAATGAAGTCACTTGGCATAACGCAGCCTGACTTCGTATATATAACGGGTGATGCATATGTGGATCACCCTTCTTTTGGTACTGCTATAATCAGCAGAATACTTGCGGCACATGGATATTCTGTGGGAATTATCTCGCAACCTGACTGGAAGGATGATGACAGTATAACAGAGTTTGGAGAACCGAGACTTGCATTTCTTGTATCTGCCGGCAATATGGATTCCATGGTTAATCATTACAGCGTGTCGAAGAAAAGGCGTGATAAGGACAGCTATACACCGGGCGGTGTGATGGGTAAAAGACCTGACTATGCGACGATTGTTTATTCTAATCTTATAAGACATACATATAAAAAGACGCCGATTCTTATCGGCGGTATAGAGGCGAGCTTAAGAAGGCTTGCACATTATGATTATTGGTCGGACAAGCTTAAGCGCTCCGTTCTCATGGATTCGGGTGCGGATATTTTGATGTACGGAATGGGTGAAAGAGCGGTTGTCGAGCTTGCCGATGCACTTAATTCGGGACTTGATGTGGCAGACATTACATTTGTGGACGGAACGGTTTACAGGACAAGTGATATAAGTTCCGTCGTTGATTATATAGAGCTTCCTTCGTATGAGAGCATGAAGGAGGATAAGCTTCTTTACGCAAATAGCTTCTACACGCAGTACTGCAATACGGATGCATATTCGGGTAAAAGGCTGGTAGAACCTTATGCTAACAAGCAGTACATAGTGCAAAATCCGCCTTCCAAGCCGCTTACGGTGCAGGAAATGGATGATGTCTATGCGCTTCCTTATATGCGAACCTATCATCCGTCATACGAAGAGGCGGGCGGTGTGCCTGCCATAGAGGAGGTAAAATTCAGTCTTATAAGTAATCGTGGCTGTTATGGTGGCTGTAGCTTCTGTGCGCTTACCTTTCATCAGGGACGCATCATGCAGACAAGAAGCCACGAATCACTGATAGAGGAAGCTAAGCTTATAACAAAGGATAAGGATTTCAAGGGCTACATACATGATGTGGGTGGCCCGACGGCTAATTTTTATCATAAGGCGTGTAAAAAACAGGAGAAATATGGTGCCTGCCCGAACAAGCAGTGCCTTTTCCCAAAGCCTTGTGATAATCTGATTATAAATCATGATGACTATCTGGCGCTTTTACGAAAGCTTCGTGTACTTCCCGGAGTCAAGAAGGTTTTTGTGCGTTCGGGAATCCGTTTTGATTATATGCTCTATGATAAGGATGATACATTTTTCAGAGAGTTGTGTGAATATCATGTAAGCGGACAGCTAAAAGTTGCACCGGAACATGTGGCTGACTCGGTGCTTTCCAAGATGGGCAAACCTAAGAACTCGGTTTATAAAGCATTTGCCCAAAAATATGCTAAGATAAATGAAAGGCTAGGTAAGAAGCAGTATCTTGTGCCGTATCTTATGTCTTCACATCCGGGCTCAGATCTTAAGGCGGCGATTGAACTTGCCGAACATGTAAGAGATATAGGCTATATGCCGGAGCAGGTGCAGGATTTCTATCCTACTCCGTCAACCATCTCGACAGTTATGTACTATACGGGTGTAGACCCGCGTGACATGACAAAAGTCTATGTGCCGAAGAATCCTCATGAAAAAGCGATGCAGCGAGCACTTATACAGTACCGCAATCCGGATAACTACGAGCTTGTCAAGGAAGCACTTCTCAAGGCAGGCAGAGGCGACCTGATTGGATTTGATGAGAAGTGTCTGATACGCCCGAGGAAGATGGCATATTCTGATAAAAGAAAATCAGGCGATACGAGAAAGAATAATTTATCAAAAGAAAAAGATAGAAGTAATTATAAGGCTGGTAGAAATCAAAAAACAGATAGCATAATGGACAATAAAAAACAGAATATCAGAAGAAATAGTAATACAAATATAAATCCAAACAATCATACCGGGAAAAAGACTATCAGGAATGGCCACAAGAAAAAATGACATTTTGGACAAAAAAAGTTTTAAAATTGTCCAAAATATTCCTTATATGTGTGGTAATATGAGGGAAACGACGAAAAAGGAGTGGTAATATGGCTTATACAAAAGAAGAGTTGATGAATAGGGCGAAGACCGTTTCAGGACCTAATATGCTGCATACTAAGAATAAAGATTACATTTTTAACAGGGTACTATATGTGGAGGATTATTTTAAATTCTTTGATAAGGTTGAAGATGATAACGGACGGGCAACTTCAAATTTGTTGAATGAGAAAATAGCAGAATATTACCATTGTGATACAAATACTATTGAAAGATATAATCAAAAACTGATTGAGGGCAGGGATAGGAAAGGCCCCGGTGACAAGACATTATTGGCATATTTAAAAGCGATACAGAATGTTGAAGCCTTCAATCCCGAAAAACATACATATATTAAGGAGACGGAGATTACAAATGAAAATCTGGATGGGAAAATTCATCCCGAAATCGAAGACCAGCTCACATTTGATATAGTCAAATTAAGTGATGAACAGAAAAATAAATTTATTCGCAATCAGATGGTTTCGCTGCTCAATAAGCTTGAAAGCAGCAGGTTCTTTTACTATGAGCCGGATGTATTTCCAAGGAAGGACGGCAGAGAATATTTCAGAAAAAAGGTCGATAAAATATATTCCACAATTGATTTATGCTATGCCACATACACTGAGATGAATAAAAAATGGAAGGATATTTTCAGACAGATTGAGGATATGACCAATATGTGCGCATATCCGGGAATTTCAGACAAAAGGTGGATTGCTGCAAATGAGACGATTATATATTTTGATGTGGTGTTCGATTTTTTTGAGGAAAATTCATTTTTATACAGGGCTGTAAAGAATGGGAAATATGAAAATATTCATTTCGTGGTCGATATTGATAAGGATATGATTGCCAGAAGGAAAAAATTCCTGAACGAGATGCACAGGGAGGCAGCAGAAAAGAATGAGCCGTATTCTGAATATCGTATATTGGAAAGAGAAATGATTAAAGCGCTGGATAAACTGGAAAGGGAATTGTAAGATAAGAAGGCTTTGCAGAAATGACTGCAGAGCTTTTTTATGCATTGCGGACTTTAGTCTGCCCGAATTGTCAAAAATTGTCCATAATTCTTGTCCAAAATAATTAAATCAAAGGATGTATAGTTAATAAAGAAAAAATTTTCAGGAGGATTATGGATGAAAAACAAGAATAATATTATATGTATGGCAACGATGATTGTGGTTATGAGCCTGTCATTTGCCGGATGTGGTAAAGTGGAGATTACTACAGAAAACGAGACAGAAATGTCAACAGAGGCAGTGACAGAGACAGAGGCAGAAGTAGCGACAGAGACCGAAACAGCTGTGGAGACGACAGAGGAACTCACGTCGGAGAGCACTGAAGCAGATGAGAAAAATGACAAGCCTCAAATATCTTACATAGCGATAGAGGAGAAAGCTAAGGCTGAGGAGAGAATAAGAAAAGAAGAGGAAAGAGCTGAGGTAGAAAGACAGGCGGCAGAAGTTGAGAAGACAACAGAATCCGCAGAGACACAGACGGCTCAGGCTAAAACAACCGAGGCACAGACGACACAAGCACCGGTTACTGAAACACCGGTGTCTGCTACAGAGACACCTGCGACGACTCAGGCAACCACAGAAAGTTCTAGTTCAAATAATACAGAAACACATGGAGATGGCTATAATATTCCCGGCCCTGTTTCAAACATTTTGTCATCCGGTAGAGGATACTCTAAAAACTGGTTATATGACGAAAATGGAAATATAATAGAAAGCACTATATGGTATAATGATATTTATGGATATGCTTATGATATAAATGGGAACTATGAAGGTTGGAATATTTATGATTATTAATAGAAGGGGAAAAATTTATTCGTTTGGGGAATTATAAAAGAACTTTGGGTGAATGTTAGTGAGTGTGGAATTGTGATAAAATGAAGTTGAAAAGATTTTTATAACTAAGGAGGGTAGTAAATGAAGATAATAAGTTGGAATATTAATAACTTTTGTAAGGAAGAGGATTGGGAAAAATTAAAGAATAATAATTTATTAAATAAAACAAAGAAAAAAAATAAGAAGGACATTAATAACCTAATCGAAAGTTACTACAGGGAAATAGAAAATGGAGGAATTCTTATTCTTCAAGAATTCCCTTATGGAGATAATGGGAAAGAAGCTGATAAATTTAAACTTAATTTAGATGGAATTCAGTATTCTTATCCAAATGATTTAAAAGAATTTGCGTATTTCTCAACGGTAGCAATATTTAATAAAGATAACTGGAAAAAAGTAGAAGGCAAAGAAGGATTTATCCAAATAGATTCGCTTATAAATAGAGTTGTTGTAGTCACAAATGGTGAGATAAATGTAATGGGAGTTCATATGACTGATTTGAACAAACGTCCAGATACTGTTAATTTATGGAATGAGGTAAAACAATATATAAAAGTTTATTCTCCTGATATTATTATAGGAGATTTTAATTCAGATTGTGAGGAAAATCTTCAGTGGAAGAAATTAAAAGAAATATGTAATTTAGGATATGGTGAGCCATGGGGCAAGTCGGCAACAAGGACAAAAGAGCATACACCACCTACATTTATACAAGGCAGCCATTTGGATTATGCATTAATAAAAAATAAGATGGAATGTAAAGCATATGATATAGATAAGAAATCTACAAATGGTTTATCTGATCATTATTCTTTGGTGATAGAGATATAATTATTATTTTTGAACAGGAGAATTAAAAATATGCATATTTCTTCGGATGAAAATAATTTCAGAAATAAAAAATATCTCGAAGCTATGGACAAAGAGTTTAAGAGAATGTTCAGGGCTTATCACAGATATATCGCTTACAGAAATAAATTATTAAATGAATTAACCCTGTCGAAGGAAGATAAGGCGGCAATGCAAAAAATCGATAAAAAATTTTGCGCCAATATCGACCGGAGCAGGAAGAGGATTGATAAGGAAGATTTTAAGGATGCCACATGGCGATGATAGTTTTATAATGGAAGAGTTCCTTTATACATAAAAGGAGAGCTGCAAATGTCTAAACTTTATTATGAAGATACTGCAAATTGGAGTTATATCGAATATGGCAGTCTCAATTCCCTTTTTGTAAAAATGTTTAATTATATAGACAAATATAAGGATGAAATAAATTCAATGATTATAGACAATATGTCAGAGCAAGCCAAGGTTATACTTTACTGTGTAATAACTTATCGTTTGGATTTAGAGGAAATAATAAAACAATTTCCAAATCTTGCGGGATTAAGAGATACAAAACCGCTTAAAAAGCCAATTTGTCTGATGGAACATCCATTCAATGTATTTAAGGAATATAAAGAAATGAATGTGTTATATTAAGAGGGAATTATTTTTGCAGAGAGGAGCAATTATATATGACGCTACAAACATTAATTGATATAAAATGTAAAAATAATAATGAATATAAAATTGTTTTTAATAATTTTGTCATTGATTTATATAAAAATCCAAATAAATATAAGGATTTTTTAAAAATAGAACCAGATTGGAAAAAACTTGATCAAAAATCAATTAGTTTGATTGTTTCCAGCATGTATCATCTTGCTAGAAAAACTGAATGGAAAATGAAAGTATATTCATGGATGTTAGACGAAAAATTTATTCTTAAAGAGCCCTATTTTGCTTTAAATGCTAAAGGTATGTTGAAAGTTATTCTATTACAAGAAAGTCCAAAAGACTTCAGAAGAAATAATATTTATGTAAGCGCTAATGTTTTAGAAAAGGTTTAGTTGACTAATGCATCTGATAATGATATTTATAAAGAAATGAACGTGATTATTTAAAGAGGAGGCGGTATTATGATTTACAACAGCAGAATTTATGATTTGATTAATAATGACAGAGTGGATAAGGACGAATTGGATGCGTTGATAAAACAGTTTACTTCATACGGTCCTATCTCCGGAAAAAATAAGGATGAAGCATATGAAGCCTTATTGGGGATAAATAAAATCTGCGAAAAGCATAATATGCCTTTGGTTTACGTGGATGATGGCACGGACATAGAGAAAGATCTTGCCCATCGTTTGATTGATAACCTGAAAAGAGACGAGTATGGTAAGAACCTATAAATAACTAATTCATATTTTTCATAAGGTTTTGCAATCCATAACATCGTTTAATGTAAAAATAACCCAAGACCATTTCTTTTACATAGGATAATTAGTATTGACATATTTTAAAATATTAGATATTATACAAAAAAGGAATTTGATTCCGAAAATGTATAAAATGGAGAAGCTTATGTATATTAAAAGAAATATAGAAGAAAGAGTCAGATATTTATCTAAACATTTTCCTATTGTGTTGGTATGTGGTGCCAGACAAGTGGGTAAAACAACGTTGTTAAAAAGGATTGCTGAAGATGATGATAGGATTCAGTATGTTACACTTGATTATCCTAAATTACGACAGCTTGCAAAAGAAGATCCCGAATTATTTTTGCAGCAATATCCGGCTCCGGTAATTATAGATGAGATTCAGTATGCTCCGGAGTTACTTTCCTTTATAAAAATAAAAGTTGATGAAAAAAATCAAAATGGTCTTTACTATCTTACAGGTTCACAAATGTTTCAAATGATGAATGCTGTAAGTGAATCTTTGGCAGGAAGGGTTGGAATACTTTCGATGTATTCTATGTCCAGAGCCGAGATTGATGGATGTGATAGTATTCCGTTTAATCCGGGTGTGATAGAAAATATAAGTTCCGATGATACTGTAATAGATATTTTTGATCGGATTATGCGTGGAGGAATGCCACGTCTCATAAGTGATAGTGAATTGTCTGAAGAGGATTTCTTTGGTTCTTATATTCAGACTTATATTGAACGCGATATCAGAGATTTAATCAACGTAAAAGATGAGAGCAAATTTCTTAAATTTATCAGCTGTGTGGCTGCAAGAACAAGTCAGGAAGTAAATTTGTCAGATATTTCAAAGGATGTTCAAATTGACAGCAAAACGGCAGACTCATGGTTATCTGTTCTTGTATCATCAGGTTTGGTTGTGTTGCTAAAACCATATTTTAGCAACACTGTAAAAAGATTGGTAAAAAGACCGAAACTTTATTTTATGGACACGGGTCTGGCGTGTTATTTGTGTTTGTGGAATAATTCCAGGGCATTGTCGGTTTCTGCAATGGCAGGAGCAATGTTTGAAAATTATGTTGTTTCTGAAATTATTAAAGGTTATACTAATGCAGGAATTGATATACGTAGCAGACTTGTATATTATAGAGACAATAACGGAAAAGAAATTGACCTTATCATTATAGAAAATGGACGATTACATCCAATTGAAATAAAAAAGAGTGCAGATCCCGGAAAAGAAGCATTGAAGAATTTTTCGGTTCTAAATTCACTTAATGTGGAAATAGGTGAAGGTGCTGTTGTTTGCATGTCCTCCATGGTTGTTCCATTAGATGATAAAAATAAGATAGTTCCCGTTAAGGCAATATATTAATATGAGAAGTACGGATTAGAATCATTTTATATAATTGGTGGAGGTTTTTCATGGCAACATATATAATGGGAGACATACATGGCGAATATGATTTATTTATGGAGCTCATAGATAAGATAAAGCTAAAGTATGAGGACACACTGTACATTATGGGGGATGTGATTGACAGAGGACCGCACCCGATTAAGACCTTGTTTAAGCTTATGGAGATGCCAAATGTAATCTGTCTTGTGGGTAATCATGAGTTGATGGCGCTTGAATGCCTTGAATTTTTGATGAAGGAAATAACGGAAGAATCCATAGAAGAATTGGATGAGAAGTTGATTAATAATCTGGTGAACTGGCAGTATAACGGAAGTGTGACTACCACAGATGAGTTTCATAAACTAATGCCCGATGAGCAGCGTGAGGTAATTGAGTTTATCAAGGATTTTTCTCTATACGAGGAGCTTACCGTAAACGGAAAGGATTATCTGCTTGTTCACGCAGGACTTGGTAATTTTTCGCCGGATAAGGATATAGAAGATTATTCCTTAAGCGAAATTGTCTGGGACAGAGCAGATTATGATAAGAAATATTATGATTATGTCTACCTTGTGACAGGACATACGCCTACTCAGCTAATCGAGTCAAATCCAAAACAGGGATACATTTATAAAAAGAATAACCATATAGCGGTTGACTGTGGCGCTTGTTTTTACGGAGGAAGGCTTGCGGCAATTTGTCTTGATACGGGAGAGGAATTTTATTCATCGACTAATAAGAGGAAATAAATTGATAAACAAGAGAAAAATAATTAAGGTATCGAATTGATGAAAAAGCTGTGATATAATATATTTCACAGCTTTTTTGTTAGAGGATAATTTAGGACGAGGAAAGAAAAATGAACAACGTAAGAAGAGCAACAAATAAAGATATAGAAAGGATACTTGAGCTGCTTGTTCAGGTGGATATGGTTCATCATAACGGCAGACCGGATCTTTTTAAGGGGCCGGCAACCAAGTATAACAGTGAAGAATTGGAAAAGATACTCGCACAGGAGGACACACCTGTTTTCGTGTGCGTGGATGAAAATGATGTGGCTTTAGGTCATGCATTTTGCATACATAAGCAGATAAAGGGAGATAGTGTCCTTACGGACATCAAGACTCTTTATATCGATGATATATGTGTGGATGAGGCGGCGAGAGGTAAGCATGTGGGAACTGCACTTTATGATTACGTTATTGATTATGCGAAAAAGAGCGGCTGCTACAATGTAACTTTAAATGTCTGGTCCTGCAACCCGATTGCTATGAAGTTTTATGAGGCAATGGGACTTGTGCCACAAAAAGTTGGAATGGAAAAAATATTGTAATGTAGGACAGAAACCTTGACAAATTTAGGTGCTAAGCAAATCGTAAGCATTAGCGGGATTTGCGTGTACCTAAATATGTCAAGATGCCTGTCCCAAAGATGAGGAAATATGAATATGAAGAAAAAAGATGAAATTTTATCATGGCTTATGATAATAGTCGGAGCGGTTGTAGCTGCTTTTGCACTTGAGGAATTTCTTGCACCTAACAATATATTTGACGGTGGAGTAACCGGTATAAGTATGATTATAACGCATGTTTTAAATGATAAGGCCGGGGTGCCGATAAAGCTCGGTTTGCTGGTTATAGTTATAAATCTTCCTTTTATTATATACGGTTTTACGAAAATCGGTAAGAAATTTATCGCAAAATCTGCTGTTGCGTTGGTTGTTTTTTCTTTTATGACCACGGTGTTTGAGCCGCTTCAAAATGTAACTGAGGACAATATACTTGCGGTTACTTTTGGTGGAGTATTTTTAGGTATAGGTGTCGGACTTGTGCTGCGAGGCGGTGGAGTCCTTGATGGAACAGAGATTGTGGCGCTTGTATTAAGCAAGAAATTTTCTATATCGGTTGGAACACTGATTCTTTTATTTAATGTGATTATATACTCAGTTGCGGGCGCGGTATTTGGACTTGACAGGGGTATGTATTCACTTTTGATGTATTTTATCACTTCTAAAGTTATAGATATTGTTGAAATGGGTTGGGACAATACCAAGTCTGTAATGATCATAACCTCTGACGGCAGCGGACTTGCCAGGCTTATATATGAAAAGCTCGGCCGTACTGTTACATTTTTAAAGGGGGAAGGTCTGGTCAGCAAGGATACAAAAGATATCCTCTACTGTGTTGTAACCAGAGCTGAGATACACGACCTTAAGCTCATAATCAATTCCGTAGAGGGCAGTACATTTACAACTATATCCGATGTATCTGAAATAGTCGGAAATCATATGAAATCCAGAGAGAAGAATATTTAATTGAAAGATATTGATAATAGTTTTGTTTACCAATAAAAATATTAAGACAGAATGCTTGATATAATCTATTACAAATTATTATGGAATGAGGCGATATTGAAGATAGTAAATGCTTTATCGGAAAAAGAAAAAATGTCCGGATATCGTTTGAGCAAAGAAAGTGGTGTACCGATGACCACAATAACGGATATATGCAGTGGAAAAGCATATCCTGAACGTCACATTTGTTTGACATAACAGTCGCTGTACTTTATAATTCAATTAACTGTATCTATTTGTTATTTTGCGAATAGTATAATGATGATTTTAATTGATTTGTATGGGGATATTTGAGGGTATTTTAATATGAAAAAAAGAAAACTACGTTATTCAGCCAAATATACTATATTGATAAGTATATTTTTATTGGCGGTTAATTTCATACTTGGATATGTTTTGATGAAACAGTCCAGAGCGGCTATGACAAAGCTTATTAACGAGCGTATGCTGGATGTTTCCAATATAGCTGCGTCTTCTTTGGATGGAGATATGCTTGCATCTATAGGTGAGGACGATATGGGGAGCGACGCATACAACGAGATTGTAAAGGAACTCAGAAGATATCAGGACAATATAGATCTTTCGTATATCTATACCGTCAAAAATATGGGTGGTAAGCATTTCGGATTTATCATTGATCCGGATCCCGTTGATCCGGGCGCATATGGTGAGGAGATTGTTTACACCGAAGCACTTTATAATGCATGGCTTGGAACTCCCGGTGTTGATACCGAGGCATTTGTAGACCGATGGGGTACATTTTACAGTGCCTACAGTCCTGTGTTTGATTCTGATGGTGATGTAGTGGCTATAGTGGGTGTCGATTTTGATGCCACATGGTACGAAAAGCAGATTAAAAGATATGCGCTTTCAGTTATTCTTGTAAGCATAATATCACTGTTTATAGGTGCTGCTACCGTAATACTTATCACTTCTCAGATAAGAAGACGTCTGAATGGCGTTTATAATGACCTTTCCTCGCTTGCAACAGATGTTGAGCATCTTAGCAAAGAGATGGCAGCGAGTTCCAATTACACTCCTACAACAGACAAACTTACATCTGATGATATGGAATTATATACATCTGACTCAAATGATATCCGTAATCTTTCAAATGATTCTATAGATGCGCTTGGTGATAAGATAAATCTTATGCACACTGAGATGACACATTATATTTCTTATGTTCACGAACAGGCTTATACTGATCCTATGACAGGGGTTGGAAACAAGACAGCATATCTTGAAATGGTGAAAAATCTCAACTACAAAATCGACAATAAGAAGGCTGCTTTTGCGACTGTAGTTTTTGATGTAAATGGTCTTAAAACGGTAAATGATAATCTTGGCCATGAATACGGAGATATGATTATATGCGATACGGCGCTTATAATAAAAAGAGTATTTGGGTCTGCTCAAATATTCAGAATAGGCGGAGATGAGTTTATAGCTATAATGGAAGGGCGTTATACTGATAAATACGTGCTTGAATTGTTTAAGCAGCTTGACAGGGAGCTTGAATCGTTTAATGCAAATGAAAAAAATTATGAAATGACACTTTCGTTTTCAAAGGGGGCATCTGTGTTTAATGCTGATGAGGATACCGAATATCAGGCAGTATTTAAGCGGGCTGATGTGGCTATGTATGCAAACAAAGGGCAGTATTACAGACAGTTCGGTGACAGAAGACAAAGATGATGCCGAGGGTATATAAAGACATGTAAAGGAGAAGTGCTATGGATGAGGATAAAAGGGCAAAATATACATATCTGTTTGAAAAAATGATTAGTACCATGACCGATCCGGAAAACTTTGTCAGACAGGAATTTGTTGATCTGCTTGCCGAGATATGTGAGCTTTTTCATATAGCAAAGGGTGTTACTGAATTCTATAAAAATGAAAGAGAAGAGCGGGAAGGCGTGGGAGAGATTCTTATTGATTATGATAACGGACATGGCGAGAAAGTTGTTATAGCCAAGAGAATCGTAACAAAAACAAAGGCAGTTATCAAGGGTACGCTTTACTGCGCGGCGGATGAACCGCCTTATTCGGACGAAGAGATTGAAAAGCTGGATATCATAATAAGAGCACTTTTAAGCTTCATAAGTCGAAACAGACTTTTAGCTACAGTTGAGCAACTGGCTTTTTATGATGAAGATGGATATCCTAATCTGAATTATTTTGTGAGGCATCTGGATTATCTGATAGCCAAAGGAAAAGTATATAACAAAGCCATAATTCTATATAATCTCAGACAATTTTCCGTCGTGAACAGAGAGATAGGCAGAGAATTCGGCGATATAGCGATGAAAAATTATTATCTTAGGATTAAATCGGTTTTAGACGATGATGGTTCGCTTTGTCGTATGGGCGGCGATAATTTTGTAATAGTAATTGACAGCGAGAGGCTGGAAAGTGTTATTGACATTATAAACGGGTGCCCGATCGTTTACGATAAAGATGATGAAAAGCGAGTTATGATATCTGCGGCAGCGGGTATATTTGTCGTGCCTTTTGATTTTGAATTTAAAAAACCCGGAGAGTTGTTTGAAAAGGCATATATAGCCATGCAATATGCAAAGATCGAACAAAAAGGTACGATAGTTTATAATGACAACAAGATGCGTGAAAACAGAAAGAAAATTCTTGAAATGAGAAGAGTATTTCCGACTGCCCTTGAGAATAAAGAGTTTAAAGCATTTTATCAGCCTAAGGTCGATGTAAACACAGGTGAGATAGTGGGAGCAGAAGCACTGTGCCGATGGATAAGGGATAAAAAAGTAGTGCCGCCTATGGATTTCATACCGATACTTGAACAAAATATGGATATATGCAAACTTGACTTTTATATGCTTGACACGGTTTGCAAGGATCTTATGAGGTGGATATCGGAGGACAGAAAACCGGTCAGAATATCTGTAAATCTGTCAAGAAAGCATCTGGTTGATGCTGATATATTTACACATATTATGGAGATAATTGAAAAAAATAAAGTTCCGCATGAATATATTGAAATAGAGCTTACAGAAACAACCAACGATGCCGAATTCCGTGATTTAAAACAGCTTGTTCAAAATCTTCAAAAGGAAGGTATAGCTACTTCGGTCGATGATTTTGGTATGGGATATTCATCACTTAATCTTATAAGAGAAATTCCTTGGAATATCCTTAAGGTGGACAAGAGTTTCCTTCCGGTTGATGATGAAAACAGCAATGTAACGAGCCTTATGTACAAACATGTTATAGCCATGGCACTTGATATGGGGCTTGAATGTGTGACTGAGGGTGTTGAAACCGGTGATCAGGTTGAAATACTTAAGGAAAATAAATGTCGTATCGCTCAGGGATACTATTTTGATAAACCTCTTAAAGTAGATGAATTTGAAGAACGGCTTAAAGTACGTAAGTATGATACTATATAGTTTATGTAGTCGGGGATAGAAATGAAGAAGAATATTAACGGAAAATTATATGGTATAGGAGTCGGACCGGGAGATCCGGAACTTATCACGCTTAAAGCTATGAAGTTTATGAAAAAGGCAGAAGTTATAGCCTGTCCGGCAAAAGACGGTGAACCCGGAGTTGCATATGGTATAGCCCAAAAGGTATATCCGAATATAACAGATAAAGAGTGTCTGTTGCTTAACTTTCCTATGGAAAAATCAGAGTGGGAAATAGCACATAAGACGGCTGCCGAAAAAATAATTAATGAGCTTTCGACAGGAAAAGATGTTGCAATGCTTACTCTGGGTGACACGGGCTTTTTTTCGACATTTTTTTATGTGGCTGAAATCGTAAAAGATAAAGGTTTTGAGGTAGAGATAATTAATGGGATTCCCTCATTTTGTGCTATATTTGCAAAGCTTAAAATACCGGCGTGTTTAGGAGATGAGCCGGTTTTGATAACAGCGGGTGAATATCGGGATTTTGAAGGAACGCTTATAATAATGAAGGCAGGTAGAATGCTTAAGACGATTAAGGAGAAGCTTATTAAGGAGAAGCTTGCCGGCAGTAAAAGGCAGATTTATCTGGTTGAAAACTGCGGCATGGAGGATGAGAAGGTATATGAAGGGCTTGATGCTATACCGGATAAGGCAGGCTACTTTTCCATTCTTATTATAAAATAAAAAGCGTAGTTTGTTACATATTTGTTGTGTTTTGATTATATTGACATACTTTTTTTGCAAAACGAATGTTAATAATAAATCATTTAGGTAATTGCGAAACTCGTAACCGAGTTTTACAATCTTGAATTAAAATATGAAAGGAATTATTAAAATGAAAAAGAATAATTAAAAAAAATTAGCAGTTTTAACTGCGACAGCTCTTGTTTTAACAACCGGCATGGTTGCTTGCGGCGATAAAAAGCAAAGTGATAAATCTACAACTAAAGAAGCTGCAGATGATACGTCTTCTTCAGAAGTATTTTTTACTGTCAACGGAGTCGAGGTTAAGCAGGGTGCTGTATGGGCTGATGTAAAGGATACGCTTGGCGATGAAGCTAAACCGTCTGATACTATAGAACCGTGTGACGGTGGAGATTATATCCAGATTATACATTATTATGAAGGTGCAGAGATTACAACACTTAGAGATGAAAGCATAATTGGCATTTCTATGACCACAGACAGCAAAGATGTGTATGCAAATGCCTCAGTAAGGTAAGATGCCATGTCTTCATACAGAAGATGAATTATGAATTATGTATGAAAGGAGTGTCAAGTTTATGAAAAATATAAGATTTTATGAAGCGGAAAAGTATGGTACGTCAGAATATGAAAAGATAGAAGATATGATATATAAGACAAAGGAAGAAAAATCCGGTAATGTGCAAAGTCTGGCACTAAAGCAATGTGAGGATGATAATCTGGCAGACAGACTGAAAAAGTCTGATGGCTGGAAAAAAGGAACCGGGGAGCTTCTTGAGGATTATTTGATACTTACATATGAAGGGAAAATGTATTACCGTGATATAGAAAGTATTGATACGGAAGATGATGTTGTATTTGAAGACTGTTATCCTGATACAGACGAAGCAAATATGATTTATGTTACATCGATAGTTTTTGAGCCTGAGCCGGAATTTGAAGAAAATGAGCCTGCGGATTCATTTATTTCGCAGTATCCTTTGGAAGATATATTGGATGAGTTCTATGTGTATTGTTACGACAGTTATGATAAAGAGAATGAATCTGATAAAGAGAATTCATATATAGAATTTGCAAGTGATGACATAGAGGATATCAGGAATGTTTTATCAATTATCGGAAAACATGTTTATAATAAAACGGAAGGTGACTATGATATACTTAAGATAGAATAGGAGAAGAGTATATGTCATATATCAGAGATTTAAAACCGGATATGGAATGGATTGCTAAGAAATGTATATACTGTATTTGACTGCGAAAACTTCATATGGGATTTATTCAATTAGCATATTACTTTATACGATTGTACTTGCATTTATATGTCCCAAACTTATTCGAAAAGATAAATATGCTATTGTTGTGTTCTTATGTATTTTACCTGTTTTATCTGCGGCAGTTCATTTTGCAATAAATGGAAAGATTACTTTTTGGGCATATAAATATCTGTATCTGGAATCGGTTATGCCGCTTGTTATAGCTATTCCGGGAAAGAAGAAGGTGTTTTTATCAGCTAAGTCCATCGTTTCAATCTTTGCAACTCTTGGGACATGTGCTTATTTCATTCTTTTAGCCACGTCATCACCCATGATTCACAATTATACCCGATATAGTTATACCGAGAGCTTTAAGAAAATGCTGGAAACATTAGAGGATGAATATTGTTTAAGCAGCTGGAAAAAGATTGACTATGATTCTTTGCTTGAGGAGTATCTGCCGAGGGTTGAGGAAGCGGAAAAAAATCATGACGAGGCAGCATATGCAGCTGTGGTTAATGAAGTAACTTACAGATTCTATGATTCTCATGTTTGTACGGATATATCTTCAAAAGAAATTTATATTAAAACTTGTGAATATTTCGCCGGAAATGATTACGGTCTTTCGATGATAGGGACTGATGACGGCAAGGTGATTGCGATATGCGTTGAATCCGAGGACGGATTTATATATGAAGAACCCTCTGATCTGAATGAACTGGGGATACATAACGGAACCGAAATCACATCATGGGATGGTCAGGATATACATGATGCGATAAATGATACGGAGTGTATATTTCCCGGACTTCAGTTTCCTGTAAAAAGCAATGAGGATTTGTTTCGACCGCTTTTTCTTGCGGGAAAAGGCGGAGAAAATGTAGAAATAACATTTATCGATGATGATGGAAATGAAAAAAGTGCCCGGCTAAAAAAACTTGGTACTTATGATGACCGCCTGACGTGTTCGTTAATAAGACTTCTCCACACAAATACGGATTATCCGAATTTCTATTACAAAATGATAGATGAAAAGTGCGGATACCTGTACATCAGCGCCGAAGATTTTGATATGCTTTCTGATAATATAGCTGTTGCAAGAAAGGGCTATTATCCGAAACTTGTAAAATATTATGCTGATATAATTGAGGAGCTTAAGGCGCAGGGAATGGAATATCTGGTGGTGGATATCAGAAATAACAGTGGTGGTTATGATAATGTTGCCGGTGCCCTTGCATCGCTTTTTACAGAAGAAAAGAAAGATATGTTTTCGTTGGGATATGAAGATGAATCGGGATATCATATTACTGAGAATCATTATATTTTCCCAGATGGAAGATATAAGGAGCTTCTGGTTGCTGTTCTGGTAAACGCAAATTGTGTGAGTGCAGGAGACGGGATGGCAAAATTCCTGGGGGATTGCCCCAATGTAACACTTATGGGAATTACCGCAAGCGGTGGAGTTAATCAGAACAATGGGGGATACATATATCTCACAGAAAACATTAGTGTTGAATATCCAGTGTTTTTATCTCTCTCATCGGAAGGTGTGCCGCTGATCGATACAGACTATACCAGAGAAAACAGGATACCTCTCGATATAAATATACCTGTCACAAAAGAAAATGCAATACGGCTTTTCTCTATGGATGGTGTAGATATTGAACTTGAGTATGCTGTTCATTATCTTGAGGA
The DNA here is from genome assembly GCA_902800325.1 of uncultured Lachnospiraceae bacterium. Taxonomy (GTDB): domain Bacteria; phylum Bacillota; class Clostridia; order Lachnospirales; family Lachnospiraceae; genus Coprococcus_C. The sequence goes on from CADCDW010000011.1 coordinate 24,861, forward strand.
AAAATAGAATTCATATTTTGACAGAAGACAATTGGATTCGATTGTCATTGAGTCAGAATATGTTATGGAATCACATGGTGAAAATCCTGTATATATTTTATTCAATCGCGACTGGGGCGGAGAGGACACGGAAGATAACGGTGTTGCTGTGCTGATTGAAGATGGAGAAGTTACGGAAGTTGGTTATAAAGATATTGCTTTCTGATTATTATCAGCAGGATAAAGGTTAACGTCTATGTTTTACGGAAAATCAAGAGGCCAACGGCGAAAATTAAAAAGGTTGCTGAAAAATATTGCCGATATAGAGCCATATAAAAATATTGATGAAATAAATAGGGGATTCGAACATTTTCATGTACCATGTTCAGTATGGTTGGATATGCCCAAAACCTCTTCAAAGATAAAGACAGAGTTTTTTAAAGCGTGGATAAGAAAAACAGAAGAAATACTTAAGGCAAAACCTGAAGATTTGCAATTCTGCAAGGTTGTTTGTTTTCTGTGCACCCCTGATGTACTAGGATCACAGATTATTATATTTTATGATCAGAAGTATTATGACACTTTCTGGAACAGGCATGGCGGTTATCAGGACTGGTCAAGGATTCCTGAGGGCCGTTCACTTATGAAAGAAAGGAATTTCGAAACAGAATTAAAAGAATTTGGTTTCAAAGAGACACTTACGGATGAGGATTATACAGTTGTTTATCATTTATGGTTTTATGGTGAAGTGAAAGAAGGTTTTTAGGGAATCTCTTCATAATATAAACCGGAAGAAAAGAAGCAGATGATATTTTCCGGAGGTATTGGAAAACTGCAGTTTGTCGGAATAGTAGGTTATACCGGAAGATAATTATCCACCTTTTAACGATGAAACTTTATCAATAAACTGAATTGCATAGAGGGAATAACGATTCAGATATCCGAAGAGATTGAAGAATTATCGCAGCAGGAATATCGTGGAAAAAGGGTATAGATCAAATCAGAAAAACTATACGTAGTGCTGTATCAGATGACGGTGCAACTTCTGTTGCTCAGATGTGTCCAACTGTGAATCCATATCAGTGAGCTGGAACTACTGACGATCGGAACTGTGCCGGGTATGTATACGGAGCTTTAGAGGAATGACGAGCCTCATGATCAGCTGGCAAGTCAGGATGATATGGAACGGTTCTAAAAATTATATACAAAAACTCTTGACAGCTAATTCAAATTAGCCTATTATTAAGCTAAATTGAATTAGCCTAATCAGGAGGAGAGTATATGGATACTAAACAACGGATTCTTGATGAAGCGTTGACGCTTTTTTCGGAAAGAGGGTACGCCAACGTCTTTGTAAATGATATAGCAGAAAAAGTCGGGATAAAAGCACCTTCATTGTATAAGCATTATAAAAATAAGCAGGCCATCTTTGATGCGATCATTGATGAGATGAGTAGCAAATTTGAACAGCAGGCACAAGCTTTGAGTATAAACGGGACCAATCCTACTGCCGATGCTGAAGTGTATAGAAGCATGGATGAAGATCATCTGGTTAAGTTGGGGAATGATCTCTTCGCTTATTTCCTTCATGATAGTTATACAAAAAGATTCAGAAAAATGCTTACGCTTGAGCAGTTTAAGGATAAAGATCTTGCCAGGGTTTATTCAGAGCAGTATTTTGATAGGCCTCTGTCTTATCAGGGTATGCTGCTTGGTCTGCTGGTTGCACAGGGACTTCTTGTAACGGAAAATGTTCCGATAATGACACTTCATTTTTATGCTCCCATATATATGCTTCTTACGGTTTGTGACAGAGAACCGGAAAGAGAACAGGAAGCATTGGAATTGATGGAAAAACATATCAGGCAGTTCGATAAAATTTATGGGAGGAATTTTTGATGAAGATAACAGTTGTTAATGGAACAGAGAAGCATGGAGTAACTTATAGACTCAAAGAGATTTTCCTGGATGGGTTAAGAGATCAGGCGGATATTACTGAGTTTTATCTGCCTAAGGATTGCCCCAATTTCTGTACCGGGTGCATCACCTGTTTTCATGGAGATGAGAATAAGTGCAAGGATGCTGAATATATTCAGAAAATAGAGAGGGCGTTGTTAGAGGCAGATCTGCTTATCTTTACCTCTCCGGCATATGTCTTCCATGCAACGGGTGCCATGAAAGCGATGCTGGATCATTTTGGGTATCGCTGGATGCCGCACAGGCCCGCAAAGGAAATGTTTGGAAAGCGTGCAGTTATAATTACTCAGTGTCTTGGCGCAGGTGGAAAATCAGCGGCAAAGGATATTAAAGACAGTCTTTCATGGTGGGGGATCAGTGATATCAGGGTACTCAGTTTCAAGCTGATGAGTGAAATTCACTGGGACAAGATCTCTGAAAAGAAGAAAAATCAGATGACATTAAAGCTGGTTAATGCAGCTGGAAAGATAAAACGAATCGATTTCACAAAACCTGCCAGAACAGGATTTATAACCAAATGTAAATTCTATGCTGTAAGGATGCTGCAGTCAGGCCTTGGAAAGGACAATCCTGAATATACGGATTACAAGTATTGGAAGAATAACGGTTGGATTGATAAAATCAGACCGTGGAAATAGAATCTGAGAAAAAAGATACGAAGATTATTTTAGAGAATAATCACTTCGGCGGGTCTTTTCTGTTTTTGTTTAATGCATACTCCTGACTGTTTTATGATATAATACACATTCGGGGCATTATACTTAAGAATCAGAATGCCCGGAATAATTAATGAGATTTGGACGATTAACCTTCAGGATAACTAACGAGGATAAAAATGAGAGAATATGTATTACTGCTTCCAATTATATTCATATTCCATGATATGGAAGAGATTATAGGATTTGGATGGTTCTTCAAAAATAACCCGGAACTATTTGATAGATTTCCGATAATTACAAAAGCATACAAGGATTTTACTACCGCGGGAATGGCGCTTGCAGTATATGAAGAGTTCATACCATTTTTCGGGGTTAGTTTGATAGCATATTATTTTGGAAACGATGTGTTATATACATTATGGTTTGGTTTGATGCTTTCTCTTACGGTACATTTTATCGTGCATATCGGACAGAGCGTATATATAAAGAAATATATTCCATCTTTGATTACAAGCATAATATGTCTACCGATAAGCGTGATTATTTTGATAAACAGTTCGCAATACATAGTTATCAGTATGTCGACTATTCTGCTTATAGTTGGCAGCATTTTATTGATGATGGCTAATCTTAAATTTGCTCATCGGCTTATGCACAAATTTGGAAAACAACTTGGATAAACAGTAAATTGGAAGATGACTGCACAAATTCTTATTTGTCGGGATGAATGCGGGAGCATAAAACCGTAAGATAATATTTAGCACATTTTAACGATGCCCCCCTTTGCCGGATTTCTGAAAAAATGAAGCCCCATTGAGCAGTTTTGAGGGTTTCAAATGACCCCCCCTTTGGGGAGTAGTAAGACACCCCGATTTCTACTATGATTTTACTACGAATGAGGGAAGTGAGGTAGTGTAAACTGAATTATGAAAAAATCGCCCCCTTTCCCTTTGGGCTAATCGATTATATTTTACTTACGGAAATCCTGTCAAGGCTGAAATTAACGGGCTTTTAGCCCGGCCTTGACTGGATTACCGACGTAAATTTTGAAACGCTTAAGCCCAATAAAAGGGGAGGTAAAGGCTTAATAGCCTCTGAACCTTTGAATTTACAGGGTTCGTAGCGATTTTTAGGTACTTGGAGTTGACACTACCGGAAGTGAAACGGAGGCATTTTTATGATTAAGATACTTTTCATCTGCCACGGCAGAATGCAATAAAAATTTCGCAATTGCCTATAATGATATGAGGGGAAAGGAGTTCGTGTGGGGACTTCTTTTCGTTTATATAAAAATATTGAACCTATCTGATTGCTATAAAATAACGAGTATAAAAGGAAAAAAGAATTCATATAATCATAAAATGAATTCTATTTCGAGAAAATGAAAAAAATTGAAAAAATCGAAATAAAATGATAAGATGATAATAACCAATTTCTGGAGGTGGAGATTGATATGAAACTAATAGAAAGAACAAAGTATCTTGAACAGCTAAAAAGTGTTCAGGGAGTGCCGGACATAAAGGTTATTACCGGAATTCGAAGATGTGGCAAATCAAAGTTGATGGAAGCCTTTATCGAGCATATTAAGAATACAGATGCTAATGCCAATATCATTTATATTGATTTTACTGAATTAGATTTTGAAGAATTGAAGGAATACCATGAATTAAATGCTTATGTCAAAAATGCTTATGTAGAATCTAAGAATAATTATCTGTTTATAGATGAGGTTCAGATGTGTGAAGGCTTTGAAAAAACATTAAATAGTCTTCATGCATCGGAAAAATATGATATTTATGTCACAGGTTCGAATGCATTTTTACTTAGTAGTGATTTGGCAACATTATTTACAGGAAGAACTTTTAGTATTGAAGTATTTCCCTTCTCGCTTAAAGAGTATATGGAATATTATGAGCTTAAGGATGCTTATGAAGCTTATACACAGTATCGTAAAATGGGCGGAATGTCAGGTTCTTATTTATACACAGATGAGAATAGTCGTGCTTCCTATGTTAATGATGTTTTTGAAACTCTTGTAATTCGAAATATTGTACAAAAGTTCAAAATTCGAAATACGCCACTTATAGAAAAAATAGCAGATTATTTAATGGACAATATTTCGAATGTTATTTCTGCAAATAAGATGGCCAATACTTTGGAGTCGAATAAAATTAAAACAAATGACAAGACGGTAGGAACCTATATAGGATATCTATGTAATGCTTTTGGTTTTTACAGAATTAGAAGATATGATATTCGTGGAAAAAAGTATTTGGCATCAAATGATAAATATTATTTGGCGGATCCTAGTTTTAGAAGTGCAAGACTTGGTAATAAGAATCCAGATTATGGAAGAATATCGGAGAATCTGGTTGCGATTGAGTTGCTTAGAAGAGGATACGAAGTATACGCAGGTGTACTGTATAAAAAAGAGATTGATTTTGTGGCAATAAAGAGAGATGAAAAAATCTATATTCAGGTTTCGGAATACATTGATAATCCGGAAACCTTTGAAAGAGAATATACTCCATTATTGGCAATAAAAGATGCATATCCCAAAATGATTCTTGCAAGAACACATCAGGAGAATTATCAATATGAGGGAATTCAAATAATGGATATTGCAAATTGGTTGATAAATATGTAGTACGTGAAAATAATCCATAATTGTGGAAGATGTACCAAGTATACATGGAATTGGGATAAGGAGAAATGATTGCATAATGAATGTTAATATAGCAAAAACAGTTATAAAGTAAATAAAAGATAGCCGAGATGCATTGGATTTTTATGAAAATGTGTCACTGTCCGCCGAAGATGAAAAGACGCAAGAAATAATTATGAACTTTCCTACTGTTTATATTCATAACAGGCAAGACTCAGGAGATTATGAGGTTTATGTAGGTGAGTCAAATGATATTTTTAAAAGAACACGTCAACATTATGATGCCGCTTCAGATAAGAAAAGGTGGCAAAGTAAACTAGTAGAAAAAAATGCGAGTCTTTTTATTATTGGACATGAACATTTTAATAAATCGTTGACATTAGATATTGAAAATTGATTGATGCATTAGGGACTGATAATTGAACAATATATTGCATATATGGCGGCTGATTCGTGAGGTGTTGCGGATTGGCCACTTTTGTTAGTAGTAGGAGTGACTGAGAAATTAAAGGAAATTCGGCAAAAGCGGAAAATGACGAATTAGGTTTAAAAGGTCAAAGGTAGTTAGTGTGATCAAGTTAACGGTTAAGAAATGCTGAAATATGCCGAAATATATGTTGAAAATACGAAAAATGGCAGAAAATGACAAAAACATCAATTTGAGATTGAAAATCCGTAGCGACGTGGTATAATATTAATACGCGTCATATAAAGGAGGGATATTATGTTATTACAGTTTTCGGTGGAGAATTTCAGATCCTTCAAGGAAAGAACTGTTTTATCATTAGAGGGTTCGTCGGATAAGAATTTACCAAATAATGTGGTAGAATTTGGTAAAGAGAAGGTACTAAAGGTAGCCACTGTTTTTGGCGCAAATGCTGCAGGAAAAAGTAATTTGTTTTTGGCATTGACTGCGGCAATCATTACTGTAAAAAGATCGGATGTCAGACAGGTTGGAGAACCGTTGTATACAATCGTTCCATACTTGTTTGATAATGAATCAGCCAAGGAACCTACTTCTTTTGAATTTGTGTTTGTTGCAGAAGGTAAGAAGTATGTGTATGGATATTCTGCTACTAATCAAAAGGTATGTACAGAGTATCTTTATGTATATAATTCTTCACGCCCAACAACTATTTTTGAAAGAGACGAGTCGGCTGAGGAAAAGTACACATTTACCAATCAGACGTTAAAAACAAAATTAAAACCGCTCACGGAGAGAAATACAGAGAATAAACTTTTCCTTGCGACAGCAACAGCCTGGAATGCAGAAGAAACAAAGATTCCGATGATGTGGATTGCGAATTCTATAAATACTTATGATACGAATTATGAGAATGCATTAAATATCACAGGCGATATGTTTGAGAAGGATTCTGACAATTCGCTTAGACGATTTACCAATAATATTCTGAAAGAAGCGGATATTAATATCTGTGATTATGAGTTTGAAAGTCGTGATGTTCCTTTGGAAGGAATTCCAGCGCTAATGCTTGCTAATCAACCAGGTACTGTGCCAGAGATACGAGGTAAAGAGTATAAGATAACTACAAAGCACATTATTGAGGATGGAGAGGGAAATAAAGAAGTTTTCCCTTTGGGAATGCACTTAGAGTCACTTGGAACACAGAAGATATTCTTCATGAGCCCGATTATCAAAAAGGCTTTTGAAACGGGAGAGACCGTATGTATTGACGAGTTTGATAAGAGCATACATCCAATGCTTGTTTGCTATTTGGTGGGACTATTTAATAATCCAGAAGTGAATATAAAAAATGCGCAGCTGATTATTTCTACGCATACCATGTCTTTGCTTAATCTTAATGATTTAAGACGAGACCAGATTTATTTTGTAGAAAAGAATCAAAAGACTGGCGTTTCAGAATTATATTCATTAGATGAATTTTCACCTAGAACACGTGAAGATATTAGAAAAGCTTACCTGCTTGGCAGATATGGTTCTGTACCGGATTTGGGAATGGGGGATGGCCTATGGGATTAAACAAACATGGTTATACTCCTAAAAAACGTAATTCAAATAGTCGAAAGCGTAAGAAGATTATTTTTATTGCCACTGAAGGAAAGAATAAAACTGAGAAGCTATATTTCAAGAAGTTTAACAGTGATAAGGTGCAGATAAGGTTTGCAAAGGGAGGCGCAACGGATCCTGTTAATATGACGTCAGAATTACTTTCGGAATGTAAAGATATGGGATTTGATCCGGAAGCAGGTGATACGGCATACTGTGTTCTTGATTCGGATTTTGTGGCTAGTAAAAATAAACAGATAGCATTAGCTGATAAAAAAGCTGAAGCGAATGATTTATCATTAATTGTTTCGAGTCCATGTTTTGAGATATGGTATCTATGCCATTATGATTATTCTACTAAGGCATTTGGTTCAAATGAAGAAGTTGTTGATGAACTTAAAAAGAGAATACCTCAGTATGATAAAAACAAGGAAGATATGTACGAGTTACTTCGACCAATGCAGGATAATGCTGTCACGAATGCAAAGAGGCTGGAGAAGTATAATCTTCAAGGTGGAAAAAAGCCACATACGGTTGAATTTATGCCAAGCACAGAAGTGTATCGTATTATTGAAACTATAATAGAAGCTGAAAATGCATAGAGTTGATTTAGAGTCTTTGGGTGATGGGCCTGGAGGCTCTTTTTAATCTGCTTTTAAATGAAATTCGGCAAAATGAAAATATGCCGAAATAGGTTTAAAAAAGGTTGAAGGAAGTATAGTCAAGTTTGTGTGAATATGGGATGAATTTCTATGGTGAACACATATTTGGATAATTCTGCACACTTATTTGGAGAAAAAATCTCCAAATAAAGAAATAAATATTGAAAACTGTATATAATTATAATATAATGAATTAAGTTAATATTAGGAGGTGTGCGCCATGTTAGTAAAAGTATCGGTGGAGAACTTTAAGTCATTTGATAAGCGTGAAGAACTTTCTATGGTGTCCTCTAGCAAGATGCAGGGGAACAAGGATCATAAAATAAAGATTAAGCAGATCAATTTATTGAAGAATGCTGTTGTATATGGAGCAAATGCTTCTGGTAAGTCAAATCTATTTAGAGTTTTTGATTTTATCAAAGCAACTATTAATGATGGACTTCCTGTGAATTCTGTAAATGACTTCTGTCGTAATTCTATGGAGAACAAAAGCAGAGAAAGTATATTTGAGTTGCAGTTCACTGTGGGAGATAAATTTTATGCATATGGCTTTTCCGCAGTATTAAGCGAGAGAAGAATTACAGAAGAATGGCTATATGAATTATTGCAGGATGGATCAGCTAATAATCTATTCATAAGAGAAGGCGTGAATACTCCAACATTAGGTGAGAAGGTTAAGCTGACAAAAGCGGAAGAAAACCGTTTTTCTGTATACGCAGAGGACTTTGCCGGCCATGAAGGTCAGTTGTTTTTGTCTGAAATGAATAGAGGTAAGAAGTACGAAGAAACATCAAAGTTGATATTCTTTAGAGATGTATTTAACTGGCTGAATAATAATATAATCATATTGAATCCGAATATGGGTATCTCTAATACAGACGCATATTATAATCAGGAGTCGTTGGAGAAGATTAGTGGGTTGATACAGACATTTGATACAGGTGTAAGCCAGATTAGTACACGTGTTATTTCTATGGATGAGCTCAGCAAGATGATCCCTGTAGAAGTGCTCTCTGGAATATTTGCATCCTTAAAGAAACAGATGCAGGCAACAAATATGCCTAAAATTCAGATGTCTTGGAGACTTGCGGATGGATTCTTTAATATTAAAATGGAAGGCAATGAAGAACCGGAGATTACAACATTAGTATTAAAGCATGGAGAATCAATTTTTGATTTTAACTTTGCAGAAGAGTCAGATGGAACAAAGCGTCTGTTTGATTTGATAGATATGCTCTTAACTAAGAGAGAGGATACACTGTTTGTGGTGGATGAGTTAGAGCGAAGCTTGCATCCAAAGCTTACAGAGCATTTTCTTGAATTATTTATGCAAGCTCATGAGGGAGAGCGTATGCAGCTTCTCTTTACAACTCATGAAGATACAATTATGGATCAGGAGCTTTTCAGAAGAGATGAGATATGGTTCGTAGAAAGAGATGCTAACAATGCAAGTACAATCTATTCTCTTGATCGATTCAAAGAAAGGTATGACAAGAAATTAAGCAAGGCCTATCTCGAAGGAAGATATGGCGCTATTCCTGTGTTTAAGCAGTTTTCCTTCCGAAAGGAGGAGTAGTTATGCCGATTCATACTTATACAAATTGGAACGTTAGACCTTCAGATGCAGAAGAACAGATAGAGCCATTTAGAAAGTACTTCTTCATCTGTGAAGGAGCTAATACAGAAACATTTTATTTTAGAAAACTAATTGATTTAAGAAAGACCTTAAACATTCATCCATTAATTGATATTCGTCTAATGGAAAAGACAGAAGAACATAGTAATCTTTCTTATCCGAAGCAATTGTTAGAATTTGCCGAAACATTGAAAGATGATGAATCACTGGATTTTGATAAGGAACATGATAAGATGATTGTCATTTTCGATGCTGATATATTTGAGGAAAAGGTATCGGGATATGAGGACCTTATTAAAGAAGGCGAGAAGAGCAATATTATTGGAATTACGAATCCCGGCTTTGAAGTGTTCTTGCTTTTGCATATTGAAGGTGCATACGAAAAGTATATCAAGGATAATAATGACAAGTTCTTTGAACTAGATGAGAAGAAAAGATATAGATATCCATATAATGTGCTGTTAGAGGCAACTGGAATGAATTCAAAGAAGAATAGTAAGATTGGTAATCTTGCAGAGAATGTGACTATTGCAATTGAACAGGAAAAATGTATTAATCAGGATATTCATAATGTAAAGGGCGTAGTTTCTAGTAATATTGCAAGTATTATTGAGGGGATAATTGCGGATAGGCCGTAGGGAGCAAATAAATGCAGATAGTTTATATGTCATAGATTGAGTTGAGTCCAGTTTTTGGTACAACAAATGATTTATAATTTATTTTGCAATAAAAATATTATGAAATTTGGGGGATACAAATGATGAAGTATTCAGAAACAACTTTACAAACCTGGACAGCACCACTTTCTCAAACTGAAGAGGATAGAATCGAAAATACTATCAAAATGATAAAAGACGCAATTAGGTCTCACAATGAGCTATCGTTAATGACATATGAGATTTTTGCTCAAGGCTCATATGCGAATAATACTAATGTCAGACAAAATAGTGATATTGATATATGCGTTATGTTGACATCAACATTTTTTGGTAATTATGAAGATGGAACCAGTGCAAGTGATTATGGATTTTCGGATGGAAGTGTTAGCTTTTCGGATTTTAGAAAATATGTAATAGATGCATTGAGAGATAAGTTTGGATATTCTAATGTGACTGTAGGGAACAAGTGTATTGACATTGATGCTAACAGTTATCATGTTAATGCAGATGTAGTTCCAGCACTTCTGTATAAAGATTACAAGATCATTCATAGTAAAGACCCGGCTAGGTATGTTGAAGGGATAAAGTTTTGTTCTCAAGATGGTAAGTGGATAGTCAATTATCCTAAAGAACATATTAAGAATGGAAAAGAAAAGAACAACAAAACTAATTATTGCTATAAGAAATTGGTTCGTATTATGAAACACATTAGAAATAACATGGTTAGTGAAGGCTTGATTAATGGAGATATAATTACTTCTTTTTTGGTTGAATGTTTAGTTTGGAATGTGAATAATTCATATATAACAAAATATGATACATGGAATGAAACATTAAAAGAAAGTATAGCTTTTTTGTGGAATGAAATAAACGAAGGACGAGCAAAATCGTGGGGAGAAGTAAGCGAAAGACTATATCTATTTCATTCAGGTAGAAAATGGGATCAAGACAGTGCTAAACAGTTTTTAAATAAAATGTATAATTATTTGGAGTATTAGAATGAAGAATTCAATGGAAAAACTTGTGAAAATTGGGATTTGGACTACGATTATTTTATTTATATTAAGATGCATTCCATCAATGAAAGGGATACTTGAATTATGGAATGGGGGAGATTTTTTGAAATTAGTATATACTCTTTTTGGATATATTGGTGAGGCCATTGCTGCTGGATTTATTATAATTAAAGTGTTTGATTTGTGGATATGGAAATGGAAATATATAGCTAAGGTGCATGGAATTCCTGTTTTAGCGCAAACATATGATGGCGAGATTTCTTCTACTTATGATGAGAGTAAAATATATAAGGGTATATTAACTATTAAACAAACTTTTTCAAAAATTTCTGTGAAATACAAATCAGAAGAAAGCGGTAGTTTCAGTGTAATAGCAACAATAATAGATAATTATAATGTTAATCAGTTGATATATACATATCAGAATAATCCTAAAGCAAATATTCAAGAGCGTAGCCCTATTCATCATGGAACAGCAATTCTGAATATTGATGATGTTAAGAAAATAGAAGGAAACTATTTCACTGAAAGAGGAACTGTCGGATATATGGTATTTACTGCGCGGCAAGAATAGAAAAGTAGAATGAAGGATATCCCTTAGTAGTAAGAATTTTCGTTTTACTACTAATTTTACTACTAACAGGTAGTAACAACTTGCTAAAATCTGCTCTGATTTGCCACATTCACGCATTTCAGAGCAAATCACAAAAATCCAGAAAACCCTTGTAAATCAAGGCTTTTCAACAGTCGTTCACCTCGCAAGAAAATCTTGCTCGGTCGCGGACTGGCGTCCTATACTTAGCATAAATCAAGCATTTTCTTGCAAGCAAGCTTGACGAAAACACTTGATTTTGCTAAGTGCACGACTTGAAGTTTATACGTAAAAAGGAGTAAATCAAAACTATGATACAAATCTTATTTATCTGCCACGGCAGGACGGAGGCTTGAATGCCTTTATTTGCGCATACCGCGGCATAATTTGGCATATCGTGGCAGACGAATAATACTTTGACTACGGTATTACTACGAATGACGGAATGTAAAATGAAAATGTCATGGTAACAGATTCATTGTGGGTTTTGAGATATCGTTAAAGGGTTTGATAATTAATTTACTGTAAATGGTGCCAATGTCTTAATAACCCTTATTTTTCGGGCTTTTCAAGAATCGTTAAATTGTTAGAGCAATCGTTAAAAGATATGGTGATGGATGACCACTTACTACCAAATGATGAGGATGTGAGAATGAAATGTCAAAAACTGAAGAGATGACAAAAAAACAGCATTATATTCCACAAGTATATTTGAGAGGTTTCTCACCAGAGTATGAAAAGGGGAACAAGAGTTATCCAAATTCAAGATATACTATTTATTGTCACGATTTAAATGCAAAAAAACAGAATTATAAAGCTATACCAATTAAATCGATTTGTTATAGTGATAATTTATATGAAGTAGAATACGATGGTTCTATGTGGCATTCAGGTAAGGAGAAAGAAAAGAAAGATTTTGAAAAAACAAAGAAACTTGTTTCAGAAGGTATAAGATTAATTAGATTGCGAGAAACGAAGGACAATACTTCTGTCTATGAAACGGATGGACAAGTTGTCATTGAATTTATTGCAATGAATGGTAAATATGTCACCAATGAATTCGAATGGGCATTAACAGAACTATATAAAGTAATCAATTCTATTACCAATAGTAAAATGATTCCTAATATAGATATGAAACTAGATGAGTTATCGATAAGGGCATATTATATGAATGTTCTTAAAGAGAACAGTGTTGCTAGTATTTTTCCAGAACTGATAGAGGAATGGGACGTTGAAAAAAATGAAGGTATTACACCAGATGTTTATTCGGCAAGAAATAATAAAAAAATATGGTGGAAATGTAAAAATGGTCATTCTTGGCTAGCATCGATTAATACACGTGGTGAGCATAAATTGGGGTGCCCATATTGTGCTGGACAACGAGTAGTGACTGGAGAGAATGATTTTGAATCCTGGTGCAGAGATAATAACAGTATTTTATTAGATGAATGGGATTATAAAAAAAATACTGTAAAACCATTTGAAGTTCCAAAAACATATAAAGAAAAAATGCATTGGAAGTGTTCAAAGGGGCATGAATGGGAAGCAACAGTGTATAACCGTGTAAATGGAACGGGGTGCCCAGTATGTAATACTGGTAATAATGTTAAACGAAATAAAGTAACATTAGCTGAGTGGTGCAGAGAAAATAATTCTAATTTGTGCGATGAGTGGAATTATGAAAAAAATATGGATATAACACCACAATCAGTTACATATGGAAGTCATGCTAAAGTATGGTGGAAGTGTTTAAAAGGGCACGAGTGGGAAGCTCAGATTAAAAGTAGAACATATAATCATGGCTGTCCTTTTTGTTCAAGAACAAATAAAAAAGCTATTAAGGGGATAAATGATTTAGAAACTTGGTGTAAGCAGAATGATAGAGAATATATATTGGAAGAATGGGATGCGCTTCAGAATGGAGAATTGACTCCAGATATGGTAACTTGGGGAAGTCATAAACGTATCCATTGGAAGTGTAAAAAAGGACATATGTGGGAAGCGGTTGTAAAGGAAAGAACTAAAATACGTGGCAATCGATGTCCTGAATGTCGAAAAGAACTATAGACTTTGGATTTGCCCCCCTGGGTGCAAAAAGGCACCCCCCCTTTAGGATTCAAAGGTTTCAAATGCACCCACCAAAATTGGAGTAGTAACACACCTTATTTTGACTACGTTTCTACTACGAATGAGTGTATCGATTTGCCTTATTTTGCCACGATATGCCAAGATATGTACTAAAAATCAATGTCACGTGGCATTGTAACAATACTTTATACATTTTTGAAAGTGGCATAACACGGCAAATTACGGCAAAATAAGGCTTTTTAGGAGGAAAAAACATGAGTATACGCGTGCTCTTTATCTGCCACGGCAATATACTAACCTTGATTAAAAATACTTGATTTTACAGTGTTTTGGGGATGTTACAGTAGATTTTTACCAACGATTTACCAAAGCTATTT